>JBDGQN010000126.1:0-12796 GCA_042219055.1 Salinibacter sp. | reverse complement strand
AAGGGATAAGCGCTGAAAGCATCTAAGCGCCAAGCCCTCCGCAAGACTGGGTCTCCCCCATGGGTCGTTCGAGACGAGGACGTAGATAGGCGGCAGGTGTAAGCGTAGCAATACATTTAGCCGAGCCGTACTAATTACCCATAAGGCTTAACACCCCTATTTTGTACATGCCATCACAGGCGCGAACATTGTTCGCATCTCGATAATATTCGAGAGTGCGGCGTGATCTCCATCATGTCAGACATTTCGCTGGCCAATATGCCAGCAACGAGTTTCCTGGTGATTATAGCACGGGGGAAACACCTCTTCTCATTTCGAACAGAGAAGTTAAGTCCCGTAGCGCCGATGGTACTGGCGTTTGGCCGGTAGAGTAGGACGTCGCCAGGATTCTTTTTCAGGGACGCCGTTGCGATTGCAGCGGCGTCCCTTTTTTGTTGTCTACACCGTGCGTTTGCCACATTGGTTTCTCGTCTGTCCAGTGCGTTTATCCCGTGACAACCATTCGGGAGTGCTTGGGTACATGTCCTAAAATCTGGCCTCGGCCCGTTTCCTTTTGAGGCGGAGCCGGTCTCTCTACGAGTTAATTCTCTAAGATGGGCACGTCCGATTCCACATCTTCGGCGTCCGCCACCGAGACGGAAGGAGAACCTCTGTCTGGGAGACGATCGGACGGTGAGCCGGCTCCTGCTTCATCGGACGGAGAAGGAGAAATTGCCGACGAGCTTCGGACGGATCTGTCTGGGGAAGACGATGCCCCGGAATCTCCGGTGGCGTCGTCGGAGGGATCATCTTCGGCTCAGTCCTCGTCCTTCAACGATTTTGATCCGCTGGCTCCCTACCGGGGAGCATTCCGACGTTTCTTTACGGTTTGGCGGCACGTTGCGGGGCTTTTGATGGGCGGCCACATCGCGTACGTCCGATCGCTGCCCGAGGTGCAGACAACCGGTCTCCGGTCGATTGGGAAGCGAATGCTGGCGGCAGTATTGACACCGTTTGTCCGCAGCGACCTGCGGGACCTTCCCTTTCCGAGACAGCTCCGACGCCGACTTGAAATCCTCGGCCCCACCTTTACGAAACTGGGGCAAATTATGGCCATCCGGGAAGATCTCCTGCCCGAGGCGATTACGCGGGAACTCGACAGCTTAATGGACCACCTGCCACCGATCCCCTACGATCAGGTCCAGGAAATTATTGAGCGAGAGTTGGACGACTCGGTCGATATTCTCTTTCAGTCGATCGATCCCGATCCCTTAGGGGCCGCCTCCATTGCGCAAGTTCACCGCGCCACTACCCACGACGGAGACGACGTGGTGGTGAAGGTCATTAAGCCGGGCATTCGGGATGTCGTGACCTCCGATTTGAAGCTCCTAGAGCTCTTCGGCGGGTTTTTGCAGTGGCTGCTGCCGCGCTACCAACCGAAGCAGATCATCGAGGAGTTCAGCGCCTACACGAAACGGGAGATCGACTTCGATTACGAGGCCGACCACGCGGAAATCTTTTCGGCCAACTTTCAAGACGTACCCGGCATCGTGTTTCCGGACGTGTACCGGGAGTTGAGCACGGCCGATGTGCTCACGATGGAGTACCTAGGAGGAATCCGGCCCAACTCGCAGGCCGTTCTCGAAATGAGCGAGGCCGAGCGAAAGCGAGTCGTTGATCTCGGAGCATCGGCCATCATTCGCATGCTTTACAAAGACGGTTTCTTTCACGCCGACCTGCACGCGGGAAATATGAAGATTCTTCCTGGGGAGCAGGCCGAGGATCTGCAGATCGGGTTCATTGACCTCGGAATGGTTGGGCGCTTTCGGGCCGACCTCAAGCGGCGTATGTTGTACTACTACTACGCTCTGGTGCGGGGCGACGTGGAAAACGCAGCTCGCTACCTCCTCGACATGGCCCGGGTGGGAGAGGGAGGAGACCCACAAGGCTTCCAACGGGCGGTGTCGGACATGGCCCGACACTTCTTAATGCGCAGCAAGCAGGGGTCGATTAGCCTCGCTCAGGTGATTCTGCAATCGCTGAGTCTGGGGGCACAGTACCGCATTTTCTTTCCGGTGGAGATGACGCTGATGGTGAAGGCGCTCGTCACCTTCGAGGGCGTAGGGCGGACCCTCGACCCGGATCTTGACGTCGTTGCGGTGTCGCGTCGCCACGTACAGCGCATCTTTCGGGAGCGGTTTAACCCTCTGGCCCTGGGCTCGGAAATGCTCGGCAACGCGCCGGAACTGGTCGACGTGGCGCTGAAGCTCCCGCAACTTCTCACTTCGGGGGTCTCGCGCCTTGAGAAATCTCTGACCGACCACCCCCCTAGCGATTCCTTCGCTGGGCTGCGGAATAGCGTCATTGCCGGGTCCTGCATTGTAGGAGGGGTCATTGCTGCCGTACAGGGGGGAGCGCTCTGGCTCTCGATTCCGCTCTTCGTGATGGGGAGCGGGCTCGCAATATGGGCCCGATAGAAAGGAGGACGGGGACCGATTACGAATGCTGTTGCGAATGGTCGTTGCCGGATGGAGAAGTGCTAACCGTGTGGGCGTGGAGGCGGTCGAGAAGGCCGTCGAGGCGGTCCAGGGTCTCCCGGGTCTCATTTAGGACCTCCGTCATCGAGGGGGATGGACTCCACTCGTCGTCCGACTGGTTCTCTGGCTGCTTGGGAAGAGGAGTTTCGTACAGCGTGCGGGTCTCGTCGTCGAGAACGTCGAGGCGTAGCGAGAGGTCGTGCCGTTCCAGAATGGGCCGAAGTTCGCTCGCGCGACTGCGCAGGTGCCGGCGGGTTGCCTGATAGGCGTGCTCACAGACGTCGTGCCGGTTTTTGAAGCTGAAGATGTTGGTAAAGAACAGGCTCGTGTCGTCGCACTCCGGCTCAATGAGGATGAGGTCGGCTTCGGGATGGGTGTGCTCGTATTTCTTAAACCCGGTACGCTTGCGGGAGTCGACGATGGCCCGGAAGGTTTGTGAGAGGACCGTCGGGAGGCCCCGATCTGCAAGGGATGTCTCGTTTCCCACGGTCCGTTCGTTCCCGTTCCGCCGATCGTTCAACAGCCGGTCCGCGTGCTGTTCGAGTTGGACGTTGATCGGCACAATGGGATTGATACAGAAGAGCAGGTCGGCACCGGCGTTGAGGCCCACGCTTGCGTGAACGGTGCGGCGTGCCACGCCGTCAATGTAGTACTGTCCGTCAATTTCGACGGGGGTGTACAGCCCGGGGAGGGCCGTGGAGGCCTGGATGGCCGACGAGATGGGGACGTGATCGTAGTCGGGTTTGCCGAACACGGTGACGTCGGCAGAGTCGAGGTTCATGGCCACCACGAACAACTCCCGTTCCAACTGACGAAAGTCGTTGGTACGCCCCCCCGTGGTGAGGGCCTCGGCGAGAAAGCGTTCGAGGGGGGCATTGGTGAAGAGTCCCGTGGGGACAAGTGACCCAAAGGTGGCGAGGAGACCCAAGAGTGAAAGATCTCCCGGATTTGAAAGATAATACCGGAGTGAGGAGAACAGAGCCTTCGGGATACGCTGCAACCGTCCGGCGTATTCGCGTACTGCCGGACGAAAAAGAACTTCTGGCTCCAGGTTTAAACTCGTGTCAGGAGATTCCGAAACGACGGCCCGACTGAGTGTACGGGCCGGTACGCCGCTTGCCAGCAGACCCGAGACGAGGGCTCCGGAGCTCACCCCCACGTAGACATCCAAGTCGTGAAGGGTGGCCCCCTCGACGGCCTCGTCGAGCGCGCAGAGGGCGCCGATCTCGTAGATCGCGCCCTCGATGACTCCACCCGCGGAGGCGAGGCCAAGCGTGCCGCGACGGGAAGCTTCAGCTGGCGACGTCATGGGGGAGTAAGTTCATCCATAGGACTTGTTCGCAGTATTCATTCCCCCCCGGAAGCGTTTCCAGGTCGGCACTGACCCATGCTGCGAAATGTCCGAAGAAAAGGAGCCCCATCCGTCGGGGCTCCCTGAGTGCGGACCGGAGCGAAGGGCCCCTACGCCGCGTCGGAGGATTCGGAGGCGTTTTCGTCTTCGGACAGGTGGTCCGAGAGCTCCTCGACCTGCTGAGACAGGTGATCCACTTTGTCCACCAGGTCATCCACTTCTTTGCGTGTAGGAACGCCGAAGCGCTCAAGGGCTGAACTCACGGACTGCGAGAGCACCGATTGCGTCTCTTCGCCTGCCTCTTCGAGCTGGGCAAGGGCCTCATCACTCTGCTCGCGGACCGCTTCTTTGGCCTCCTCGAGCTTGTGACGGCGCTCTTTCTCGAACTCCTGGCCCCGGTCGACGAGGCGGTTAAAGAGCTTAGTGCCCTCCTCCTCGACGGTGGCCAGGGCTCCGAGTCCAGCGAGCCACACATCGCGGCCGCGCTCGGTCAATTCGTCCTGCAAGCTTTCGGAATGAGAGGAATTCTGTTCAGTCGTCATGGCGTGTATGGGTTGGTTGTGGAGGAATGAGTGAGAATGAGCAGGTTGACTTACTCCCGCGAGCCTCGGTCGGACGGTTCCGGGGAGGCAGAGCGGTCCAGGTCTTCGGGGGAATAGGACTGAAAGCCCGAAGAGTTGGACCGTTGCTCGTCGAGGTCGTCCAGCAAAATGGAGAGCCGATGCTCCAGTCGACGCAGTTGTTGACGAAGCTCGTCGAGCTCGTGCTTGCGGGGGCTCTGCACGAGCTGTTTGAGTTGGCCGAACGAGCTCTGCACCAGATCGTCAACTGTCGAGCGGATTTGATCCAGTCCACTGTCGAGGACCTCTCCACTGCGGCGCAGAAGGGTGTGCAAGAGATCCGATGAGATCACCTCATGTCCCTCTTTGCCCTCTTCCAAAATAATCTGGGTGAGGGTCTGTGCCGTAATGTCCTCCCCCGTTGCATTGTCCACGACCTCAACCGTCTCGCCACGCCGAACGAAATCAGCGATGTCGCTCAGCGACACGTACTCGCTTGTTTCAGTGTCGTACAGCTTGCGGTTGTCGTAGCGCTTGATTCGTCGAGCCATGGGAGGACCGCGGGATTTCATTCGTAACGCATTGCGTCAAAACTCTCTGATATTTTGACGCACTGCGTTATCATTTGATCCCAGGTTCCGGGCCGAGAGGGGCGTTTTCGAGCTCAATCCACGCATTTTCAACGGACAAGAGGCCTCGGCGCCTACGACGAGGCAGCCCGAGGACGGACTAGGCGGGCCGTAGCGGGGAACGGCAAAATGCTCCGGCTGAACGACTGATAGCGGTGGAAGTAGCGACGGAACGGTGAGTTGAGCAGGAGAATACGTGTCCATGCTCTGGGTCTCCGAGGAAAAAAGTCCGGCATGCCGTATTGTGAGGTCGATGGCACACGTCTTTACTGGAGCGAGCGAGGGGATGGACCGCCGCTCCTGCTCGTGCACGGTTTGGGATCGAGCGGTCGAGACTGGGCGGCTCAGGTCGATTACTTCGCTAAACACTACCGGGTGCTTCGGATCGACCTTCGGGGCCACGGTCGTTCCGAACGAGGCGACGGCCCCTACTCCATCGCGCAGTTTGCACGAGATGTCGCTGTTTTCCTGCGTAGACGAGCGGCGGCGCCCGTCCACGTGATGGGGCTGTCAATGGGGGGCATGGTGGCCTTCGAACTGGCCGCCGGTGCGCCTCGGCTCGTGCGCAGTCTCGTCGTCGTCAACAGCGTGGCCGACATGCGGCTCCACACATGGCACGACGTGTGGTTCTATGTCTCGCGCCGGTTGGCCGTACAGGTGCTCGGCATGCGGCGCGTGGGCCAGATCCTTGCCCGACGGCTGTTCGTGAAGCCAGGTCAGGAGAATCTCCGGCGCACGTTTGTCCGTCGCTGGGCCCAAAATGACAAGCAGGCTTATCTCTGGTCGATGGACGCAATCATGCGGTGGAGTGTTACGGATCGACTTGATCGCATCGACGTGGCCACGCTGCTCGTTGCGTCGGACAAAGACTACACTCCCGTGTCGGCAAAAGAGCGAATCGCAGCTCAAATCCCCAATGCTGAGCTCGCTGTCGTGGACGATGCTCGCCATGCGCTACCCGTTGAACGGCCGCGGGCATTCAACGAAACTGTGGCTGAGTTTTTAAAGAGGGCCTCTTTCCAGCTGCCCTGATGGGAGGAGGCAGTCCAGTGCACGCCAAAGTGAACTCAATGCACGTAGCTGCCGGCGTTGACGTCGATGGTGGTGCCGGTGGCGTGGTCGGCCTGGCCGCTGGCCAGGAAAGTGGCGAATGCGGCCACGTCGGCGGGCTCGGTGAGCTGGTTGAGCGCGAGGTCGCTCGTGGCGTGCTCCGCCCCGTACTCGTCGATGAAGTCCTGGGCCATGTCGGTACGGGTGAAGCCGGGAGCAAGGGTGAACGCCGTCACGTCGTCGTCGCCGAAGCTGCGGGCGATGGAGCGGGTGAGGGCTACGAGGCCGGCCTTCGATGCGGCGTAGGTCATGTAGTCGGGCGTGTCGCCCCGGAAGGCGGCGCGGGAGGCGACGCTGATGATGCGTCCCCCCGATGGCTCGCGGGATTGGAAGTGGTCGAGGGCATGTCGGGACAAGAGTTCGGGGGCTCGGAGGTTGACGTGCATCGTCTCGTTCCAGTCGTCCTCCCACTCCGCCGTGTCCGCGTCGAGGGGCGTGGAGCGGGCCACGCCAGCGTTCAGCACCAGTGTGTCGAGTCGCCCGTACATGTCGAGGACCCGGTCGACTAGTGCGTCGGTCGCGTCGAGCGACGACAGGTCCGCCTGGAAAGCGTGGGCCGCCTCGCCGCAGATTGCAACCACCTCGTCCGCTGCATCGGCGCTACGGCCATAGTGGACAGCTACGGTCGCGCCGGCGTCGGCGAGCGCCTCGGCGGTGGCCCGACCGATGCCCCGACTCGCCCCGGTGACGAGAATGATCTGGTCGGACAGGTTGATCTGCATGACGGACAGTTTGGCGTCAAGGAAGAAGCATTTTCCCAACTCGGACCGTCGGCGGGTCAGCGATGATTGGGCCAACAGGACCACTCAGGCGTTCGGACTGGGCAGATCGGGCTTCTTCACGCCCACGGCCTCGGCGTCCGGCTTATCGTCCTCGTTCTGCGGTCGGCGCCACAGGGGGACGGAGGAGCAGGGCTCGCCGTACATCAGCTTCCGGGCCACGGCCTGCAGCTTCTGAGTGGCGTGGACGTAAGCCATCTCCGGCACCACCTCGTCTCCGCAGCCCTTGATGACGACGGGCTTGTCTTCGTAGTGCGACCAGTCCTCGTCCGCAAGAGCCGCCGTAAAGTACTCGCGCAGGAGATCGTCCGTCCGACCGATGGTAGTGGAGCGTGCCGTGTCGTGAAGCTCCGAGGCGATGAGCATGTAGCCCCAGGTCGGTACGATGGCCTCGGTGGAGCAGTAGAGGGCCACGTGCTCCCCCTCGTACTGCGACCAGTCGTGGTCGTCCACGTCCGCCCGGAACTCCTTTTCCTTCAGCATCAGGCCCTCGACGAGGAACTGGCTGATGTCGAACTCGGTGATCGGGGCGTCGTCCCACAGGTCGGTGAGGTTGAAAACCTCAATCTCACCCTGCGCGACGCGGTTCTCGATTGGCTCCATGACGGGGAAACTGATTGGTGCGAGTGAATGCGGAACGATCGGGGGGGTTACGTCTCGTCTTTTTCCTCATCCGGGGCCGTCTGCTCGATGTCCACCAGGGCGTAGAGGTCGTCCAGGCTCAGTGTCACGTCCAGCGCCTCACAGTGGAGCGTTGCGTCGCGGTTCCGCACGGAACGGACGACCCAGTCGTCGCCCTGGCGGACGTACTGCGTGATCAGGACCCGAGAGGGGGAGGCAATCCAGTATTCCTGGAGACTATCGAGCTGGAGGTACGCGTCGAGCTTGTCCTGATGGTCGCGGTCAGCCGTGGAGGGCGAGGTCACCTCCACAATCAGCTCGGGGTTTACGAGCGCGGGCGGTGCCTCGTCGGTGTACTCGGGCGGGCCGCACAGGACGACCACGTCGGGGTAGACGTATCGGGTCTCGCTGACTTTGACGCGTTGGTCGGACGTGAAACTGCGGCACCCTCGGGAGCGCAGGTCGGTGTGAAGCTCAGTCCGAATGTTGTCCTTCACGAGATTGTGTGACGGCGTGGCCCCGGCAAGGGCCCACACGCGCCCGTCGAGGTACTCATAACGGAGGTCTTCGGCGTCGGCGTCGAGTTCCAGGTACTCCTCGACGGATCGGCGACGCTGGGCGACGGCGGTGCTCATGGCGACCTCTCGGTAGGATGGCGATCGGGGATCACGGCTTCGATGGAGAAACGGGGTCGGGCGGCGGCAGGTTCGGCAGGGGCGATTCCTTAGGGCATCTGTTCCAGGAGACGCTGCCGTTCGGCAGTGCTGAACGACGCGTCTTCGATAGACTTCTGGTCCCGAACGAGTTGCCGCCACTGGCGCTGGGCGTCCTCATCGCCGCTCCGAGCCGCTTCGGCGAGGTCGTTGAGGCGGCGGCCTAGGTCGATCCACTCCTCGAGATCCGTCTGGAGGGGGGCGGCCTGCCAGAGTACGTCGAGCGCAGCGAGGGCCTCGTCGTCCCAGAGCATGCCGTAGCGGTCGAGGTAGTCCTCGGCGTAGAACGGCTCGCCGATGTTCATTTCGTGCCAGATGTCGGTGGGGGGAAGCGGATCGTCGAGGAGGAGCGGGGCCGCGTACACGTTCTGGAAGACGGCTTCCCGCCAGCGTCGGAGCGCAGCCTTCGGCTGGTCGTCGTGGAAGAGAGCGAGGCCCCAGCAGAACCGGTGGTGTGGTTCGCCCCAATCGTCGGGGTAGTTCTCCGCGTATTGGTCGTAGGCGTCCAGGGCAGCGTCGAGGTCGCCCGCCAGCTGGTAGAGCGGCCCCACTTCGAAGCGGGCGCCCTGGTTGTCGTCGGGGTTGAGGCGGAGCAGGGCCTCGTACTCGCCCGCTGCCTTTTTGTAGCGGCCCGTCGCCCGGTAGAGTCGGGCCCGCCCGTCGCGGGCTCGCATGTAGGGCCGTGTGTCGGGGTTGCCCCACCAGTAGAACGCGCTCGGCGCCTCGGTCCCCAGCGTCTCGCGGGCAAGAGTGAACGCCGTCTCGTAGTGCTCCTCGGCGGCCTCCAGGTCGTCGCGGTGGATGGCCACAGCAGCGAGGCCGTTGTATGCGTCCGCCAGCATGTCGTCGAGATGGAGGGCCTCCTCGAAGCACTCGGCGGCAAAATCCACCTCGCCCTGAGAGAGGGCCTCCCAGCCGTCGTACACCAGTTCCTGGGCGTCCTGAAACGGGTCGTCCTCCCGACGGCCGAGCGGCAGGTGCCAGTAGGATTCTCCGGCAACTTCGGTCAGGGGGGCGTCCTCCGGCAGGCGGCCCAACTCGCGCTCGATCCGGCGGCGCAGAGCATCGGGCAGGTAGCGCGAATCCGCCGCCGTAAGGTCCAGCGTGTCGGCAATCCGGCGGTACTTCTTGCTCACAGTGATTTCGGAGACATCAAACCGGTCCGCCACGTCGCCCTGGCTCATGTTGTTGCCCAGCTGCATCTGGTCGATGATGTACAGCAGGGCGGCGGCCCACGTCTCGGGCTTCTGCGTGCGGTGGACATCGGTCTCGCCGGCAAAGTCGCGCCAGATCTGGATGGCTGCGTCGAGCAGCGGGCCCTCCAAGAAAGGGGCGGACGTGTCGCGGAGGCGGGCCTCGACGGATTCGACGACCTGCGCCTGGCGGTCGTTGTCTGTGCTCATGGGACGGCGGGGAGGAGATACAGGGCAACTGTGCCTCTCATGTACGCTCCGTACCGGTCGTCAGTTCAGGGATTCATCTGCGTCGAGTTCCTCCCGCAGCTGATCGAGGTAGGTGTGAAGGAACGAGGCGCGCTCCTTTGCTTCGGCCCGGCCGGTCTCGGTCTGCATCGTGTCGGGGAGGCGGAGGAGCTTGGCGTAGAGGTGGTCAAGCGTATAGGTGTCGTCGGCGGGGGCGCGGTCCTCGCAAAACGGATCGTCGGGATGGTAGAGCCTCTGGTCTAGGGCGCCGCCGACAGTGAAGCAGCGGGCGAGTCCGATGGCCCCGAGGGCGTCGAGCCGGTCGGCGTCCTGCACCACCTCCGCCTCGATCGTTTCCGGCTCAATGTCGCCCGAGTAGCTATGCGCGGCAATGGCGTGCTCGATCTTGGGAATCCACTGATCCGGGTAGCCCTCGTCCCGGAGGAAGTTTCGGGCCGCTGTCGCCGCGCGCTGGGAGGCCTCGGCCCGGTCGGGATGATCTTTGGGGAGCACTACGCAGTCGTGCAGCCAGGCGGCGGGGACAACGACGTCCATTTGTGCGTCCTCGGTCTCGGCCAGGCGACGGGCGGTGGTCACTACGCGTTCCACGTGGGCGCGGTCGTGGGCCGCGTCGGTCGCGGCGGCCTGGGTGTCGAGGAAGTCGGCGAAGCGGTCCGTCCAGAGGGACCAGGCGTCGGCGGTGGAGGGCATGAGGGGGAGGGGAATGGGAGAGGGGGCGAAAGGGCGTGGCACGGCAATTCTGGAGCATCTTCCGCCATCGTCCGTGCCTTGTACCGTCGATCCTATTCAGAAGCTTTCCGTTCCGATGGCGCAGCTGGAGGTAACGCCGGTACAAGGCGACGAGGCGTGGGCGCAGGCCCGTTCGATTCGCACGCAGGTCTTTATCGAGGAGCAAGACTGCCCGCCCGAGGAGGAGTGGGACGGGCACGACGCGACGAGCCGACACGTGCTGGGGCGTGTGGAGGGAACGCCCGTGGCCACGGCGCGGTGGCGCAGCGTGCCCCACGACGAAAGAGTCGTCGCCAAGCTGGAGCGGTTTGCCGTGCTCCCTGCGCATCGCGGAGAGGGACACGGCACCGCCCTTGTCCGCTACGTCCTAAAGGACGCGCGCCGGGCGGGATTCGATACATTTCTCATCCACGCCCAGTCGCACCTGCAGGGGTGGTACGAAGAGCTGGGCTTCCGATCGACCGGACGGACTTTCGAGGAGGTAGGCATTCCCCACGTCGAAATGATCCGGCGGGACGACCCGTAGCGCTCAGCCCCGTCGGCCCGAGCGGTCCCCGATGCTTCCTCAATCGATCTCTTTGGGATTGAAGCTCTCTCGACTCGGCGTGGTGAACATTCATTCGAACGAAATGCCTTGATACCGTCGCTTTCAACGGACTCTGGGAGAGTTCTCAACGCCGCTTCGCGTCGCTCGAAACCGTGTCCTCGATCACTATCGGGAGGGATGACTTCACCGCTCAGGAACCGCTTGATTCTGCACCGGGGAGGAGGCGCTACTCGTACAGCCCCGCCTTTACGACCTCCGGGTTGGCGCGGACCGTCACCTTTTTCAGAAGCGCGTTGATTTGATTCTCAACCGCCTGTTTCCGGCGCTTCTGTGTCATCTGCTTCCGGGCCTTTCGTTTGTCCATCGGCTTTCCGGGGTTCGTGAGACGGATGACGTGGAGGCCGTACCTGGTGCGTACTGGTTCCGGGGCCACGTCGCCAGAGTCGGAGAGCGCGAAGGCAGCGTCGGCAAACTTATCGACCATCTGGTCCCGTGTGAAGAAGCCAAGGTCACCGCCCTTCTTGGCAGTGGGCCCCTGACTGTGACGACGGGCCAGGTCGGCAAAGTTGACGCTTTCCATCTTGGCGCTGTCCACGAGCGCCTCCGCCACCTTTCGCACCGAATCGACCTTCGACTGCGGGGCGTTCTGGCTCACCTTGAGCAGGATGTGCTGGGCGCGGATACGTTTGTTTTTCTTGCTATACGACTCAACCTCCGCGTCGGTCGGCTTTTCGAAGTTCTCAGCCATCTTCTGCTGGAGCTTCTGCTGGCGGAAGCGGGCGGCGAAAATGCTGCGGACCGAATCGATGGTCATGCCTTGCTTGGCCAATCGCTTCCGGAATTGCTTTTCGCTCTTGTACCGCTGCTTGAGCTTCTCAATGCGGGCCGACACCTTGGCGGTATCCGCCTTGATATTCTGAGCCTTCGCCTCGCCCCGAAGTGCGTGCTGGCGGGCAAACCCGCGGACCACCTTGCGGTGGGTCTTCTGCATCTGATTGCCGGAGCGTTGCGAAGGGCGCTGGCGCCGCATGGCCATCTTCATCTGTCGCCGGTAGTTGCGGGCCGACAGCGTGTCGCTGCCGTACTCCGAAGAGACAACGAGGGCCAGGGTGCTGTCGGAGAGCGGGTCGCCCACCTGGTAGGGGAGATCTCCGCTTCCGGAGCCGGAACCGCTGCTGTTGCCGCACCCGGCCAGGAGGCCGAGGGTCAGCAGGGGGAGGCCCAAAATGAACAGTACGCGCGAGAAGGAGGTCGGGGAAAACATGGAGACAAGTAGTCGGGTGAGTGCAAAAATCAGGCGGAACGGCGCCTGGAAGAGCGCTCGGGACCGATTGTGCAGGAGGCTTCGCAGACGGGGTCACGAACGCCGCTGACAATCGATGGATGCACGGCCCCTGCTTGGACGTGTTTCTCGAAACGCCGGGGAAGGATACGGGAGAAGGGCGAGAGAAGAAAGGTGAGAGCGAAGGGGGAGCTCCGGAAGGTCGTCCGGAAATTAATATCGGCTACGACAGATGACTGTACATTTTCGGGGGATTTGATCCTCCTTCCGGTCCCTCGAAACTCTTTCCTCTCATGGAGCAGGGTGGACCGGCCGGTCGACCCTTCGTCAGTAAACTTTGAGGGCAGCGTGCAATAAGCCGTCGTAATTGGTATGAGGAAGCCGGAGGGGTGGAATTTTCGTGAACCCGAAACCTGGGACGGGACCTCATGTACGCGGAAGAGCACATATTGAGCGACAATCTGCCGCGTTCGTCTAGCCTGGTCTAGGACGCCGGCCTCTCACGCCGGTAGCACGG
>JBDGQN010000125.1:5828-6964 GCA_042219055.1 Salinibacter sp. | reverse complement strand
CCGCGCAGTGCGTTGACGTGGTTCGGGTCGCGTTTGAGCGCCTGTTCGTACTGCGTGCGCGCGGCATCCGGGTCCATGCTCACGTGATGCTCCCGCGCCTTCTGGTAATGGGCCGCGGCGGACGGTGTGTGCGACGCGCCCGAGTCGGCGACCGGAGGTTGTTGCTGACTCTCCTCAGCAGCGGGCTGCGGCGATGGTTCGTCCTGCGGCGCGAACTGCTGGGACACTGCCAGCGGGGACGTGTAGGCCGCCAGTGTGTCGCCGTTTGCGTCCCGGACACTGATGCGCACCGGCCCGGCGCTAGGCTTGTCAAGGGTCAGACGCGCTGCGGACTGGGGCGTCAAGGTGAGCGATTCGCTGTGTACCGGTTCGCCGTTCTGGGCGACGGTGACCGTCGCGTCGGGAAACACCGCTGTCGCGATCAGTCGCAACTCCACGCGAGCGGTGCCACTGCCGGTCGGTTTGCGATGCTCGGCCTGAATCGCCACGTCGCGCGTGGCGTATTCGAAGCCGTCCTTCAAACCGTGTACCGGATACCACCATTCGCGCCAGCTTCGCACTGCACGCGGCGGAAGGAACTCGTAGTCCGACTGGGTGGCCAGCGGTCCGCTCTGCAACTCGATGTAATGCGAGCCCTCGGTGTCGGTCAGCCGGTTCTGCATGTAGCGGCCATGCTGGCCTTCGCCGAAGGTCCAGTATTTCTTGCCGGGCAGTGTGCGGTGGTCGGCCCATTGCACGACCCCGCGATCCCTGCCGAGGTGGTAGGCCCCAAAGAAGTTCCGTGGGGCCTTCCAGGCAAACAGCGACGTCGGGCCCTGGTAGGTGCCCAGCTTCCGCAGGTCGCGTCCGTTGTGGATCGGCCAGCGGAAGAACCGGTTGGCGCCGTGATCGGTCGCCAGGCTGATCGGCGCGATGAAGCGCGTCTGCGGGTCGCAGTAGAAGGCGGTGTTGTTCCAGAAATAATACGGCACGGGCCGGTCCCTCTCGTTGGCGAGGCGAATGTGCTCATCGAGATATGCCCGGTCCGGATGCAGGGTCAGGCGAACGCGCCACCGAACCTGGCTGTCCTGCTGGGTATTGGAGATAATCACGGACGCCGACCCATCCTCGTGACGCTGGAGTGTGGTATTCACTGG
>JBDGQN010000125.1:5430-5818 GCA_042219055.1 Salinibacter sp. | reverse complement strand
TGGCCTTGCGGTCCGGGGTTCCATTCAATGCCGCCGCTGAAAAACGCGCCCCGCAGCGCAATCCGCGCAGGTTTGAGCACGTCGTTGGTGTGGAATACCTGCTCCCCGGTCGTCTTGTCGAGCACCTCAATCACCCGTCCGCCGCGTTCGGGCAGCACAGTCAGCTTGATATACTTGTTCTCCAGATAAAGCGCGCGGTAGCGCTGGTCCTTCTTCTCGTTCAGGAAGAACTGCTGATCCAGGTAGGGATAGGTGATCTTGCCGCTGAGCTGATGAAATCGAGCGTATGGATTGGTGGGCCCGAGCTGGTAGGTGGGGATCGTGTAGTGGCCACGCCACGCCCTGACCGTTGCTGAGTCCGCCTCGCCCGTGGCGGGGGGCGGGACAC
>JBDGQN010000125.1:3972-5420 GCA_042219055.1 Salinibacter sp. | reverse complement strand
TCCCGGGATCGGTACGTTCAAGACGGGCGTCGGACTCGCCGCTCTCGATCGCCGTGCGGGACGTGTGCGCCTGGACCGTCGGCGCGGTCAGCAAGAGGAGACCGAGAAGCGCACTCAAACTGACACCGAGAGGGAGCCCTCCGGCTCCCCGGAGGCGACGCAAATCGTCAGAGAACATGGGACAATGGGGGTTCTGAAGGAATTGAGCAGCCCGCCCCGAGCCTGGCGAAAACAGGCCTCGTTCCCCCACCAGCGCAGGGTGAGGGTCCAATGCCGTTCTCGTGAAGATGCTATATAAGGAAGCACTCGCGTGCGGACAAGTCAAGCGCTTCTCGGTCCCCATCGAGGCCGATCCAGTGAGAGGCCTCGTCGTCGATGAGGGTCGCCTGGGCCGCGGCGAAGACTCGCGTTCGGCCAACCGGCGGCTCACGCTCGATCCTCCTCGTCCGCCGGTTTGGGGTCTGTCCGGGGCAGGCGCACGATAAAGCAGCTGCCCTCGCCCATCTCGGTCTCAACCTCAATCGTTCCGCCCATCTGCTCGACGGTCTTCTGGGTGACCGCCAGCCCAACTCCCGTCCCCTCATACTCCCGATCAAGCCCTTCCGAGGCCTGGCGAAACGGCTCGAACAGGTCCTCGGCGACCGACGGCTCCATCCCGATGCCGGTGTCCTCAACCTCCAGTACGGCGTCGCCATCGTCTTCGTACACCCGAATCCAGGCCTGCCCGCCGTCCTCTGTGTACTTCAGGGCATTGCTGAGCAGGTTGCGCTGGATGCGCCGGAGGGCGCCCTGATCGGCCGTCACCCATAGCGGAGTATCTGGGACGTCAGCCTGAAGGGTCACCCCGGTGGTCTTCGCTCTCTGCTCAAGGAGATTGACCGTCTCCTGCACCTCCTCGGTCAGCTCAAGCGGACCGGGGGAGAGGTCCATCGATCCGGCCTCCAGTCGCGAGAGGTCGAGGACCGAGTCGAGCGTCTCCAGGAGGCGGTTTCCGCTTTTCGAGATGCGACGCGCAAATTCCTTGACGGGGACCTCTTCGTCGGCGTCGTCCGCATTGCCGATGGCCTCGGCGAAGCCGAGAATGGACGTCAGGGGCGTGCGGATTTCGTGGCTCATGTTTGCCAGGAAGGCCGATTTGAGGCGGCTCATTTCTTCGGCCTTCGTCTTGGCCTCCTTCAGTTTTTGCTTCTGTCGCTTCTTCTCGTCGATGTCTTCGATCATCCCGATCAGCTGAGTTGTGCTGGGCCCCTCATGCGGAGAGACCGTCAGGCTGCCCCAAAAGACCTCCCCGTTGTCGCGCACAAACAGCCGTTCCGCCTCCTTGCTTCCGCCCGCTTCCTCTCTGAGGTCGTCAACGAGGGACATTTCAAGCTTCACGTCGTCCGGATGGGTGATCTCCTCGAACGGTTGCCCCTCGAGTTCGTCTTCGTCGAGTTTCAGCATTCGCT
>JBDGQN010000125.1:0-3962 GCA_042219055.1 Salinibacter sp. | reverse complement strand
GTGGTCGATCCGGTCGAGCACCACCGAGGCGTGGGTCGAGAGGATTTCGAGGAGGCGAAGGTCAAAGCCGGGAAGGTCGCCTGGATCTTCGCTTCCGACCAACATCAGGCCGTGGCCGGTAATGGGCAGGAAGGCGGCAGACCGGAGGTCGCCGTAGTCAACGGGAAGATTCACGTCGCGCAGGTCTTCGGCCACCACCGTTTCGCCGGATCGGTAGGCCTCAGCAATCTGGGTGCGCGGGTCGGCCTTCGGGTCCACGAGATTCGTGACCGACGAGCGGGCGTCGGCGGGGGCGCGTACAGGGACGGAGGCGTCGTCGTCGGGGAAGCGGACGCTATTGAGGGGGTAGTCGAACGTCTCCTGGACGAGGTCTTCTAACCGTTCGGCCACCGTCGTCTCGTCGTCGGACCGGAGAAGCCGGTCGGTGGCGGTGTAGAGGGCTTCGATTTTACGTTCACGCTCGCGGAGGGCCTGCTCCCGCTGCTTGCGCTCAGTGACGTCCACGAACATGGCGTACCCCTCGGTGTGTTGGCCCTCCCGGTGACGGGCGGCAAAGTGGAGCTGGAAGGTGCGCAGGCCGTCCGGGGTCTCCCGCTGCACTTCGGTGTGAAGCGTGCCTTCCTCGAAGGCCTGCTGGATGATGTCGTTCATCGCCGAGGGATTCTCCTCCGGCCCAATCAGGTCGCACATGCTTTCGCCCTGAGCCGATTCGGCGTCGTAGCCGAAGACCGTCTCGAACTCCCGGTTCACGTTCTGCACGCGGGCGCCCCCGTTCACGAGAACGCCCTGCACGACGGGGGTCGGGAGGTTCTGAAAGAGCGTCTCGAATCGATTCCGTTCCCGTTGCAGGTCCCGTTCGCGGTCCTTGAGGGCGGTGATGTCGGTCACCACGCCGTCGACGTACTCGATCTCACCGGCGTCGTCCCGGACGACCGTGCCGTCCAGCAGGCCGGTGAAGGTCGACCCATCGGACCGGCGAAAGACAACCTCCTGCGCGTCGGACGTCCCACTCTCCGTGACTCGGAGCAGCGGCGAGCGTCTGTCGGCGTCGTCGTAAAGGTCGGTGGGATCGAGCGCAAGCACATCCTCCGCGGTCTCGTACCCGAAGAGGTGAGCGAAGGCCTCGTTGGCGTAGACCAGTCCGTCATCGGGGGCAATTCGGTAAATGCCGTCGTGTACGTTCTCCGTGATGGACCGGAGCAATTGTTCGCGCTCGCGGAGTTGCTCCTGGATCTCGTGCCGCTCGGTAATGTCCTGAAGCGTTCCGGTGAGCCGAACCGTTTCGTCGTGCTGTTCGCGGGCTTCCGCGCGAATGTGGACCCACCGCCGCTCTCCCTCCGCCGTGTTCAAAGGAGCTTCCTTGTTCAGCGACTCGTCGTCGTCCAGGCAGCGCTGGAGGGCGGACCGAATCTCCCCGCGCACGTCCGGCGGGTGCATCTCAAGTCCCGTCTCTCCGTCCAGCGTCGATTCAGACGGCTTGCCCAGAATCTTGTAGAGTTCTTCGGTTCCGTTCACCTGATCGGTCTCTGGGTCGTACTCCCAGCCGCCCACCTGCCCCACCGACTGCACGCGGCGCAAGAGATCGCGGTTCTTCTGGAGAGAGGCCTGTGCGGACGCAAACGCCCGGTGGCGCCGGTAGAGGGCGACGCTCGTGCCGGTGATGAGGACCGAACTCCCCCCAACAAAGGCAAGGTGCCGGGCCATCTCGGCCGTGAGCGCTGGACGAGTCCACACCAGTCCCGAAGGACCGAGTCCGTACACAACGGCCGCGACGCTGCCCCCGATGCCTAACACCTGAAAAGGCCGAAAGGGGACGATGGCAACGATCACAAGGTACATCGGAATCACGTACTCGGTCCCAAAGACCCCTCGGAGTGCCCCTTCGAACGTGGCGACCGTGGCCGTCAGCAGCACGGCCCCCGCCCCAAACAGCCGACCCGCACGGAGGCTGCATTCCATCTGGGCCAGGACGAGACCAATCACGCTCAACGCCGCCACGATGAGGATGCCGGTCGCCACGACTTGATGATTCGTCTCCGTCGAAAGGACGGTGCGGTAGGTCCAGTGAATCTCGTACCCGAGTCCCAATACGCTAAGACCGACGTACAGGAGCGCTCCCACGAGTCCAATGGCCCCGCACTGGCGGAGGCCCGTGTGGAGCACCTCAGAGAGGACCGACCGGAAGTCGGGATCCTGCTCGCGAGTGTGAGAAAAGAAAAAAAGCTGCCAGGTGCTTGGCTCCGATGCGTTCATGCGAACTCGGGGAAGCCGTTTTAAAGTCAGCGATCGTGTATTTGTCAAACAATGATCGTGCCACCTAGAAGGGGGCAACAAGAAGTGCTGGGGGCCTCGAGCAGGAGGCCGGAGACGGAGACAGAGAGCCTCGAAATGGGGAGCTCAGAAGACTCGCGACTGCCATCAGGTCGTTCGTCTCCGCTCAGGCACCGCGAGGCGCGTCGCACGCGTGCGTTCGACCAACCTTCAGAACGTAACCGGGTGGGTATTTTTGACGGACAGAGATGAAGCGTCGGAGCAGAAGGGGGCAGGGGAACGGCGATTTAGTCTAGTGGTCGGAGGCCTCGTCCTGTCGGAGGAGCGTTTCGAATAACGTCTCGAACCGATCACGTTCTCCCTTGAGGATCTGTTCCCGTTCCTTCAGATCGGTAATGTCGGTAATCACGCCGTCCACGTGTTGCACCTCGCCGTCGTCGTTGCGGACGATCGTGCCACTGAGAAGCCCGATGAACGTCGATCCGTCCTTTCGTCGAAAGACGGCCTCCTGCTCGTTCCGGTCGGTCGCCTCGGCGACGCGCAATGGGGCGGATTGTTGCTCGTGGGCATAGAGCGCCTCCGGGTCGAGAGACAACACGTCCGCCACACTGTCGTAGCCGAAGAGGTGCGCGAAGGCCCCGTTGGCATATACGAGCCCGTCGCCCGGCACCAGCCGGTAGATGCCGTCCGAGACGTTTTCGGTGATGGAACGAAGCAGCCGCTCCTGTTCCTGGATCCGCTGCTCCATGGCCTGGCGCTGGGTGACGTCTTGCAGGATGCCGGTGAGCCGAACCGTCTCGCCGTTTCGGCACTCCGCAGTGCCGCGAAGTCGGACCTGACGCCGGGTCCCCGTGGCGGTGATCAGCGCCTCCTCCCGGTCAAACGACTCGGCGTCGTGGAGACAGCGGTCCAGGGCCGAACGGACCTCCGGGCGGGCGGAGGAGGGGAAGAACTGGAGCCAGCGGTCGAGCTCGAACCGGGTTTCCTCCGGAAGGTCGAGGATCTCGTAGAGCTCGTCGGTGCCCTGCACCGTGTCGGTCTCGGGATTGTACGCCCAGCCGCCCACCTGTGCCACTTCCTGGGTGCGCTGGAGGAGGTCGCGGCTCTTCTGGAGGGACGCCTGGGTGGTGCTGAACGAGCGGTGGCGCAGATAGAGGACCACCCCGGCGCCGGTTACGAGGACGGCCCCCACCCGGACAGGCGTCCGGTCCGCAGAGAGCACTTCGTTTGCGAGAGAAGGGACCGATGACGTTTCTGCGCTCCCCGCTTCGGACACTGCCCGCCCGCAACGTGCGGACCGCCCGTCGATCTGCAGGAATCAGCATCCCGGTCCCCAGAATCTGCGCCGAGAAATTCAGTTGAGAGCCCAGCCGGCGACTTCAAAAGGGGAGGCATACGGTCCGCACCATCAAGGCCCACACCGCTCCTGCGGATATTCTACATACTTTCTCGGGAATATTGAAAGCACGAGTCAGATAAACGTCTTACATTAACGGACTCCCCAGTTTCTGCGTACCACGACGTTTGCGTATACTGTCTTCGGAGTGTTCGGGTCAAAAAAAAACATGGTATGGGTTTTGCGTCGAAACGATTGGCGCGCACCGGCCCTTCGAGTTCACCTGTTTACGAGAGCATCGGAGAATGCCCCGCGCGGAAGCGCGGGGATGAATCTTGCGGATTGACCGGTCTCA
>JBDGQN010000124.1:0-5527 GCA_042219055.1 Salinibacter sp. | reverse complement strand
AGGCCCTCGTCCTCAGCCGCTTCGACGGCCTGAGCCACGAGGAGGTGGCGGACGTGATGGACATTTCGCCGCGAACCGTGAACAACCACATCGTCCGCGCCCTAAAGCACCTGCGCGGACGCATTCGCGATTACGAACCCAACCTGCTGGACCGCGATGAGCACTGATACACCACGAATGCCCTCAGATTTGGAGGACCGGCTTCGGGAGGAACCGGAGGACGTGCGCGACGACCTTCATGCTGTGTGGACCCTTCTTGGGGCCGCCGAGGAGACGACGAGTGCGGAGGCCGCCCCCGAGACGGCCTGGAGGGATCTCGTGCGGCGCCATCCCGAACTCGATGCGACGCCCGGGGACGGCTCCTCCGCCGCGTCCGAGGACCGATCCGCGTCCCGCCGTCGGCAGCGCTCGACCCGCCGCCCGCACCGCCGCCGGTGGCAAATCGCCACGGGCCTCGTGCTGGCCGCGCTTGTGCTGGTCGGGGGACTCTGGCTCTGGCAGCAACCCGTCACAGTTACCGCCCCCGCTGGGCAGCAGCGCACGGCCACCCTGCCGGACGGGTCCACTGTCGACCTCAACAGCGGCACCACCCTCGCGTACCCGCGGGGCTTTCAGGCCTGGCCGTTCGTCGAGGCCGACCGGCGGACCGTGCGGCTTGAGGGGGAGGCGTTCTTCAAGGTGGCAGACGGCTCGCGCGCCTTTACGGTCCAGACCGCGACGGCGCAGGTCACAGTGACCGGCACCCAGTTCAACGTGCGGGCCCGGAACGAGTCCCGACAGTTGCCCGGAGGCGAGACGGAAGTCACTCTCGTTGAGGGCAGCGTTCGGGTCGCCTCCCAGAAACAGCCGGATCAGGAGGTCGTCCTGTCGACACCCGGGCAGTGGAGTCGGGTAACGAGTCCGACGGCCGCTCCCAGTCCGCCCCGGTCCACCAGCGTCGATCACGTGCTCGCCTGGCGCGACGACGGCTTTGCGGCCCGTGCCCAGCCGCTCACCGCTGTCCTCCGCGCCCTGGAGCGGCGCTACGACACCACCCTGCACGTGCACGAGTCCGTGGAACGGAGCCGGGATTCCATCTCGCTCTACTACCCAGAGCCGACGGATCTTGAAACCATTTTGCACGACCTTTGTACAGCCCGCGATTTGAACTACCGCCCCACGAGTCGCGGCTTTGAGATTTTTGCGTCGGACGAGCGGTAGTTCCGTCCCATCTTCGTCGAAGGTCGCTCCGTGCCACAGGCTCGCTTCCCCTCGTCGCGTTCCGGCCGCCATGACTACGTCACTGGGCGCTTTTCGAACGACCGTCATTCTGGTCCTACTCCTCTCTTGGGGCGTTGGGAGCCCGGTCCGAGCCCAGTCCGCCGACGGGACCCTCGCCTCCATCGGCATTCAGGACGCTCCGCTGGGGCAGGCCCTGGAGCAGGCCGCCGCCGCGGCCAACATTAGCCTCGTGTACGACGTGTCTCTGGTGAAAGGGCGTCGCGCCTCCTGCGTCGCGCAGCAGGCAGCCCCAGACACCCTGCTGCACTGCCTGCTCGACGGGCATCCCATCGACTACATTCAGACCTCCAAAGGCACCTACGTGCTCCGCGAGGCCGTCCGGCGACCTCCGCAGCGGGGCCACTTGGCCGGCGTCGTACGGGACGCCGAGGACGGTCGGCCCCTGGTGAGCGCTCACGTACGGTTGCCGAAGGCGAAAAACGTCGTGGGGACCGTCACCGATTCGACGGGGCGGTTTCGGCTGAATGGGCTGCTGCCCGGCCCCCACACTCTCGTGGTCAACCGCCTCGGCTACGACCGCCACCAGGCCACCGTCTACGTACCCCCCAACGGCACTGCCCGCCACGAAGCCGCGTTGGCCCCTTCTCCCATCGTGGCCGACTCGCTCGTCATTGACGCCAGCCGGTATGGCCCGGCCTCCGCTCAGAGCCGAGCCGACAACGTGTCGGACGGGCAGTTGCGCTGGGGGGACACCGGGGAGGCCCCCAACGTGCTTGAGGCCGCCAGTTCCCTGCTCGGCGTCACCACGTCGCCCCCCTACGCCGATCTCCACATTCAGGGCAGCTCCACCGGAGGGCACACGCTTCGGCTCGATGGCGTTCCGGTGCGCAACCCGGTGAGCGTGGGGCGGCTCCTGGGGGCCTTTAGTCCCCTGGCGCTTGAGGGCCTCACGGCCCGCAAGGCCGGCTTTGGGGCCCTGTACGGCAACGCGCTGTCCGGAACTCTGGAGCTGCGGCACGACCTGGCGGACCACGGGACCCAGTACGGCACGCTCCGCATCGATCCTCGAAGCATCGATGCGCGACTGGAGGGCACGACGACGTTCGGCGATACGCCCGTGACCGCCATGTTGTCCGCTCGCATGAGCGTCTGGGACGTGTACCAGGACGCGGCCCTCACCGACCTCATTGACCGGTGGTCGACCGTCGACCCGGTGCTGGCCGCCGCGCAGGTTCCCACCGACACCACCTTCGCGGGGGGCTCGCTGGGCGGGCGTGCCCAGCCGAATGCGGGCTTCTACGACCTGCACGGGGCGGCCCGCTTCAAGCTCAGTCCGGCGGACCGCCTCTACGTGTCGGCCTACTACGGGGGCAGTCGCCTCGGGGCCGACTTGGTTCTGGGCCGACAGGCCCTTGAAACCGTGGGTTCGCGAGGGGATTCTGAACCGCCGTCTCAGATTTCGTCCTCGTTCACGCTCCCCACCCACGACAGGTACACCTGGACCAACACGGCCGCGCAGGTGCAGTACGAGACGCCGGTGGCCAACCGGACCATGGCAACTCTCCGGGCGGCCGTGAGCCATTACCAGAGCCTGACACAGTCCGAGGTGGGGGGGCGCCAGTCGTCGCTTGACGGTGGGGGCAGTCCTACAATGGTGGCGATACGGCAGGCGGCCCACGGGCAAGAGGGGCTCAATGAGGTGACGGAGGTCGATCTCGAAGGCCGGTTCGACGTCTCGCTGTCCGGCGGCGGGAGCGCGGTCTGGTCGGTCGGGCTGGCCTATCTGGGGAGCCGCTTCCGAATTGGGAACGCGTTTGCCCCCCGGCTGCAGCACGAGACCGGCACGGTGCGCTTGCGGACTGCCGCCGAGACTACGCTTCAACTCGGGACCCACACCCAGATCGAAGGGGGGCTTCGGCTCACGGGCCTTCCGACGCAAGAGGCCGTGTATGCGGAGCCGCGGGGGGCGCTCCGATACCAGCGACGGATCGAGGGCGTCGGCCAGATCGGCCTTAACGTGCGCGGCGGGCTCTACCGGCAGTTTACGGCGCAGTTCGACCTGAACCGGGATGGGGCCACGGCCGTCGTGCCCACCACTCGGATCTGGTTGCCCGTCGGCTCGGCCCTGGTGCCGCCCCGCGCCTATCACCTCGCGGCGGATCTGACGTGGCAACCGGCCCCGGCCTGGAGCGTGGAGCTGGAGGGATATCGGAAGTGGCAGCCTCATTTGCTCGCTGTCGATTATCCTGCCCTCCGAACCCTTCCCCCAACCCCGGGCGGCCTCACCGACCCAACGCACATTCTCGACTCCAGCCACGGGTTTGCGTACGGGGGTGGGCTGCGGGTGGCGTATCAAGGGGAAGCGGTGACGAGCTCGCTGCATTACGCCTTTACCCGTGCGCGTCGCACCTTCCCCGGCCGCTTCGACGGGCGGCTCACCCCCGTGCCCTGGGCCAATCCGCACCGTCTGACCCTGAACGCCGAGGTGTCGCTGGGGGGCGGCCTTGCGATTGAGGCGCAGGGCGAGGGGGTGTGGGGGCGTCGGTGGGGCTACCGCCGGGCCTACTATGCCTACCTGACCCCCGCGGACCTGGGAAAGGCCTGGGATCGGCTCCGGCTGGACCGGCCCGGGAGTCACGTGTTGCCCCCCCGCTACCGGCTCGACGCGGGCATTAGCATCACGCGCTCCTGGGGCGGCGTCGAGGTAAAGGGGCGGCTCGGCGTGGCCAACGTGCTGGACCGGCGCAACGTCGCCGACTGGGCCCTGCAGCCGCACGAAGACGGAACGGTCTCGCGCTGGGCCCGCCCGCTGCCGGGGCGACGGGCCATCGTGTCGATTCGCATCCGCTACTGACCGTGGCGACCGCGACGTCCGGAAGCGCGGGACTACTGTCCCTTCGGGCTGCCTATGCCTGGGCGGTACGAGTGGGCCCCCTCGGCTCCCCCTCCGGCATCAGACGGCGTCATTTCGCTGACACTTTTTTCGGGGGCATCGGCCAGGAGGACGGCGCGCTGGACCTGCGTCTTGAGCTCGCGGACGTTGCCGGACCAGTCGTACTGCAGCATGCGGCGCCGCGCCTCGGTAGAGAACGCACGGGGGGCGTCCGGCGTGTCGCGCGCCTCGCGACGCAGGAACCGACGGGCGAGCCGGAGCACATCGTGGCCGCGCTCGCGGAGCGGGGGCAGGCGGATGGGAAACTGGAAGAGCCGGTAGTACAGGTCCTCGCGGAAGGTCCCCGCCTCGATCATCGCCTACGGGTCGGCGTTGGTGGCACACAGGACGCGGGCGTCGTACGGAATGGACGTGCTGCTGCCCACCCACTGCACCGTCTCGGTTTCGAGGACGCGCAGCAGCTTCGCCTGCAGGTCGAGGTCGAGTTCGCCGATCTCGTCCAAAAACTGGGTGCCCCCGTCGGCCTGCTCGAAGTGGCCCTTTTGCTGTTCGGTGGCGCCGGTGAACGCCCCCTTCTCGTGCCCGAAGAAGGTGCTCTCGGCGAGGTCGGGCGGGATGGCGGTGCAGCTGACGGCCACGAACGGGCCGTCTGCCCGATCGGACTCCTCGTGGAGGGTGCGGGCCACGAGCTCCTTGCCGGTCCCACTCTCCCCCAGCACCGCCACCGACAGCTCTCCCTGCTGCGCCTTTTCCATCAGCCCAATAGTGTGAAGTTGTTTGCCTGAGCTCTACGCAGGTGGGTCCAGGCTTTGCTGATACCGCCGCCCGAAGTCGAACAGCGCCTGATGCATCGCTGCCTGAAGCTTTCGCCACAGCTTCTTCGGACTGAACTGCTCGCCTCCCTCGTTGAAGATTGCCAGCAGTCCCCACACGATTAGGGCCGTGAGCGTCTGCCGCACCACACCGGTCGGGTCTCGGCTGATAAACCGATCCAGTTGCATTCGATCCTTGAGCCACCGAAACACAATCTCGATCGACCATCGGTGCTTGTAAAGACGGCAGATTTGCTCGGCCTCAAACCAGAGCAGATTGGTCAAAACGTCGATCTGTTCTCCCGTTGAGACCTCCACGGTAAGTACTCGATACCAGCGCCCCGGATTTCCTCCCTCTCTGTCGGTCCGGTCGTCTCCGAGGCGAACCAGGCGGTCTTCCAGAACCGAGTATCCGGCAGCGTTTCGGTCTGGATCCGTTGCCGTTTCCGGCACAGGACGGCTGCAAACGGATTGAGGATCGATGTTTCCGTGTAGTTTGGTGACGAAGCTGTTTCCCGTATCGGTGATCCGGTGGTACTGATCGATTGAACAATAGCCGCAGTCAAACAGGTAAAGATCCCCGCGAGGAGCCTCCTCAGAA
>JBDGQN010000123.1:0-12080 GCA_042219055.1 Salinibacter sp. | reverse complement strand
CGTGCCTTCTCCGGGCAAGTGGGGTACGATACCCGCTCGGGCGTGACGCTGGAAGGGGGGTGGCGCCACCGCAACTTCTACGGAAACGGTCGTACGTTCAGCCTCAATCTTACGGCCGAGACGGGCTATCCCGAGAATCCGCCGTCCTTTCTTCCCGGCTTCCTCACCCGGTCCTCCTCGCAGGAAGTGCGCCGCCGGTTTCGGGCCTCAGTGACCCTTCGCCAGCCGTACCTGTTTTCGAACCGACTGTCCGCCTCGGTGGCCCCCTTCGTCCAAGAGCGGCTCAATCCCGCTCTCCCTCCGAACCCCGACCGTCCCCTGAACCTCAACGAGCGGCAATACGGACTCAACTCCACCCTCGTGTTCGACGTACTGCCCTACCGCACCCTCTCCCTCCAGCATTCGGTGTCTCGCACCCGACAGTACCTGACGGCGGCCACAGGAGACTCCGTACGGTCCGAGGCCCCTTTGACCGCAGAGGACGACCTTTTCAACAAAAGCACTTTTACGCTGAACGGGACGTTTGGCGACGCCGACGACTTCATCAATCCCACGAAAGGCCTCATCGTCCGTCCAACGGTGGACCTGGGGGGGTTCTTTTTTGAGTCTGGGGTGGAGTTCGCACGCCTCGGGGCCGACGTGAGTGGGTACTTCCCGGTTTCCGAATACGTTGAACTCGCAGGCCGACTGTCGCTGGGCGCGTTGTGGCCGTTTGGCGAGAGCCGTACCCACCTAACCTTGCCCGACGCCCCGACGGACCGGGAGCGACGGTTGAACCGCATCTATCAGAACCGCTTCTCGGACTACCTCTTCTTCGCCGGAGGCGGGAGCGACGTGCGGGGATGGGCGTCTCAGCTGGCCGGGGGGAAGGTTCTGCGGCAGTCGACCACGCTCCAACAGGACTACGTGTATCGTCCATTGGGCGGACGCACTAAAATCAGCCTGAGCCTGGAAGCCCGGTTTCCACTGCCCGGACTGGGGTCCAACTGGCGCACCGGCGCATTCGTGGACGGGGCCTACGTGACGCCCGGACCGCTCACCCTCACGCCGCCTGCCACCGTTCCGACCGTCGTCACCGACGCCCAGGGCACTCCCGTGACCAGCGATCCCTCGCAGCTCCTGATCGGAACCGGGGCAGGGCTCCGGTACAAAACCCCCTTCGGCTTCCTGCGCATCGACCTCGCGTACAAACTGACGCCGGACGCCCTGGACCTCCGACGGGCCACGGACGTGGGCAACGCGGTGGACACCTCCACACCTAAGCCCGTCTCCAGGGTCAAGACCCGGTTCCTTCGCCGCTTCCGGGTTCATTTCGGGATCGGCCGGTCTTTTTGATCTGCACAGTCGCTGCTCGCAATTCCTCCTCCTTCCATCGTGGGCTCCCCCTCCCCGTCCGACCCGGAATCGTCCCCTTCCTCCGCCCCCTCCGGCGCCTCGCGGCTCCGGCAATGGGGGCGCCGTGGACTGTGGATCCTCGGCGGAGTGGGGGGCATCCCCCTGTTGCTTGGGGGGCTACTGCTGCTCGCGGTGCAGACCGAAATGGGCGCCACCGCGGCGGTGCAATTCCTTGCTCCCCGTGTCAACCCGATGCCGAACACGACCCTCTCCGTGGAGCAGGCGTCGGGCAACTGGGTTCGATCTCTCCGCCTCACGAACGTGTCGCTCACGCGGCCCGACAGCGCAGGCGACGATGCCGTCACGATGGCTCATGTCGACACGCTCGCGGTGCGGTACCGCCTGTGGGCCCTTCTGGAAGGGCGCCTCCACTTTCCCGCAGTGAGCGTCTCCGGGCCCTCCGTCACCCTGCGGCAGGCCCCCGACTCGACTTGGGACTGGCTCCGCCGGACGCCCGGGGACGAGGCATCCGCGGCCGACACGAGCGCAGGGATGCCGATTCGGGTGGACCGGCTGCGCGTGACGAACGGGCAGTTCCGCGCGTCCTTCTACGCTGGGGGGCGCGACTCGACGGCGCACGTTCGGGACGTGAGCCTCCGTGCCCACGATCTCCAACTCGGCCCCTCGTACGGGGGCACCCTAGACACCCTCGGCCTGCAGGGGCAATTGCCGGGCGACACGACGGCCCTGTCACTTGCCGCCCGCGGGGCCCTCTCGTCGCATCGCCTGCAGCTGGACACTCTTGCACTTACCTCCCCCCGAAGCCAGGTGCACGGTCACGGCACGGCCCGTCTCCCCCTCGGTCCCGACGATGCGCTCAGTGACGTGGCCCTTTCGCTCCGGGCCGACCCGCTGGTCCTCGGCGACCTGACCGCCGTTCTTCCCTCCCTCGACGTAAATCCGCGGGAGACCCTCGACCTCAACGCACACCTGACCGGGTCCCAGGACCGCCTCCTGCTCACGGTCGAGGCCCACGTACGCAACGGCGGAACCTTGACGGCCGAAATCGAGGCCACACCGCGCACCGACGCCCCGCCCGGCTCCGATCTCTTTTACCGGATCGACGCGCAGGCCCGGTGCCTTACCACCAGCCTGCTCGGTCCATCCGATCCCACCCAAAACTCGATCACCGCCACCATCGATGGACGTCTGCAGGGTCCTACGCCGGACTCGCTCACCGGCACCCTTTCCGCCGAACTCACCAACTCACGTCTCTACGGCGTGGAGACCGACTCGCTCGCGCTGCAGTCTACCGTCCGCACCGGCGCAGCCAGCATCGACCTTCAAGGCAGCCTGAATGGGGTGTCCCTCTCGGTCAATGGCTCGGCCCACCCTTTTGACGCTGCCCCCACCGCCGACCTGACGGCCCACATCCAGGACCTCTCGCTGGCGACCCTGGCCCCCGACGTCGGCATTGCCGGGACCCTCTCGGCCACCACGAGCCTACAGGCTCGCGCCATCGGACAGGCCGGCGCCACGTACGACGTCGACGCGCGCCTGTCAAGCGCACAGATTGGTCGTCAACGCATCGAGGCGGGGCACCTCTCCGCCACCCTCCGCCCCGACACCGCGACCGCCGCCGGCACCCTCCGATTTCCCCGGGGACGCGTGCGGGTCGCCGGCGGCGCGACGCTGGACGGGGCCGAACGGTTCATCCTGGAGACGGGACGCTTCGAAAACGTGAACGTAGCCGCGATAATGGGGGACACCACCGATAGTCAGCTGACGGGCAGCGTGCAGGCGCAGGGTCGAGGCTTTTCTCCGTCGACGATGCAGGGACAGGCCACCCTTGCGATCCAAGACGCGCACTACGGCCCGCACCGCCTGACCTCGCTCACTACCGACGTCCGTCTCGACGCCGGGCGTCTCGCAGCGGAGACGAAGGCGGACCTCAATGGCAGCGACTGGCACCTTGCCGTTTCAGGACGGCCCTTTGCCGACGTGCCTACCATCGAGATCACCGACGGTCGCTTCCGCAATCTCAACATCGGGCCGTTCCTCCAGGATACGACCCAGTCGAGCACCCTGAACGGCACCCTTCAGGCGCGCCTCCAGGGAGTTGCCCCCGACACCCTCCGACTCGACGGCCGCCTCACTCTGGAGCCCTCCCGGATCAATCGTCAGCCCATCTCGGGGGGCTCCCTCGACGTTGCCCTACGGGAGGAAACGCTCACGTCCACCCTTGTCCTGAATACCCCGAACGGCACCGCCCGGGTCACGGGCAGGGCCCGCCCGTTCGACGCGGTGCCGCAGTACCGCATTTCGGAGGGGACCTTCGACAACCTCGATGTCGGCGCGCTGATCGGGGTACCGGGCCTCTCGACCGCTCTCTCCGGCGACCTCACCCTGGCAGCCCAGGGAACGTCCCTCGCGACCCTGCGCCTCGACTCGAAACTGACGGTCCAGGCCTCGACCGTCAACCGGGCTGCCCTTTCGGATGGGCGGCTGACGCTGCACGCGGAGGGGGGACGGCTTGAGACAACGGGCCGGTTTGCGGTGGCGGGGGGACGCCTTCGCGTGCAGGGCCGTCTCGACAGCCTGGGCCACGCCCCTCGGTACCATCTCCGCACCACGGCCCGCTCCCTCGACGTGAGCGCCCTCGCCGGCCTCGACTCACTCCGGGCAACCCTCCGCTCTGCCCGCTGGACCGTGGAGGGGCGGGGCACTGCCCTGAACGATCTAACGGCCACCACCCGTCTCTCTGCCGATTCCGTCCGGATAGGCGATATTCGTCTGCACACCCTTGCCCTCGCGGGCACTTTCGAGGACGGTCTTTTCCGGACGGACACCCTTTCGGCACGCTCCAACGTGGGCACGCTGCACGGAAAGGGGCCCCTCGGTCTCACCGCCACCGCAGGACCGTCGAAGTTCAACGTTCGGGCCACCGTCACCAACCTCCAGCCCCTGCACCACTTCGTCGGCCCCTCGTCCCTGCAGGTGCAGAAGGGCGTGATCGACGCTCACATCTACGGGGCCGCGGGGTCTCAGCGGTTCGACGGGACACTGGAGCTGAATGGCTTCATTTACAACGACGTGCGGCTCAGTGCCGTGAGCGGTTCTTTCAACGGCGCCCGTGGCGAGACGCAGCTCTTAGATCACCTGGAGTTCGATGCCGAGGCCGGGTACGTATCGGCACTCGGACTCACTGCTACCCAGGCCCGACTCCAGTCCCAGTACGACGGCACAACCTTGGAGCTTGCGACCGACGTGAAGCTGGATGCCAAACACAGGCTGAGCCTGAACACATCGTTTCGGCCCACAGCCGACCCGCTTGCCATCCACCTCCACCAGCTCAACGCCCGGATGGGCCCTGACCGGTGGAGCCTTCGACGGGAAACCACCCTCACGATCGGTGCGGCGTACCGCATCGACGAGTTTCTCCTCGAAAGCGGGGTACAGCGGATCAAGGCCGACGGCGTGGTCAATCCTCGGGGCAGGCAGGATCTCCGGGTCGTAGCCGATTCCGTTCGGCTGGGAGGCATCGCTCCCCTCCTGGGCCTCTCGGGCCTCGGGGGCACTGCCTCGGGCACGCTACGCCTGTCCGGTCCCGCCACTGCCCCCTCGTTTGACGGGCGCCTCGATTTGACCCTTCGCTCGAAGAAAGAGAACGTGGGCACGCTCCAGCTGGACGTCGGGTACGACGACCTTTCGGTGGCCCTCGACGCCCGGCTTACCCACCGAGACGGCAGTGTGCTCACACTCAACGGCACGGTGCCCGCCGACCTCCGCCTGCAGGCTCCCACCCCGGTCTCCATCGCCGACCGGTCCGTTCGCCTGGAGGCCTCCACCGAGCGGTTTCCCATCAACTGGATCGATCCGTTCCTCGACCCTGCGACCGTCCGTTCTGTGACGGGCACCCTTACCGCCGACGCAACGGTCCGCGGCACCCTCACCGAGCCCGACCTGTCCGGCACCCTGTCGGTGGCCAACCTGGGCGCATCCCTCCCCACGCTCAAGACGCACTACCGCGACGGAACGGCCCGGGTGCAGCTCGCGGATGACCAACTCACACTGAACGAGAGCCAAATTCGCTCCTCCAACGGCGGCTCGCTGAGCGTCACCGGGGTCGTCAACTTTCCGGAGCTTACCCTCGGGGAGTACGACCTGTCGATCGAGGCCTCGAACTTTCTCGCCATTAATACGCCGGCCTACCGAAGGACCGTCATCGACGGCAACATGACCCTCCAGGGCACCGTGCAGCACCCCGTGCTGAACGGCTCCGTGCAGGTCCTGAGCGGAAGCGTGTACTACACCGAAGCCCTTGCTGAGAGTGCCGGCTCATTGTCGACGGTGTCCCTCAGTGCCCAGGATCAACTCACGCTTGAAGAGCGATTCGGCATTCGTCTGACGGCGGCGGACACCACGACGTTCGACATGTACGAGGCACTATCTATGGACCTCACCGTGGAAATTGGGGGCGACACGTGGCTCCGATCCACCGGCACCCCCGAGCTGAACGTCCAACTCACCGGCGACCTCGACGTCCAAAAAGGACCCGGTGAGACGGATCCCCGCATCTTCGGCACGATCAACGTCAGAGGCGAGCGCAGCACGCTCCGCCAGTTCGGGCAGGAGTTTCAGATCACCGAGGGATCTCTCACCTTCAACGGCGATCCGTACAGTCCCTACCTCAACCTCACGGCGGTCTACGACCAGCGCGCCCCCGGGGCGCAGGGCTCCGAGGTACGAATTACCCTCTCGCTTACAGGCCGCCCCGAGAACCTGACGCCCACTCTCTCGTCGGAGCCCCCAATGAGCAACCGCAACATTCTGTCCTACCTCGCTACCGGCCGCCCGGCCAACGCGCTCTTCAGCGGGACCTCGGAAGGGGGCAGCTTGGCCACGCAGGTAGCCCTCGGACAGGCCACCAACTTCGTCGAGAACCTGGCCGCCAGCGAACTTAGGCTGGACGTGGTCCGGCTGCAGGTGCGGCCCGAGGGAACGTCCTACCTCACCGTGGGCCGTTACCTCACGCCCCGCTTCTTCGCCTCCATCGAGCAGCCGGTCCTCACCACCTCGTCGGACCCCTCTTTGCAATCAACGGTGTTCATTCCCGATGTCACGCTCGAATACCGGTTCACGGACTACCTGCTGCTTCGATCCCGCAGCAACCAGCAGTCCCTGCAGTTCAACCTGCTCTTTGAGTACGCCTACTGACCGGTTCGCCCTGACGCGTCCTGCCCGGCCCAAAGTGTGCTCGGTCATACTGCGTGCGGAGAATCACTGTGCAGAGCCCCCCGTCAATAGTTGTCGGTCGACTCCTCATTCCGAGCTCGAACGTCGCCGCGTGGACGATGCGCGTGTCGCCCCTACTGGACCGTCACGGTTCAATCTTGCAGTAGCAGTGCGATCTCAAAACCCAATACACTGACCGTCATTTCGAGCGGAGTCCGCAGACTACTCGGTCGCTCCGCTCGAAATGACTCTACCTCAAAGGGATTGCCTGAAACTGCAGTAGGAACCCTCGTATCCCCCCTTACTTCCATACCTCCCCTCTTCCATCCTTCCACACATCTTCGACAGTCCGGTGGACAAACTCGACCACTGTCCCCTCTGTCAAAGCGATCACTACCGGCACTTCAAGACGTGCCGGGACCACACCGTTTCGGGCGAAGACTTCGACCTCGTAGAGTGCGACGACTGCGGGTTCCGCTTCACGAATCCGCGGCCTAGCGACGATGAGATTGGACAGTTCTACGAGAGTGAGGACTACACCCCGCACCAGGACACCAGCCGGGGCTTGATCGACACCCTGTATCGATGGGTCCGGCTCTACACCCTGCGCTCAAAACACCGTCTCATTTCGTCCCTCGTGGCGGACCCGCCCGGCCGCCTGCTTGACTTTGGGTGTGGGACCGGAGAATTTCTGGATCTCTGCCAATCCAAGGGGTGGATGGCGCGCGGCCTAGAGCCCGATCCGGAAGCTCAGAAAGTGGCCGCCGAGAAATATGACCTCACCGTCGAGGACCCGGACCACATCCAGACCCTTCCAGCCGACCATTTCGACGTCATCACGCTCTGGCACGTGCTGGAGCACGTTCCCCGGCTGTCCGATACGATCGAGGAACTGAAGCGCACCCTCGCTCCCGCGGGCACCCTCATCGTGGCCCTCCCCAACTGCGCGTCCCTCGACGCCCACTACTACGACGAGCACTGGGCCGCATACGACGTGCCGCGGCATCTGTACCACTTCCGCCCGCCCGACGTCCGCCGCCTGTTCGACCGCTTCGACATGCGCGTGACAGACATCCGCCCCATGCGACTGGACGCATTTTACGTATCGCTGCTCAGCGAGCAGTACCAGAACGGATGGCTCCTTCGCGCCCCCATCGTGGCTCTCCTGTCAACCCTCTGGGCCACCCGACACCCGCACCAGTACTCTGCTCAGATGTACCTCCTCCGGAAAAACGCCTCTCGGTAAGCGCCGTACGGGCCCCGCTCTGCTCTCCCCTGCACACGTCTGCCCCGCCCCATGAACCGGGTCAACCTTTTCGTCATCGGCGTGAACAAGGCCGGGACGAGCTGGCTCTACTACCTGCTCGACCATCACCCCGACGTGTTCATGGCGGACGCCAAGGAGCTCTACTACTTCGGCGACGAAGGCCCCGCGGAGGAGCGGCCCGAGACCCTCGCGGAGTACCACAGCCACTTTCCCTTCGACGAGCCGTACCGCTACTTCGGGGACGCCACGGTGATGTACTACAAGAGTCCGGACACCGCCGACGAGATCCAGGCCTACAACCCGGACGCGAAGCTGCTGGCCATCGTCCGGGACCCCATTCAGCGGCTGCTGTCTCAGTTTCAGTACAACAAGCAACTCGGCCTCATCGACGAGGCCACCCCCCTATCGGAGGCACTTCCCACCCGCGAGTACCTCGTCCGCACCAGTCACTACGAAGAGACCCTCCCAGCGTACACCGAGCGGTTCGGGGCGGAGCAGTTCAAGGTCGTGAGCCTGGAGGCAGGACGGGCCGACCCGGAGACGTTCTGGACCGACCTCCTGGACTTCCTCGACCTCCCAAACGCCCCCCACCCGAAGAGCGAGAATCAGCCCGAGAATCCGACGGGCAGCCCAGCGTTTCGGGCTGTGTACCGCTCCACGGTCCGTCCCCTTCGCCGCCACTTCCCGCAGGCCTATCGCTGGCTGCTCGGAAGTACCGTGGCCCGACAGGCCAAACTGGCACTGCTCCGCCTGCTGGGCAAGGCGGGGGCCAAGACGAAGGCCCTGTCTCCCGAGATGGAGACTCGGCTGCAGGAGGAATTTGCTCCGACGTACGCCTATCTGCGAGGCCTCGGATTCGAGGTGTACGACGAGGCGCGACGTGGAGGGGAAACCGGTGGATAGCTCCGGGCTCCGGAGGGTGAGGGGGGCGCGCTCAACGTCGACCCAACTCACCACTCATTGTCCTCCTCGTAGCCCAGCTTGACGACCGCGTCGCCGGCCAGCTCTTTGAACCGGGCCTTCAACTCGTCGTCGAAGTGCTCCTCCCATTGACTCGTCCGCCCCGATCGGAGGTGCGACTGTTCCTCGACCTCCCCAAAATTGCGACCCGAAAGATTCTGGAAGCTGTAGTACGCAGCCACTTCCAGCCCTGCCTCTACAGCCTCCTCGTGGAAGCCGTAGTGCTCAAACAACGCCTCGAAATGAGAGGCCTCGTCCGCAATCACGTCTTCGTACTTTAGCTCCAAAAACGCCGGGTCGTCGTACTCCCAGCGGAGCATATCTTGGAGGTCTTCCCGGCAGAAGCGCTCCATTTCGAGAATCATTCCCCGTTTCGTTCCCACATCGTTCAGGGCCTCCCGGAAGCTCTTTCCGTCGTACTTCTCTCGGGGTTCATGTGCCCACTCTTCTTCCGTCCAGAGGTGGTAATGGTAGCCCGACACCACCATGTCTCGGGGGTCCCGGATCATGTGGGAGCCGCGGTAGGGGGGGAGTGCCGACCGGTCGATCCGACTGTGATCCTGAAGGAAGACCTCCGTAGACGGCTTCAGGTCCTCCTGCTTTCCCTCCAGGAAATGCAAGCCATACCGTCGAGCGATCGTCGACAGCACCCGGGTAAACCACACCGTACCGCTCCGGTGGTGACAACAATGCACGAGAAGGGCCGGTCCGTTCTCCGCAAACGGACTCCCGGCAAAGAATCGGTTGAAGTGGACAACCCCCTTCTCCAACACGGAAACCGCACTGCTGGGAACCGAGTGTTTTGCCACGCTCCTGATGGTGTCGTAGACGATGTCTTTCATCAACCTCTCCGGACGATTCGACTGGCGAGCACTCCAAACGCCCCCGAGGGGCCTCACGTCCGCCTCAGGGGGACGTACGCACCGCCTCCTCGATTGGCGTCTCCCCGCCGTAGAGCGTAATGGCGTGCCCAATGGTTCCTTCGTCCACAAGACACTCGACCACGGCCTGCGCCACGTCGGCGCGGGGGATGGGATCGCCGGCCCCCGGATCGTCCTCGAAGTAGGCCGCCACCCGGCCCGTCCCCTCCTCGTCCGTAAGACGGGTGGGACGCAGGATTGTCTCGTTGAGCGACGATTGCTGCAGCGTGCGGTCGGCCACGTGCTTCGCCACGATGTAGGGCTTGATGGGCCCTTGACGGCGTTCAGGATCGTCGGCGCCGCGAGAACTGATCATGACGAACCGGTCGATGCCCCGCTCCTCGCAGGCCCGGATCGCCCGCTCGGCCCCCCAGAGGTCTACCAGGATGGTTTTGTCCCATCCGGTCGATCCACCGGCCCCCGCGGTAAAGACGACCGCATCAGCGCCGTCGAGGGCTGATGCAAACTCTCCTTCGAGGTCGCCGAGCCGGGGCACGCCGTTGTGCTCGCGCACCGTTTCGAACTGGTCCTCCGAACGCACGACGCCGATGGGGTCGTGTCCGGCGTCGGCGAGGCGAGGGAGGAGCCGGCGCCCAATGCCTCCGTTCGCGCCAATGACGGCAACAGTCATACTGTCTTTGGGCTGCTTGGATGGGACTGTGAGCACACGTCGCCTGATATGTTCGCCTCAGTGCCACTCATCGTTCCGTCTCCCTGTCAGGCGCCCTCGCCACGGCAGTCCCAGCCCCGTACCGGATCTTCTTCCGTCCATCCCACTCACTACGTCCAGCACTCTGCCACCAGTTCAGCCCGGATACGAGCCGGTGACGTACTGCTGGAGTCGGGCCGTCTCCGCCTCGGCCGTCTCCAAAATTTGCTTCACGCCGTCGCCAATGGAGACAATGCCGATTAGCTCATCGTCCTCTTCGGCGACGACCGGCAAATGCCGACACCGGAGCTCGGTCATAAGACGAAGGCATTCCGCGAGGGGCTTGTCGGGATCGACCGTCGCCACGTCTGCGGTCATCACCTCCTGAACCTCGGTCTCCTTCGAAGAACGTCCCTCGAGCGCAATGTTCTGCATGTAGTCTCGCTCCGTAAAGATCCCCGCAATGTCGTCTCCGTCCATCACCACAATAGAGCCGACATCCCGCTCGACCATCCGGTCAATGCACTCGAAGACCGTAGCCGAGGGTCGGGTCATGAGCACCCCCTCCTTCGCTGTCAGCGTAGATTTGGACTGCACGATGTCTTTGACGCGTGTGTCGAGGGGTCCATCTCGGGCATCCATGGCGGTGGGGGAGTTGTGTACGATCTGCCAACGGGGAATGCGTTCATTTTCAAAAGATTAACGTGGATTGGTACTAACGAATTAACAAGGCGGATCCGACCACGCCCTCTGTTCGCGACGGAAAGCCCCACTCGTTCACGGAACCGTTACATTTCTCGCAACCCCGCCTCTTTGCTGTCGTCGATGCTCACTCCAAAACGGCATCGGCGTCCTCGGACAGCGTTTTCAACTCCTTCCTCGCGGTGCGGAGCCGTTCTTGGAGCCGTTCGAATCGTTGCCGATGCGTCGGGGTCGGAGGATGAAGCGACGGCTGCGTGACGTAACTCCAGTTGAAGACGCCGGCCAGCCCGTAGACGTCGTCCTGCAGGTCGCCAAGCTCGTCGGCCCGGGCCTCGGCGGTGTCAGCGAGGGCCGCCAACTTGTCCGAGGCGTCTCGGCTTTCCACGACGGACTGGAGGCGCTCGTGGAGGGAGTCGGCCCGCTGGGCCGCGTGGAAGGCGGTACGCTGAGCCTCCAGCACGTCGAGCAGGAAGGACTCGCGCGCCCGCCACTGCTCGGCGGTGAGGTCGATCTTTGAATCCCCACGCACCTCCACGGTCTCTGTCTGCACCGTCTCGCCGGCGTGGAGGGTCACACTGTAGGTGCCGGGCCGCACGAAGGGACCTTTCGGCTCCAGCGGATACTCCAACTCCGGCAGGATGGTATCCGGCTCCACGACGCCCGACGCTCCCTCGTCCTCTTCTTCATCCTCAGTCGGAGGAGGTTCATGAGTGAGGTCCCACGTGACGCGGTGGATCTGCCCCGTCGCGGTGGGGCCGTCCAGACGCCGTACGACCTCGTCCTCCGGGTTGCGCACCACGAGTTCGACGGAGTCGGTCGGGGCGCCGAGGTGGTAACTGATGAGGGCTCCGAACGGCGGGTTTTCGCCGGCCCACGAGGCCTGCCCACGGTAGGACGTGTTCTTCCAGAAGTTGCGGATCGTCGCGGGCCGGATCGAGAAGAGGTGCGCGCCCGCCTCTTTCACGGATGCTGACCACTCAGCAATCGGGGTGGTGTCGTCGAGGATCCAGAG
>JBDGQN010000122.1:0-11608 GCA_042219055.1 Salinibacter sp. | reverse complement strand
GCCTCATGAAAGCGGTCATCGACTCGGAGACGAACCAACTGCTCGGCGCGGCCATTCTGGGCATCGAGGGCGGCGAGGTGATGTCCGTCCTGCAAACGGCCATAATGGGCAACGTGCCGGTCGACCGCCTCCAGTCCGCCCCCTTCGCCCATCCCACGCTGGCCGAATCGCTCAACAACCTCTTCGCGGGCCTCGACCTGGGACCGCCCTCCGGAGGACGTCCACGAGCTGGTGAATGAGGGCGAGGACCCCGGTTGGGAGCCGAACTTGGATCGTGGTGAGACCAGAACCCTGATTCTACGCGGGCGCTTGGGTATCATGCAAGGGCACGATTCCGCCACCGTTCCCCCCTGTCTATGTCCCCCCGCCCGGGCGATTCGTTGCCCCCCTTCAGCAGCACGATCGTCGAGCAGGTCGCTACCGTCTGCCGCCGGCATCCGGTGGCCCGGAAGGTCCTGTTCGTGCCGTACGTGCAGCTGGGGCGCGCGCTGGAGACGGCCCTGGCCCGTCGGGACGGCCGCTGGGGCGGCCTTGAGTGTCACACGCCGACCACGTACGCTCAGACACTGGCCGAACCAAACCTCCCGCTCGACCACGACGCGATGTCGGACGCGGCGCGGACGCTCCTCGTGTGGTCGACGGCCCGAACGCTCCGGGACGAGCGTGCTGACGTGGAGCTCGACCGCCCGGCCCGCCTCGCCCCGCAACTGGCCGACGCGATCGGCACCCTCCGTACCGCCACCATCGCGCCCGCCGACCTCCGGCGCCGGGCCGAGGCGGCCGAAACGGCGGACGGGGGCCTCCTGCCCCTCCTCGCGGCGACGTACGAGCGCTACGAGGAGGCGCTGGAGACGCATTCCTTCTACGACGAGGCGGACCTGTTCGACGCGGCCACGGAGGCGGTTACCTCGGGGGACATCCCTGTCGATGACATCGTGTTCGCCGCGTGTGGCGAAACGGGGTGTCACGAGCGGGCGCTCCGCCTCCTCCGCACACTCCGCGAGCGGGGCGCGGCCTTCTACCGGATCGGGGCCTCGGACGGCGCGGCCATTCCCGACACCTGCGCCGCGGCCCTGCTGGAGGACGCTCCGGACGGTCGAGAGGACGACGAGCGCGTGTCTCCCGGCGAGACGGGCGCGTTCCGGGACGGAGGGGGGACCTGCCGCACGGCCGTGGGGCCGACCCGCGAGGTGCGGGGCGCCTTCCGCGAGATCCTTCGGGCCGACGTGCCGCTCGACGAGGTCGAGATTGCCTACACGTCGTCCACCCCCTACCTGACCCGGCTGGCCGACGAGGCGGAGCGCATCGGCGTCCCCATCACGCTCGGCACCGGCGTTCCGGCGACGGTCACCCGTCCCGGACAGGCCCTGACCGGCTTCTTCGAGTGGATCCAGGAGGGCTATCCGGCGCCCGTTTTGATCCGGCTGCTCCGCAGCAGTCTCCTCGCGGTCGACCGCTGGCAGGAGAGCGACGGCATCGACCCGCCGGTGCCCGCCCACACGCTGGCGACGGTGCTCGCGGCCCGCCGCTACGAGCCGGGACGCAAGGGCTACGGGGAGGCTCTCTCCGCCGCGATCGAAGAGGTCGACGACGAGATCGCGGACCTGGAGGCGAAGGGGCTCTCCACGGACCGGGAGGAGGAAAATCGGCACCGATTGGTCGTCGCCCGGGCGCTCGTCGACGAGTTGCTCAACCTCGTCAATGCGACCACCACGGCCTCCGAGATGGCAAAGGCGGGGACGAAATTTCTCGATCAGTTTGGTCCGGATGTAGAGGCAGATGATGAGGGCTGGTCCCTGCAGACCGAGGAGGAAAAGTCCCTCGGCCAGATTGCCCGTCAGGTGCTCACAGGCACAACACTGCCGAAGCTGGCCGACGCGCCGGTGGCGGACGAGGTCCCCGCCTCCCGCTTGGCCCGCTTCGCCCGTCAACAGATCGAGGAGCAGTACGTGGGGGCGCAGCAGCCCACGCCCGGGGCCGCCCACGTCCTTCCCCTCGAAAGCGCGGGCTTCACGGGCCGCTCGCACCTGGTCGTCGTGGGCCTCGACAGCGACACCGCCTCCACGGCGGCCCTCGACGGCAGCCTCCTGAGCGAGGGCGACCGCGAGGCGTTCCGGGCCGACCGCGACGCGCCCCTCCCCGAGCCGCGGGCGGCGGGCGAGGAGCAGGCGTGGCGGTTCCGCACCGCCCTGCAGCGGCACCGCGGCCCCAAGACGCTGATCGCGATGCAGTTCGATCCGGACGAGGGGGAGGAGCGCTCGGCGTCGTCGCTCTACCTGGAGTGGACGGCACGGATCGAAGACGAGACGGACCAACCCATCACGGAGCCGCTGGAGGGACTGCGCCCACCCGCGGCTGCGGACGGCGACGATCCGCTGCTCCTGAGCGACGACGAAGCGTGGCTCGCGGCGACCCGCCCCGCCGCAGCATCCGGCCCCGAGTCCGCCCGAGACCTTCTGCGCGCCCGCTTCCCCTGGATCCCGCACGGGGAGCACGCCCGCGCCCAGCGCCGCTCCGGCAAATACACCGCGTTCGATGGTATCCTGCCGGACGAGCACCCGGAGCTCGACTTCCTGGGAGACCGGTACGACGGCCCGCCCCTCTCCGCCGCCCGCCTGCAGACGCTCGCCGAGGCGCCCTACGCCTACTTCGTCAAGTACGTCCTCGGCGCGCGCCCCCTCGATGAACCCGCGCTGGAGGACGAGCCGTGGCTCACGCCGCTGCGGAAGGGCTCCGTGCTGCACCGCACCTACGAGCAGTTCATGTGCGACGCTGACTGGCCCCTCACGGAGGGCGACCGGTCGGCCTTCCTCGATACACTAACCGCGGTGATCGACGAGGAGATCGCGCAGGTGCATCCGGGCAGCGACGCGGCCGAGGCGGAGGTGCGTCGGCGGCTGCGGGAGGAGGCGCTCCTGTTTTTCGAGTCGGAGCGGCGCCGGGGCGGCGACGTGACCCCGCTGCTGCACGAGTGGGGCTTCGGGTACGGGCCGCGGCGTCGGCGGGAGCAAGAGGAGCAGAAAGACGCGGGACGGTTCGCGCTGCGGCTGAGCGACGGGGCGCGTCTCCCGCTGCGCGGGCGGATCGATCGGGTGGATCGCCGCCGGTCAGATGATGCCCTCGCGGTGTGGGACTACAAGACCGGCAGCCAGTCCTCGTTCAGCCGCGCCGAGCCCCTCAAGCACGGCGAGAAGCTCCAATGGGCCCTCTACGCCTTCGTCCTGGAGCAGCATTGGGGCGAGGCGGTCGCCGAGTCCGGCTACTTCTTCACCTCCGAAAAAGAAATGGGCACCCGCCTCCGCTTCCGGCCCGACGACGCCGTCCGCGAGGAGCTCGAACAGATCCTCCGGACGCTCGCCGCCCTCGCCCGCACCGGCAGCTTTCCCATGCGCCCCGACGCGGACGACCATCGGCCCTGGAAGTGGGGCGACTACGATCGCCTCGTTCCCGACCTGGACGCCCGCACCGACCAGCTCGACGCGAAAGAGGACCACTATCCGGACGACCGCCCCCACCCACACTTTCTGGAGTAGGTCCGGTCTCGGAAGAGGCATCCGCACACCGGCCCTCGACGCTCTCAATCCGTATCCATGGCCAGTAGCGACGACATCGATTCCCCCCAGCCCTCCCTCTTCGACGCGGCCCCAACGGACGCCATCGACGGCACGTCTCCCACCGGCGACGACGACTACTGGCGCGCCCGCATCGGCCCCTGGCGGGAGGAGGGCCTCGCCGATCTGAGCGCGTTCCGGCCGGACACGAATTTTCTGGTCCGCGCGGCGGCAGGGTCGGGCAAAACGACCGCCCTCGTGGCCCGCATGACGGCCCTCATCCGCACCGGCGCCGCCACGCCCGGCGACATGGCGGCCATCACGTTCACCCGCAAGGCGGCGGGGGAGATGGAGGAGCGGTTCTACGCCGAGCTGCGGCAGGCGCGGCGGGCCCTTGCCGACGCCCTCGACGACGAGGAGCTCTCTTCGGATGAGCGCGATCGGTGGCGGGCGCAGCGGGGACGCGTGGAGACGGCCCTCCGCACGGTGCAGCAGTGCTTCATCGGCACCATCCACGCGTTCTGCGGGCGCCTCCTCCGCGAGCACGCCTTCGAGGCCGGGCTTCCCCCCGACTTCCGCGTGGGGCTGGAGGACCGCGACGAGGAGGAGCTCCGCCGTCGCGTGTGGGCCGACTACGTGGACCGCGTCCGCCGGGAGGCGCCGGACCGGCTCGACGAGATTCAAGACCTCGGCCTCACCCCTGACGACCTCGCCGACTTCTTTGAGACGCTCAGCCGCTACCCCGAGCTTGACCTCTACACGAACGCCCCGGACGCCCCGCCGTCGATGGACGAGGCGGTGGCGGCGGCGCAAGAGTTCGTCCGCGCCTGGCAGGCTCAGCGGCCCGAGTCCCCACTTAAGGACCGCGACGGGGCGCAGGAGGCGCTCGACCGGGCAGAAGGGATGATGGCCCACCGCCCGTTGGACCAGCCTGCGGAACAGGCGCGCCTCCTGGAGCTGATGGAAGACGGCTACAGCGCCTCTAGGGAATCGGGAAAGGTGACCCTGTCGGCTTGGGGGGGCCGTGGCAGCGATGCGTACGAAGCGGCCCGCACGCTGCGGGACGAGGCGTACCCCAAGCTCATGGAGGAATTTGTTCGTCCCGTCCTGCGCCGCTGGCAGGCCTACGTGCACGAGCGGGCCGTCGCGTTCGTGGAGCCTGCTACGGAGGCCTATCTGGAGCGCCGGCGCGAGGAGGGCCAACTCACGCACCACGACGTGCTGTACTTCACCCGCAACCTGCTCCGCGACCATTCGGAGATCCGCCGCCGAGTGCAGCGCCGCACGCCCCGCCTGCTGGTCGACGAATTCCAGGACACCGATCCGCTCCAGGCCGAGATTCTGTTCTACCTCGCGAGCCGCGACCCGGCGGAGCGCGACTGGACTCAGTGCACACCCCGCCCCGGCAGCCTCTTCATCGTCGGCGACGACAAGCAGTCGATCTACCGCTTCCGCCGCGCGGACATCGAGGTGTTCGAGCGGGTCGTGGCCCTCGTCGACCGGGCGGGGGGCACCGTGGCGGACCTGACGAAGAACTTCCGGTCCCATGGGCAAATCTGTGACTTCTGCGACCGGGCGTTTGGCGACGCGTTCGCGGTCGACGCGCTCGCGGACGTGCAGGCGGACTACGAGGCCTTCGATCCGCAGCGGCCCCGGGACGGGACGGCGGCCGACTCCCACTCGCTCCGCCGCATCCAGGTCGACTACAAATACCGCAACAACGGGGCGGCCATTGCCACCGACGACGCCGACCAGATCGCCCGCTTCATCCGATCGGCCCTCGACGCGGGGACGACCCACGAGATGGCCGGCCCCGCGGACGACCCGACGGTGATCTTTCCGGGCGGGGCCGCGCCGGAGGACTTCCTGCTTCTCACCCGCAAGAAAAAGCGCCTGCCGATCTACGCGGAGGCATTGGCCGAGCGGCAGATTCCCTTCACCGTGACCGGCAGTCAGGACCTCCGACAGTCCGAGGATCTACGGGATTTCGTGGACCTGCTCACCTGTGCCCTCCGCCCGGACGACCCCGTGGCCGCCGTCGCCTACCTGCAGGGCGGCCTCGTCGGCCTCAGCGACGGGGATCTGTACGAGCTCCGACAGGCCTGCGACGCGGCGGACCGCGATCCGTTTTCGGCGATGGAGACGCCCCTGCCGGCGTCGGTCCTCGACGCGCTTTCAGACGATCTGGCCGATCGGGTGCAGACGGCGTACGAACGAGTGCGACGGGCCCGTGAGATCGTTCGCGAGCGGCGTCCGGCCCTCGCCCTCCCGGCGATTGCCGAGGCGGCGGGCCTCCTTCCGGCGGCCGCCCATCCCCCCGCCGCGGACGACGGCTCCCTGCGCGCCGGGCGCCTCCTCAAGACGTTCGCCCTCGTGCAGCGCGAGGCGGAGGACGGCGCGGACTGGGCGCAGGTGCTCGATCTCCTGCAGGACGTGGTGGACGGGGCGGAGGAGGTCGACGGCCTCACGCTGGAGAGCGGCGCCGGCGGCGCGGTGCGGCTCATGAACGTCCACCAGGCGAAGGGGCTGGAGGCGCCGGTCGTGTTTCTCGCCGATCCCTACAGCAGCGGCGGAGGCAACCACGGCCCCACCCGCCACATCCACCGCGGCGACGGCGCGCCGCAGCTGGTGGCCCCCGTCACCGAAGAGGTCTTCTCAGCGTTCAACCAGCGAACGATCACCCACGCGCCGCGCGGCTGGCACGCGGACTCGGACGCGGCCTTTGAGACGCTCGAAGAGCAGCACGAGGCGGCGGAGGCGACCCGGCTGGCCTACGTGGCCGCCACGCGCGCCGAGCGCCTACTCGTGGTGTCCACCTACCACGACCGCAACGATGAGCGGAAGGACGGTCCCTGGCAGGACCTCAATCCCCCCCTCTCCGACGACATCCCGCTCCTCCCGTCCCCCGACACCGCGACGACGGCGCCGCCCGAGGCCCCGGCCCCGTCGCTCGATGCCCACGCCGACCGCCGCGCCGACGCGGTCGTCCGCGCCTCCGACCCGTCCTTCCACGAGCACACCGTCCACGCCGAGGGGGGCGATGGCGCGTCGTTGAGCGACAAAATGGGCCGCGGCCGGGTCTTCGGGACGGCGGTGCACGCCCTGCTCGAACGCGTGGTGACCGCCCGGCGGAGTGAGGGCACGATTTCCGTCGACGAGGCCCGGGCCGCCCTCCGGCAGGCGTACGAGCAGCACGACGAAGAGGCCCCGGACGAACTCCCGGACTCGCACGTGCAGGCCGCCAGGGCGCACGTCGATCGCTTCCTCCGGCACCCCTTCTCGACCGAGATCGCCAGTGCGCCGCGGGTCTACACCGAGTATCCGTTTGCGGAGGCGACCCCCGCCGACGATGGGGCCACCGACGTGCTCCGCGGCACCATCGACCTTGCATTTCCCAGCGCCAGCGGCTGGCACATCTTCGACTTTAAGACCGCCCCCATCGACGACGCCCACGTCGACGATTTTCCCGCCGACCACCCCTACACCGCGCAGGTCCACCGTTACGCCGACGTCTGGGCCGAGCTGACGGGCGCCCCCATTGTGTTCATCGGCCTCTGGTTCACCGGCCCGCCCGTGCTGGTGGACGTGACGGACGCCCGGACGGACTGAACGCGACAGGAAGGAACCAGTCGTCATCGTGGAGAAAGGGCCGACCGGGCGCGTACGGTGGGCGGACACGAAATGTCCGGTTCCGAATTGCTCCCGGTTATCCTGGGAAAGCATCCGCTGTCCCTCAGCCCTCTCCAATCTGTAGGGGTTGACACCCTCCCGCGTGGCGATGACCTTTCTGAAAAGTCAAAGGACAGAAACTGCGGGCTGAGCGCTGCTGAGTGCGTCCCTGAGCCCCTCCCCGCATCTTCCCGCACCGACCGTCGCTCTCGCGAGAACGACCTCCACCGATGAAGCTTCGCTTTCAGGCCGACACGCAGGGGGCCATCCTCCCCTACGACTACCCCGCCCGGATCGGACGCGAGTTTTACCGACGGACCGAGGGGGATCACGACGGACAGAGTCTCCACTCCATCGGATGGATTCGGGGGGGGGAGGTGGACGTGACGCGGCAGGGCTTCGTCATCACCGGCACGCCGCGCTGGTCGCTGGGCGTGGGGCGGACCGGGCCGCTGGAGGCGTTTCTGGAATCGGTGGACGAGGACCCGGAGATTCTTCCCGGCGTCCAGATTCGCTATCCCGAGCCCGTGTCGCCGCCGGCAAAAGAGACCGTCGAGTACGTGGCCGACTCCCCCATTCTCGCCCGTCGGGGACGGGAGCACCTCCGGTATGACGACCCGGAGGCCGACGCAGTCCTCACGCGAAGTCTGGAGACGAAGCTCCACAAACTCACCGGCGGCGAGGTGCCGGTGCAGGCAGCGTTTGCCCCGACGGACGCAGCCCGCACGAAAGTGATGTCGACGGGCAAGGCCGAGCACAGGGGCAATCTCTGCCGGATTCGGGTCGAGACGAGGCCGGAGGCCCAGAAGCTCGTTCCGAGCGTGGGCGTGGGGGCGCTCACCGGCATGGGCTTCGGCTCCGTCCTTCCCGAGGAAGCGATGTAGAAGGCCCTCCCGCCGTCTCTTCCGAGATGCTGTCTTGAGCCGTGGACACAATCGACCTCTCGTTTTTGGAGACGGCCCCCGACCTGAGCCGCGAGGCCGGGCGGCTGGAGATTGCGTCGCTCTGCCCGGTCTCGATGGCCGAGGGGCCGCCGGGCCGGGCCGTGGGGACCGAGCTGGCACCGCCCGACCGCATGCTGTACGGCGCCCTCGAAAACGCGATGGGGCTGCACTTCGGGTGGGACAAGAGCGGGAGAAAGGGCGATCCGGAGCCGCAGGGGTACTACCTGCGAACTGCCATCGCCGACCGGGCCGCCGCCGACATTGACCTCGGCTACCACGACCGCCGGGAGTTTCAGTCGCTGGTGGCGCCCTACTACGACTTCTCGCTCGTCGACTCGACGACGGGGACGACCTACTACGATCTCCGGTGGCGGAAGAAGTGGCGCGCTGATCCGCAGGCGCAGTCCGGACAGAGCAACGACTACCGGGCGGAGACCTTCGACAACAACGAGCCCGCCTCCCTTCACGGCTACCAGCGCGCCCTCACCCGACGCGAGTTTGTGGAGGGGGAGTGGACCTACCGGGTGCGCTGCTCCGGGCCCGCCGAGGAGGCCCTCGCGGAAGCGCTCCGTGCGCCGAAGGCCCCGCTGTATTTGGGCACGAGCGACGGATGGGCGCACTTCGACTTTCGTTCCGCAACGTAACTGCATCCTCAATCGGTCTCTTTGGGACCGAAGCTCTTTCGATTCGGCGTGGTGAGCATTCATTCGGGCAAAATGGCTTGATACCGTCGCTTTCAGCGGACTCTGGGAGATTTCTCCACTCCGGGTCGCCCCCCGGAGTATTCGTGCTGCAAGCAGCATGACCTCGTTCCACTCGGCCCTCGCGATCGCTCCAGCTAGCGCTTCCCTTCGGTCGAAATGACTTCGCCGCTAAGAAACTGCTTAATTCTGCAGTAACCCCGGTTCCCATGCACGTCTATCCCCGGTACGGGCTTGCCGATTTGATTGCGAGCAGTGGGGCGGAGGTGCCTCGCGTGGAGGGGCTGGGGGACGAATATCGGCGGGGAACCGCTCTGAAAGATGTCGACCGCGAGGCGGTCACCGAGGGGGCGACCGAGCTTGCGGCCCACTACCTCACCCATAAGCTTCGGGTCTACGGGCCGCCCGAGCAGGACACGCCCGGTACGGAAGGGGTGCTTTCGGAGGTCGAGTCCGAGGTGGGACAGACGAGCGACGGCGGGTACTACACGCGTCCCCACGCCCTCGTCGAGGCGGGCGGGTCGCTCAACTCGGCCATCAAGTCTCCCACCCCGGGCAAGCGGCTGCTAAAAGGCCACTGTCCCTTCGCCTCCAAGATGTCGATCGGGCAGGCCTCTGCCGCCAACCCCAAGATGGGCACCGCCTTCACCGCGCTCTCCCAGGTGGCCACCTACACCCCCAACAAAATCGCGATCCGCTGGCCCGGCACCGACGACCGGCTCGCGCTCCTCCCGGACCTCCCGCTCGACGACCTGGTCACGTTCGTCCGCTTCTACCGGACCTACGTGCGCCCGCAGGTGGATCTGCTCGGCGCTCGCGTCACCGAATCGGGCAACTGGCGGCTCCACTGCAACAGCGGCACGTACCCCGATCCCGCCCCGGCGTGGGCGTTCGGGGCGCTGGGCCTCACGGCCGGACTGGTGCGCTGGGCCGAGCGCCTGGGCTACCTCCAGCGCGCCGAGGCCCTTCTGCGCGCCATCGACCGGGTCTACGTGGTGGGCACCAAGACGAAGTACCAGGAGGTGGAGCCGCTGGACAACCACGTCATTCGCCTCGCCCGCGGCGGCACGCTGTGGCGCCTGCTGCAGGACGCCGAGGCCGCCGACCCCGACCGGGACCCCTCGGAACGCACCGATCCGGACGAACTCACGCCCTTTCGGCTCTTCCTGCGCCGCTGGCTCACAACCTTCAGCCGCCATCACTTTGAGCGGTTTCTCTCCGTTCGGGCCCGCTACCCCTCCTCGTTCCACCCCGCATTCAACCAGTATTTCGCCATGAGTCACGACGACGCCCTCATCGAGGCCGCCAAGGCCGCCGGGCATCACGTCTCCGCGCAGGCCTACGCGGCGGCGGACGGCGACACGGAAGAGGCCAACAAGATCCTCAACAGCATCGAGAGTCGACTCGTGGAGGCGACCGACGAGAGTGAAATGATTGCCTCCCTCACGACCCGCGTGGGGCGGCTCACCGGTTCGATGTTCGACCCCGACGCCGTTCCGTTTCTCGATGCGGTGCAGTCGGAGGGCCCTCCGACCCTCGACGAGGCGCGGAACCTGCTCATGGCCTACATGCGGGTCTTTCCCGAGAAGCACGCCGACGACGGCGAGACCGAGACGACCGACGGCGCGGAGGAGGGCGCGGACGATTCGACCTCGGACAACACCCCGGACGGCGGCGTGTCTCCCGAGCAGCCCGACTCCGGCGATGCCCTGAAGGTGTAATCCAGCATTCGTTCCGATCTCTGACTCCAATCCCACGCTGCCATGATTGAAAACATCCTCGTCACCGCCCGCTCGAAGCTGCAGATGCACCGGGCCAACAGCGGCCAGAACCGCCTCGGAAACGCCTCGTCCATCAAGCAGCGGCCCGACGGGCGGGTCTACATTTCCGGCCAGATGCAGCGGCACGCGTTTTTCGAGGCGCTGAAGGCGCTCGACGACCGCGACGACACCTACGTCTCCAACGGCGACGCCACGAGCTACCAGGTCGAAACGGACCTGCGGGCAGACCTGGGCGGCTTTATGCTCAGCGAGACGCTCAGTGGCGAGCAGGCCCGCCGCACGGCCCCGCTTTCGGCCACCCCCGCCGTCGCGGAAGACGCAAGCAGCACGGTCCGCGACCTTCTGCTGCGGCTCCGCTCCGACGGCGGCACCGACAACAACATCGCCACGCAGGAGCTCAGCCAGGAGGACGTGATGCACTGGTCGATGAACCTGGACCTGCGGAAGCTCTCCACCAGCGAGCGCTACCACTTCGACGCGGCCGAGGACGAGGACCGGGGCATGCACGTGAAGACGGAGCGCATCCGGCACTGCGATCCTGCCGAGAAGAGGCGGCGGGCGGCCCTTTTCCTGGAGGCGACCTCGAAGATCACCGAGCACGCGAGCCAGGCCCGCAATATGACGACCGCCGAGCCGTTCGAGGTGCTCGTAGTGCTCGACACCACCATTAGTCGGAAGGCTGCGCAGTACTTCGACAGCCCGCCCCCGAAGCGGGAGGCGATCCGTGCGGCGCTTGATGCCCGCGACGCCGACGTCTTCTACGGCAACGACCTCGACGACGAGGCGCCGTTCGTCTACGAGGCCTTCGCCGACGCCCGCGATGCGCTCGACGAGCGCGAGATTTACGACCGGGCCGACGAGCAACTGCCGTACCACGAAACATACGACTCGGTGCCCGCCCTGTAATCGGTCCTCTACGCGTCGCCCGTCGGTAATGAAAAACCCCCCGGGGGCTGACGACG
>JBDGQN010000121.1:0-2797 GCA_042219055.1 Salinibacter sp. | reverse complement strand
CGAGGGGTATGATCGGCGGCGCCATGCGTTGGGTGTGGATGGGCTTGGGCCTGGTGTGCGTCGCCGCGGGGGGGCGCGGGCACGGTGCTGCCGCTCGTGCCCACCACGCCGCTGTTGTTGCTAGCGGTGGTCTGCTTCGCGCGCTCCTCGCCCCGGCTGCACCGCTGGCTCGTGCAGCACCCCACGCTGGGCCCACCTATCGCTGAGTGGCGACGGGAGCGGGCCATTTGCCGCTCGGCGAAGGTGCTCGCCACCGTCTCCATCGCCGCGGCAGTGGCGGTTCCCACGGCGCTCGGCGCGGGCGGCGCGATCGTCGCGCTGCAGGCCGCGGTGCTGGCGGCAGTCCTGGCGTTCATCTGGACCCGCCCGGAGCCCGGGTCGTGAACGCCCCCGTAAGGGAGCCCATCGAGCACGGCACGCCCGGGGCACAAGGCAGTCAAGCCGGGACCCCGGCAGTGTACCGTTGTTGGGGTCTGACGAAGAAATGGGAACCTTATGGCGGAAGTCCGCGGATGGAGGACGCCCCATGTGAGATCTGGGCGATCTCGTGGAGAACGTTCTCGACGGCGAGGACGTGAGACAACAGGTCGAGGAACTGCTCATAGTGGAGTCAAAGGAGGCTTGGAGACGCTAATGGAAGCGGAGGGGAGCGCTTTTCTGGTCCACGAGTACCCGGTGGCGCTGTTCGATCTCAACATCTCAGCCATTGTGCTAGCGCGGGTGTCCTTGCCCCAATTTCAGGCGCGCCATGGGCCTTATCCCCGGCTGCGGACCAAAAATCGTCTTGGTTTGGGCTACGGGCTGGGCACGGTTCCCATCTCGACACTCGCGGCCAACGCCATCAGCCAGGATGGCGACGCGCTTTCCCCCTTGCTTGCCATCGACCGCAGGGCGGTGGCGCTGGCGACGGCCTACACGGCCATTCCGGCGCTAATGGTCGGCCTGCTTTTGTACTTCCTCTGGGAGCCGGTCGCGGGCTGCCGGCGTTCGGCTTCGGGATGCTCTGATCGGTCGACGCCGACCTCAGGCTCAACGGGCGACAACGGGTTCGTCGGCAATGGCGCCCGAATGCCAGGCACGGACGATCTGGGCGTAGCTCTCTCGGTAGGTAGGATACGCCGGAGCCCAGCCGAGGTCTCGCCCAATCCGTTGGTTGGTCGTCGGCATGGAATGGGTCAGCAATTTGACGGAGTCCGGGCCGATGACCGCCTTGGCCAACCATCCGGGAATGCGTGAAGGCCTCGGTGCGTCCAGCAACTCGGCCACGTGCTTGAAGAGATCAGCGATGGTCGCCGGTTCGTCGTCGACGACGTGCCACAGCCCCGCTTGCTCGGATTCAGTTGCCGCAACGAACGCTCGAGCCGCGTCGTCGACGTGGACATGCGACAGAAGCGCATCGCGTCGTCCCAACGGTCCGCCGCCGACAATGGGGAGTTTCCCTTGTTGGAGCAGCTCCCCATACAGGCGCGTGTGTGCTGCATCCGGCGCGTGGAACAGCCCGCATCGCAGGATCGCGACCTCTAACCCCTGTTCCTCAGCCGCGTGTTGGGCTTGACGTTCGGCGACGAGCATCGATTCCGCCGTGCGATCTGGATGAGGCATGGCGTCCTCGTCGAACCAGGAGCCGTCCGGCTGGCGCGCGACCCAGACGATGCTCTGCAGAACCAACTTCGACGCCCCCACGGTTGTCGCGGCTCGGATCAACGCATCCGTGCCCTCAGTGCGAATGCGGTCGTTCTCTCGCCAGTCATCCAATGACGGCTTGGTCTTGGTCGGGATGGCGGTTGCAGCGTGGATGAGGACGTCAGCCCCTTGGGTCGCTTCCGTCATGGATTGGGCATCAAACAGATCGCCGCGGACGGGTTGCGCGCCCAGCGACTCAATCAGCTCGTCGCCACGTTCGCCGCGCGTGAGGCCCATGACCTGATGGCCGCGCTCCGTCAGATCTCGGGCGATCCGTCGTCCCAGCACACCCGTCGATCCGGCGACAAAGACCTTCATGGTGAATCCCCCCTTCATGTCGATGTCGCCTCCAGAGGCCACGATGATAATAAAAGGAGACCTATCCACTCCTGTATGATTCGAGTCAGGCCTCGGAGATCGGTAGTGTACGGTTTTTTGTGTCTGACGACGAAGAAGGGTATCCTCCGGCAAAAATACGCGGAGACGAGGACACCCCCATGCGTGATCCGGGCGATCTCGGGGAGAACGCCCTCGACGGCGAGGACGTAGTTCGAGCGCCTCCGCGACGGTGGCAGGCCCCCACCTCAAGCACTGTGGCGTGAGAGACGGATCTGGAAAGCCGTTGACCTTCATGGCCTCCCCTGAGTCGATTTGGAGCGTCGTCTATCCGACCAACTGGCTTGAGCGTGTGATCAGGGAAGTCCGCAAGCGGGTGCGGCAGAAATGGAGCTTTCCCACGGAGGAAGCAGCGGAGACGATGATTTATTTGAACGCCATCGAGCTGAACGACCGGTGGGAGCAGCGCAGCTTGCAAGGGTTCAAAGCGGCGCGAGACCAACTGTAAGGGTGTTCGCGGACGCCCCTCAGACCTGTGGACACAAAATTGTTGATGCTACCCGCAACGTGGAGAAGAGGGCTTTCACCCATAAAGAGCGTAGGCTATGTTACGCTAGTGGGGCAACGCGGAAGAGATGGGGCCAGGCCCTGCCATGGTGAGAGGGATGATCGCTACAGCCCTGGCCCTCATTCTCCCTGCCAGTGCGAGGTTAAGTGATTTACGAACCCGCGACCATCCCGGCCTCTGTCCCCTCGCGGGCCTCGGATCAACGGCTGC
>JBDGQN010000120.1:6090-6483 GCA_042219055.1 Salinibacter sp. | reverse complement strand
CTCGCTGAGGAGATCCATCTTCTTCACCACTTCGCGGACGCTTTCGCGATTGGCCGCGGCGGTTTTGGCCACCTCGCTGGCCTTGTCGTAGCCGATGGCGGTATTGAGGGCCGTGGCAATCGAAGGATTCACCTCCAGCAGCTCCCGGCAGCGCTCCCGATCGGCCTCGATGCCCTCCACGCACTTGGTGCGGAATGCCTCCACGCTGTTTGTGAGAAGATCGATGCTCTGGAGCATGGCGTGGGCCATGACCGGCATCATGACGTTGAGTTCGAAGTTGCCGTGTGTGTTGGCGACGGTGATCGTGTGGTGGTTGCCCGTCACCTGCGTGGCGACCATCATCACCTGCTCGCTCTGGACGGGGTTTACCTTGCCGGGCATGATGGACGAGCC
>JBDGQN010000120.1:5601-6058 GCA_042219055.1 Salinibacter sp. | reverse complement strand
TACAGTTCCTTGCCGGCCTGCTGGGCGAAGTGGTTGCCGGTTTTATAGAAGGAGAGGTCCGTGGCGTCGGTCAGATGCTGGAGGGCGGTCTCCGGGAACGCCTCGGGACAATTGAGGCCGGTGCCGGTGGCCGTGCCGCCGAGTGTCACTTCCGAAAGCCGATTCGACGCCTGTTCGATGCGGCGTATGGCATGGTCGATCTGCCCTGCGTATCCCCCGAACTCTTGTCCAAGCCGGACCGGCGTGGCGTCCATGAGGTGCGTGCGCCCGCTTTTCATGACGTCGTCGAACGCCTGGGCCTTTTCGTCGAGGGCCGTGTGAAGCGACTCCAGGGCGGGCAGGAGATCGTTCTCGATTCCCATCCGGGCGGCCACGTGCATGCTCGTGGGGATCGTGTCGTTCGACGACTGCGACATGTTCACGTCGTCGTTGGGGTGGACGGCCTTGCTTCCGCGTT
>JBDGQN010000120.1:4866-5591 GCA_042219055.1 Salinibacter sp. | reverse complement strand
ACGGAGGCGCGGTTCGCGATCACCTCGTTGGCGTTCATGTTCGTGGAGGTGCCGCTTCCGGTCTGGAAGATGTCGAGGACGAATTCCTCGTCGTGGACCCCGTCGATGACCTCCCCGGCGGCCTCCACGATGGCGTCGGCGGTCTCCTCGTCGAGCAGGTCCAGGTCGCGATTCGCCAGGGCCGCGGCGCGCTTGACGTGGCCCAGCGCCTCGATGAAGCGGCGGGGAAAGCGCAGGTCACTGATCGGAAAGTTGTCCTTGGCGCGTTGCGTCTGAGCACCGTAGAGGGCATCGGTAGGGACGTGCACGTCGCCAAGCGAGTCGGATTCGGTTCGGTAGTCGGGACTCATTGTTGCGGGGGGAAACGATGAGCAGAATGCGGCGAGGGGGCGTCCAACCTCGGGCGCAGGAGGTTGAGGTTCAACGAATTAGCTCCGGCGTTCAGGGGGAAGGACGAGAGCGGGAAGGAAAAAGAGGAACGAGGAAACGGGAGCAATGAGGTTACGGGGTCGAGATCATGATGTGGGCCCAGGGCTGGCCGGGTTCCATGAGCCAGGGGCCGCCTTTTGGGCGGGTGGGAAGCCCGGTGCTCTCGCCTGTGGCGTAGGGGACGTAGACCACGTGGAGACGCGAGGCGTCGCGGACAGTGTCGGCCGCGGGATCGTAGGTGCCGGAGAGGTTGTAGAGGGCCGCCGAGTGGTCGGGGTAGGCGAGGGTGCCGTCTT
>JBDGQN010000120.1:3847-4856 GCA_042219055.1 Salinibacter sp. | reverse complement strand
TCTTCGATCTCGGCCCGCCGGAAGCTGTCTACAGCTGTGACTCCCTGTCGTCGCAGCTCACGTCCGCGCTGCATGAACGGGGCCAGCGATTCGTGGTAGCACGCGACGTGGAAGCCGTCCGTCTCGGGATCGTCGGCGAGACAGACGAGGGTTCCGTCGCCTTCCTGAAGCGTCGTGATCGTTCCGTCGGCCGTGTAGCCCCGCACCGTGGCCGCGTCGCGCATCGACTCCGGAGCCGCTTTGAGGGCCCCTGCGATCTGGGTCTCGGCGTTGGGGGGCGATTGTGCGAGAAGAGGACCGCCAAGACAAGGCAACAGGAGGAAGATGAACGCGAAAAGTCTCAAGTGCATCGGTCAGGAGGGGCTGGGACACAGGACAGGCGGTGATGCCGAACACTCCCAAAATATCGGGCAGGGACGTGAGATCCAAAAAGACTCGGGATTGGGGCCATGAAGCAGGACCCCGCGGGTGGCGCCCATCAGTTCGAGGACTTGTTCTCCGTCGGATTGGCACGCGGGTCCGGGCGCCGGGCGATGATGTCTCCGTAGTACGCGGTCGCCGACTCTCCGGTGTTGTCCGTGTCTGTCATGATGGCGATGCCGTTGATGGGAGGCGGGTTCTCTCCGAATGCCTTGCGGTAATCGGCCCGCACGTTGCGACGCTCCATGACCCACGTCCCTACTTTTTGCGGACCGCTTTCCACGGCCACCATCTGTACCCAGTCGGTGAACGGATTCGGGAGAATGCGTCCCTGGTCCACGCGGTTCGCCCAGATGTAGTTGAGGGCCCTCGTCGGGATCTGGTCGTACCCCAGTACCTGGAGGGCCTCGTACTTGGCCCGGTCAAAGAAGCCGAAGTTGCTCGGGTCGTAGTCGAAGGTGACGTAGATGCGGGCGGGATAATCATCTCCGTCTTCCGTCCGGGCATTGCCCTTGTCGAGCACGTTGCTCACTTTCCACTGCCAGGTGAGCACCGAATACCGCTGAGGGTCGACACTGATCGGGCGGCC
>JBDGQN010000120.1:2396-3837 GCA_042219055.1 Salinibacter sp. | reverse complement strand
GACGTTCGGGTCGCTCGAGCCCGGCGGCTCCGGCATTGCTCATGGCGCGTACAACGGTCGTTGTGTCACCCTGCACCTCCCGCTCTACGAGCCGGTACTGCGTACGGGTGTCGATATCCCCGAAGCTGATGGGCTTCCACATCACCGGATGCCCGTTCGAATCAGCGTCGGTGGTTGAAAAGTGGCCGACGTGCTTGGTCTCAGGAAGCGCAGTGGCACCGATCACGACCAGGAGTCCGAGAATCAGCCCGCAGATTCCGAGGATCTGACGACAAGAAGGAGTCATCCCGAGAGAGGATTCTTTGAGTGGAGGAACCGATTCGCATCTATATGGGAGGAAAGAGAGATCGAGGCTATTACTGCACGATGATTCCTCGGGGATAACTTGGCCGCCTACGTTCCCGGTGGAAGACTGGGGACGAGGTCGACTACCGCAAACGTCTCGAGGACCATCCAGGCGACAAAGAGCACATACAGCACAATGAGAGACCAGGCCTCCCGGCGCGAGACGAGGAGGTCCGTGCGCATCATCAAAAAGACAATGAGGGTCGCCACCGTCAGTACGGCCATCAGCGGCGCCCCGATCGAATAGTTAATGACGACCGTCCCTGCGACCAGCACGCCCGCGGGGATGCACACGAGCAGATCGAAGATATTACTGCCCAAAACGTTGGCCACGCTCGTGATCGCATTGCCGCTACGCGCCGCCCGAATGCTCACGAAGGCGTCGGGGACGGAGGTACCCGCGGCGACCACGGTGATGCCCCATAGAAAACTGGGGGTCCCAAAAATCTCTCCGAACTTCACGGCCGACCGAACGAGGCCTTCCACCCCGATCAGGATGGTGGAAAGAGGACCAGGAGACGGGTCACCTCGCCGGCCACCGACCCCGCGACGCCCTCCACGGGATGGTAGATCACTGCGAACGAGAACACCAGAAGCAGGACGGCGATGGAGATGAGGTAAAACTGCGCCTCCTTGTACACGAGGTCGCGGTTCGACCTCAAAACGTTCTTGGCGAAGAGGCCCGACAGGGCCGGGACCATGAGCACGTTGAAAAGGGCCGATCCCACGATGGCCGCCACGCCCAGTTCGAACTCGCCGTGGATGAGCGTCGAAAATACAGCCGTAGAGAGCTGGATGATGGGCGGCAGCTCGTAGTACACCGATAGCCGCTCGCTGGAGGATTCGAGCCATCCGCTTCCTTTCCAGATGACGGTCGTGGCGACGAGGGCAATCAACGAGTATAAAAGAATCGTCATGGGGGATTGTGTGCGGTTGGCAGAGTAGCCCGTGTTTGAAACCGACGGATGATAGAGCAGGGTGGACGTTAGTGAACCTCGTACGGCACCCGACGGCGATTCGGGGTGAAAGTGTGAGCAGGACTGCGGAGTCGGCCAGAACTTATGACAAAAGCAGTGAGGAGCGCAACATCTGCTTG
>JBDGQN010000120.1:2065-2386 GCA_042219055.1 Salinibacter sp. | reverse complement strand
GCGGAGAGGCGTTCCCAGTGGTTCGGGGAGTTTCGGAGAAACAAAACGGTCGAACCTGCACCGTGCGCTTTCGTAGCTGCGAGCGGCACCTCCTCACATCCTCAACTGCACCGACCTCGCGTCCCCCCGATGGAACTAATCCGCACTGTCGAGGACATGCAGGCCCACGCCGACGGCGCACGGGCGGACGGCCAGACCCTCGCCCTCGTGCCCACCCTCGGCGCTCTGCACGACGGCCACCTCGCCCTCGTCCGCCGGGCCCTGGAGAAGGCCGATCACGTGACCGTCTCTGTTTTCGTCAACCCTACTCAGTTCGGGCCC
>JBDGQN010000120.1:1811-2055 GCA_042219055.1 Salinibacter sp. | reverse complement strand
CGACGAGGACTACGACGACTATCCCCGCGACTTGGAGGGGGACCGCGAAAAATTAAAGACGCTCGGGGTAGACGTGATGTTCGCCCCGTCGGTGGAGGAAATGTACCCCTCCGTAGACGACGAGGCGCTACCGGGACCACCGGCGTGGGTGTCGGTCGAGTATCTCGACGAGCACCTGTGCGGGGCCTACCGCGAGGGTCACTTCCGGGGTGTCACCACGGTGGTGACAAAGCTCTTCCACGCC
>JBDGQN010000120.1:0-1801 GCA_042219055.1 Salinibacter sp. | reverse complement strand
AGGACGCTCAGCAGTACGTCATTCTCAAACGGCTGGTCGAGGACCTGCTGTTTGACATCGAGATCGTCGGGGTCGATACCGTGCGGGAGTCGGACGGGCTCGCTGCGTCGTCCCGAAATGAGTATCTTGACTCCGACGAGCGAGAGCAAGCGACGGTGCTTTACGAGGCGGTCACCGCCGCGGAAACGGCAATTGAAGGGGGGGAACAGGAGGGACCGGCGGTTGTTCGAGCGATGTAAAATGCGCTTTCGGCCGCTCCTGACGCGGACGTGCAGTACGCTGAGGTGGTCGATGCGAACACCCTCCAGCCCGTCGAGCACCTGAAGCCTGGACGGGAGGTCCTGGCCGCCGTGGCGGTCTTTTTCGGCGACACGCGCCTGATTGACAATACCTTCGTCCGGGTTCCTCGCTCTTAACCCTTCGATCGAGCCTACGCCCCCGATTCAATCGCGTTCGTCTATGGACATCGAAATGCTCAAAGCGAAGATTCACCGCCTTCGCGTTACGGAGGCCGATCTGTATTACGAGGGCTCCATCACCGTCGATCAGGAGCTCCTCGATACCGCCGGCATTCTCCCGTACGAGAAGGTGCAGGTGGTGAACGTGAACAATGGGAACCGGCTGGAAACATACACGATTCCGGGGGAGGTCGGGGACCGCACCGTTTGTCTCAACGGCCCCGCCGCTCGGCTCGCCGAGGAAGGGGACGAGGTCATTGTCATCTCCTACGCGCAGCTCTCACCGAAGGAGGCACGGCAGCACCACCCCCGCGTGGTGCACGTCGACGAGCACAACGACGTGACCAAGACTCGCACCCTTGACGTGTCGAGGAACGACGACTTCGCTCCGGAAGGGATGGAGGACGTGCTCATTGCAGAGTCGGCACAGCAGTGACGAGGGGCTGTGCACGATCGACGACGACACGAGAATGGTGTTTCTGGAAGCCCCTGTTTTTGCTTCCGTTATTGCAAGAAAGCTTAGTCTGTCTCAGTTCCACAGAGGCTGGGTCAGATTTCTGTTCGGCGCGGCGGACAAAGAGACTGGATCCTATGTCCTCCGGGCGGTGAGCAGGCCCACGCTTCCCTTTCGGGGCATATGACCGTCGTTTCGACTTCCGGTCCAATTCCCATCCGGAATTCGTCGATGCGGCTCGACACGCACGGAAGCGCTTTGCTATTTTGATTCCATGCATTGCGCTTCTCACAGACTCGTTCTACAGCATGTCTGTCCAGACCACCGCCGTCGTCGGGGCCGGGACGATGGGGAACGGCATCGCCCACGTCTTCGCCCTGCACGGCTACGATGTCTCCCTGATTGATCTCGACGAGGACCTGCTTGAGGACGCCCACGCGACCATTGAGAACAATCTCTCTCGGCAGGTGGACAAGGATGTAATTTCGGCGGAGGACAAGGCGGCCGCGCTCGACCGGCTTCGTCTCACGCCCGATACGGCCGAGGGCGTTCAATCAGCGGATCTCGTCGTGGAGGCTGTGCCCGAAGAGCAGCCCATTAAGGCTGATGTGTTCGGGACACTCGACGAGCACGCGCCCGACGAGGCGATCCTTGCCTCCAACACCTCCTCCATCTCCATCACCTGGATGGGGAGCCAGACCGAGCGTCCCGAGCAGGTGATCGGGATGCACTTTTTCAACCCCGTGCCCGTCATGACGCTCGTGGAGGTCGTGCGGGGCCAGCGCACGAGCGACGCCACCTTTGAGACCGTAGCGTCGGCGGCGGAGGCCCTCGACAAGAATCCGGTGGAGGTGGAAGACTATCCGGGCTTCGTCTCGAACCGGGTTCT
>JBDGQN010000012.1:0-9325 GCA_042219055.1 Salinibacter sp. | reverse complement strand
TCAGGTCGCGGCTCGCCTCCGCGAAGTGAACTGCCTCGTCGAACGACCAGGCCCGATTGGCGTCGGCTCGGAGATCGATCCCCTCCCCCAGGACGCGCCGAACCTGTCGGAGGGCATCGATCTCCTGCTCGATGGGAGCACGGCCCACCTTCACCTTGACGGCCCGATAGCCCTGTTCCCGAAGCGAACGCGCCTGCTCCGGCCCGTTCTCCACGGGATCCGTGAGGAGAGCGTTCAAGGGCACGGTCGAGCGGGGCGTACCGAGCACCTCCGGAAGAAGGGGGCCAGACTCCGCAGCAAGGAGTTCCACCACGGCGCTCTCCGTCGCGAACCGAAACGAGGCGGGGGCCTCTGCGTCTTCCGAGAGCACCTGCCAGGCTCGCTCCAGGTCGGCCTCGGGGAGATCCGTGCCGATCCATCCGGATGCCGCAGCGCGGGCGTAGGCGACTACGTCGTCCAGCGACTCGGGGCTGAATCCGGGCAGAGGCGCCGCTTCGCCCCATCCCACAACGCCCCGATCGGAGTGGAGCCGCAGGAGAAGGCCTCGCCGACGCCGCCACGTCTCCGTCCCAAGCTGCAGGGGGGCCGCGAGGGGAAGCTCGTACCGGTACAGGGAAGTGCTCGACAGGACCACGAAGGCGGGCGGCGTCAGAGGTTCCAACCGACAGTGAACAATACGGCCCAGAGCAGCAGAATCCGGCCCGTCGCCCCGAGCAGCGGATTGAGTTGATCCGGGTCCGTGGTGGTGGCCATTGTACGAACGGGCCGGAGTGCCAGTGGAAGGAGGAGAAGGGGCGCGGCCGCCCACACATGCACGTCGGTTCCTAAAAGTCCTGCGGCCAGCACGGCCGACAGGATCAGGGCCCCTCCCACACAGACACCGTACGCGACGGCGCCGAAGCGACGGCCAAACCGCACCACGAGGGTTCGCTTGCCGGCCTCCCGGTCTTCGGCCACGTCTCGCACGTTGTTTACCAGCAGAATCGCAATCGAAAGCAGTCCGGGCCCGGCCCCCGCCGCAAGCACCTCCACAGGGAGCGACAGGGCCTGCACGTAGTAGGTGCCACCGACCGCCACGGGACCGAAGAACACGAATACGAACAAGTCGGCCAGTCCCAGGGCCGCCAGGGAGTAACGCCCGGCGGTGTACCAGATGGCCGCGCCGATCGACGCAAGACCGACGACGAGGATGGGCCACCCGCCGCGATGAATGAGATACAGCCCGCTCACGACCGCCAGGCCGAACACGAGGATCGTCGCCCGCCGCATGGTTTCCGGCGCCACGAGCCCCGCCTGTGTGACGCGGAGCGGGCCCACCCGATCCTCTGTGTCCGCCCCCTGCACGTAGTCGGCGTAGTCGTTGTGGTAGTTGACCCCAATCTGGATGAGCACGGCCCCGACGAGCGCGAGGGCCGCCGACAGGGGGTGCCACGCACCGGCCTCGACGGCCATCCCCGTCCCCACGAGCACGGGGGCCACGGCCGCCCCGAGGGTTTTGGGACGGGCCGCCCAGAGCCACACGCGGACGCCGTTCGCATCGGTGGCGGGAGAAGACTCGTTCATCGGCAACGCGGAGGAATTGGGGAAGAGGCGAGCCGTCGCTATTCAGGGGGATCGGCCAGAAACCGCCGAAGGGTCTTCAGGAAGGCAGAGGGGCGCTCAGCGTGGACGTTGTGCCCGGTCTCCGGAACAACGGCGCGCCGCGCGGAGTCGATCCGGGCGGCGGTTTCGTTCGTGATCGCCGCGTATTTGTCGTCGAGCGCGCCGGTGAGCACGAAGGTCGGACACGCAAGCTCACCGAGGCGTTCCCAGAACGAGGCCTGACGCCCCGGACTCAGCCCCCGGAGCGCCCGGGCGAGTTCCTGGGGATCGTTTTCGCTGCGCCTCCGCACCATCTCGTCGACCAGATCGTGTCGGGCGAGCGACGCAAACAGCGGCTGTCGGTACCAGTCCGCGAGGAAGGCCTCCAGGTCCTCCTCAATCCGGGATGCCCGCTGCGCGTCCACGGTCCGTCGCTCGGCGCGGTCCGCCGCTGTCCGCAGCCCCGGCGACGCCGATTCGAGCACGAGACGATCCACTCGATCCGGGTGGCGAAGCGCCAGCGAGAGGGCCACACGCCCGCCCATCGAGTAGCCGATGAGGGGACACGCCGACACGGCTTCCGCGTCGAGCACGTCGGCGACAGCATCGGCGGCGCCCGCCACCGAGTACATCTCCTCAGGCTGATCGAGCGATTCACCGTGCCCCGGCAGGTCCACCGTCAGGCAGTGATATTCTCCCGAGAGGGATTCGGCAATCGGTGCCCAGTCCGCCGACGCGCCCATGAACCCGTGCAGGAAACAGAGCACCGGGGCGTCGGTCGAGCCGCACGTTCCACAGTGGAGCATTGAAGTGGGAAATTCCATTCATCAGTGCTTGGGGAGCTTGGCAATCGCCGCCAGTGAGACGTACGTTTGAAAATCCTTGTCCGATTCACCATTGGCCCTTCCTGCCATGCATTCTCGCCGAACCTTTCTTCGCCGACTCGGCACGGCGTTCGCCGCAACGCCCTTCCTCACGTCCCTTCCCACCCGTCTCGCGCCGGCGGACGGCTTTACGGCCCTCCGGGGCGGCGTCGGCACCTTCACGCAACGCGGTGGCACCATCGGCTGGCTCCTCACCGACGAGGGCATCGTGGTGGTCGACACGCAGTATCCAAAGTCGGCGCCCGACTGCTGGAGCGGCCTCCAGGATCGGTCGCCAAGCCCCCTCTCCCTGGTCATCAACACGCACCACCACGGCGACCACGTGGGCGGCAACGGCGTGTTCGCCGAGCACACCGATCGCCTCGTGGCCCACGCCAACGTGCCCGACCTGATGCGTCAATCCGCCGAAAAAGGCAAGGCCGACGAGAAGACCTATCCGACGGAAACGTTCGAGGACTCGTGGTCCGAGACCGTCGGCGGCGAAACGCTTACGCTCCGCTACCGCGGCCCGGCGCACACGGGCGGCGACGCGATCGTCGTGTTCGAGAATGCCAACGTGGTCCATGTGGGCGACCTCGTCTTCAATCGGGCCTACCCCTTCATCGACGTCGAAGGCGGCGCCGACTCGAAGAACTGGATCGCGAGCCTCGAAACGATTCACGACGCGCTCGACGACGACACCATCAGAAGGAGGTCCTGGAGGGCTTCGAGGCGTTCAACTTCGACTGGGCGCTCTCCTTGTCCGCCTGCATTGAGGCCGTGTACCGGGAGCGGACAGGGTAAGGGTGAAAGCGTGGAGGTCTGGAAGGATGGAGGTCTGGGGATGCTCTCCGCCTCTATTCCTACACCTGTTCCTCGACCGCGGCTGCGACTTCCTCCTCCAGCCGCTCATGTACCCGCCGGTTGGCGGCGCGATCGGTCTGCACCTCGATCAGCGCGGACTCGCCGGACCGGCAGGCCACTTCGTACGCGCGGCGGAAGGCTGAGGGAGTTTCGGGGCGGTGATACGGAAGGCCGAACGTCGCCGCCGCATCTTCGAAGGTGCGACCGTGGGGTGTCGTGAAGTACGGGTCGAAGTCGTCGTACGCGCGGATGGGCAGGAAGTGGAAAATGCCTCCGCCGTCGTTGTTGACTACAATCACGATGACCTGGCGATCCTGCAGAAGGGCGAGCCCGTTCAGGTCGTGCCAGAGGGCGAGATCGCCGATGAGGAGCGTGACGGGGCCGTCGCGACCCGTCGCTACGCCCGCGGCGGTGGCCACCGTCCCGTCGATCCCGCTCGCTCCACGGTTGGCGTACGCAGGTCCGGCGGGCCCTTCCGCAGAGCCGTGCCGGTTCAGGTCGCGCACCGGCATGCTGCTGGCCGCCACGAGCGCGTGGCCCGACGGCATCGCGTCGCTCAGAACCGTCGCCACGAGGGGCTCGGTGAGCGTGTCGGCATCCCCTGCGTGGTTTCGTACGACGGTTTCCGCCCGATCGCTCGCGGTCGTCCAGGCGGTTCGCCAGTCGGTCGTCCCGGGCCCGTCGTCGAGCCGGGCGATGAGCGCGTCGGCGAAGGCGGGTACGTCGGCCTCCACGTGGTGCGTGACGCGGTGGTCCGGGTCGATGCGTGACGGATCGGGGCGCACCACGGCCCACGTCTCCGGCGCGCAGTCGCGGAGGAAGAGGCGCAGCCGCTTCGACGCAAAGCGGCCGCCCACCTGTAGCACGGCCTCCGGGGCGTGGACCTCGCGGAAGGGCTCGGACGTGAGCACGAGGTCGCCGTACGGCACGCGACCGGCCCCCTGCTCCGCCCCCAGCCGAAGCCGCGACGTGAGGTCGGGCACAAGCGGCCATCCGAGGTGCGCCGCGAGGCGCCGTGTGGCATCCGCCGTGGCGGCACTGTCAAGCCGGCCCACCACGACGAGTCCCTTCTCGGTGCCTCTCAGACGCTCGGCCAGCGCCTTCACCTCGGGGCCAGGCGGCGTAGGGCCGGGCGTCGGATATTGTGTGTACGGATCGGTGCCTGCGGCCCATTCCTTCACGGCCTCCGGCATCGTGACCGCGACCTCCGACCCCACCGGCTCCAGGGGCTTCCGAAACATGCAGTTGACGTGCACCGGGCCGGCGGGGGCGCGCTTCGTGCGGTGGACCGCCTGATTGGTCGTGGTGAGCACGTACGCGGGGTCGACCTCGTTGGTTGGGGGCGGCACGTCCACCTGCCAGCGCACGTAGTCGCCGAAGATCTTGACCTGATCGATCGTCTGGTTGGCACCGGTATCCCGCAACTCCGGGGGACGGTCGGCGGTGAGAAGAAGCAGCGGCACCCCGTCGACGGACGCCTCCACGACGACGGGCAGCCCGTTGGCGACGGCGGTGCCGGAGGTGGTGATCCAGGCGGCGGGCGTCTGGGTCGCACGGCCGAAGCCGAGGGCCGCAAACGCGTTGCCCCGTTCGTCAACGTGCAGCACCGTCTCCGCCTGTGGGTGGCGGGCCGCGGCCACGGTCAGGGGCGTCGACCGGGCACCGGGCGCGACGAAAAACGTCTCGACGCCGTTCCGGACCAGTTCTTCGACGAGCAACTGCGTCCAGAGGTAGGTGGGGTTCGGGGCATCGAGAACGAAGGAGCGATCAGGCACGAGGAGAGACCGGTGCATGAGAACATCTGTGAAGAGTCTCTGCCCACCCGTGCCGGGGAGCCGCTTCCATCAGCGGGAACCGAGTGTGGAAGTGTGGGCGCGTGGGCGTTTTCCCCACACGTCCAGACGCCCTGGGCACGATCGGGACAATTCCAGGCCGAGGAGGCCTCCCCATTCGATTCAGATCTCAGCCTACGATTGCCCGCCCGAGTCATCCAGACGTGGGTTCGGGATCGGCCACGCCCATGATGGCGGCGAAGTCGCCGATCTTCTGCTCGATTTCCTCCCACTCCCGCTCCGGTGCCGATCCGTCCACGATACCGGCCCCCGAGAAGAGCGCGATCTGATCTTCTTCCACGAGCCCCGCCCGCAGGCCCACCGCAAACTCCGCGGCCTCGCGCCCGATCCAGCCCACCGGGCCCGCGTACCAGCCGCGGTCGAAGGGCTCTTGCGCCCGGATGGCCGCCACAGCGTTGTCGGTGGGCACTCCGCCCACAGCGGGCGTCGGGTGGAGCTCCTCCAGCAGGTCGGTGGTGGACGTGTCGGGACGAAGCGTGCCCGTAAGTCGAGAGTGGAGGTGACGCCCCCGGGCCAGGGCCAACTCCCCCGTGCCGTTGGGGCTCTCCACGGAGGTACACACCTGTTCCAGATCGCTGCGAATGGCATCCTCCACGAAGGCGTGCTCGCGGCGCTCCTTGGGGCTCTGGAGAAGTTCTCGACGAAGGGCCTCGTCCTCCGCCGCCGTCTGGCCCCGAGGTCGCGTGCCCGCCACCGCCTCACTGACGACGGTTCGCCCGTCGCGCCGGAAGAGCCGCTCGGGGGAGGCCCCCACGAAGGCAGGTCCGTCCGCCGGTCGCACCGCAAAGTGGTAGCAGCCCGGAGTCGCCGGTTCGAGGTGGCTGAGCACAAGCAGGGGATCCATCGAATCGGCGAGAGCGAGGGCCACTCGCCGCGCCAGCACCACCTTATCGAGCGCGTCGCCCTCGATGGCGTCGAGCGCCCAGCGAATCATGTCCGTCCACCCTTCATGGTCCGGCACGTCCCGGCGGTGGTAGGGCTGGGGCAGCGGCGTCCGCTCATCCGGCACCGGAAGGGGGATCTCCCGAATGGCATCCGTAAGGACTTCCATCCGACCGGCGTCTCGGGACCGCACGAGCGTACACGCCAGCTGCACCTCCCCGTCCGTCGCGACCAACTCGAACCGCGGAAGCACGAAGCGATACGTCCCGAACGGCCTCCAGCGACGATCCGGACGGTCCGCAGCTGCGGGCTGAGCGGCGTCGAAGCGGACACCGCCGTAGTATCGGACGGAGGGGGACACCCCATCGAGCCGCTCCGCCAGGGCCGCCCGAAGCGCCTCGTAGTCGACGGGGGCCGACGTGCTGGAAATCACGTCCGCCGCCCCGACGGTCGCCACGGTCCGTGCCTCCTTCCGTCCCGACCAGTAGATGGCCTCGGAGGATCGACCGGCGGGTCGATCCTGTGCGCGGCTCCAATCCAGGGGCCGGACCGGCGCCGGCACAGGAACGCTCACTCGTTCGACAGGCGCTCCCCCCGTCCGCAGGGTCTGTCGGACCCTGCTCGCGAGGCTCCTCCGCACTTCGTCGGCGGCGTCAATGTCTCGGATGGCAGCGGGGTCGAGGGCGAGCATGGGACAAACCGTCAACTGAAAATCGTGATCGGGAGAGAACGGCGGACCGTCCGGACGAGTGGGACCGATCCTGTTACGGGACATCGCGCGGTTAAGTCGGGACGTCCGCGGAGGACAAGTGCGCCGTGCAATTCTGGCGCTCGGCGCGGGCTCGGCCGTCCTCCACGACTACGCGGTTGACGCAGGTGTTGGAGTGGCCGAGCTCGCGCATGTGTTCGAGCCCGTAGTCGTCGAGGAGCGTGGCGAGAAGCACCCGCAGGTAGCGCCCGTGCGTGACGACCAGGGCGGTTCGGCCTTCCTCCCGGGCAAGGATGTGACGGAGGGCTCGGTAGGCACGCTCCTGCACGTCGCGGATCGACTCGCCCCCCTCCACGGCCCGATCGTAGGCCCCGGCCCGCCAGTCCTCCTTAATCGCCCCCATCGACGCGTCACGCTCTTCGGAGGGCGGCTCGCCCTCGTAGACCCCCCAGTCCATCTCGCTCAGATCGCGCAGGTACGTTCGCGAGAGCGGTTCGTGGGGCCGCGCAACGATGTCGGCCGTTTGCCGGGCCCGCTGGAGCGTGCTGGCATAGAGAGCGTCCACGGACACCGTCTCCAGACGTCGCGCCAAGGCTCGGGACTGCGCCCGTCCGTCCGCATTGAGCGTGCTGTCGACGCCGCCGCCCTGAATGATATTCTTGCGATTGTGCTCCGTCTCGCCGTGACGGACGAGATACAAAGTCGTGGGGGCGTCCACGAAGCGCGAAAGAGACTTGGAGTCCATGCCGGAGAACAATTGATTGACAAATGTGGAGTGGGGAGACGGCACTGGCTAGGAAGCGTCCTCGCCGGAGTCCTGATGACTGTGCAGGTTGTCGAGTATATCCTCGGTGATGTCGTCCACGTGAGGAAGCGACAGACGATGCTTGAGTGCCACCCGGACGATGAGCCCGCGCAACACCTGATCGGCGACCGGAAGCGGATAAAGCTGCCGCTGCAGGGGACGCACTACGTATCCCGCCGCCCACTCCAGCACGCCCCACCGCAAAATGACGAATCCCCCCAGGCCGACACCGACCGCGGCGTACATCTCGGCGGCCGCAAAAATGCTCAATGTGAGCACGTAGTAGAGCGCTTGGGCGAGCACGTGATCGAGCAAGGTCACAGCACGAACGGCGAGGAGACTCGGCAAGGCCGGGCTCAGCAGAGCCCAGCCCAGGAAGAGGACGAGCGCTCCGCCCACAGCCCAATTCACAGGGAGGCCCCAAAGCAACAGGGGAAGAGCCCAAAGCACAGCGGTCCGGGCCGAATCGACCCAGGTGTCGGCCCACCGAAGTAGCTGCGTCAGTGACACGTGATCGAGCACGGCGCCCGCATAGTCCTGCACGTCCTGTTCCGTCACGTGGTACCACCGCCCCCCTTCCGTCAGGATGCCGTACGGGGTGTCGACGTAAGGGGGCGAAGACGAGCCCTGCATCCGTTCACTGGACATTGGTGGAAAACGCTGGCTCAAACGGGAGCGACACCGCCCCGGCTTCTTTCTGAAATCGACCGATGAGAACGTACATGACACCGAGGACGCGGTTTCAATTTAGACTGAAAGTTGAAGAATATGTCTGCCGAGCCGATGTACGACCACGTCTTCCTTCCCCCGCCCGCAACCCACCGTTCAGCCAGGACACATCGAGCGCCGTCCCCCTCACCGCTTCTCCTCTTCCTCCGGCCGCAACACCAGCCTCTCCCCGACCCGAATCCGAAACCGGGGCGCCTCGACGCCGGCCGCCTTGAGCGGCGGACGCAGCATCGCCTTCAGGGCCCGAGCAGTGTTCACGCGCGGCTGTGTGGCTGTGTCGAGATGTCGTTGGGCCTGGGTCCGGAACGCGTTTTGCACGTCCCCGAGCGCCCGCGTACGGACCGCTTCCGGCACGTCCGATGGCAGCACCTGCAACCATCCGCTCGTCTGGGAACGTACCTTCAACTGCCCGAGCTTCGGCTCCACGCTGTGCACCGACAGGGACGGCAGATCAACGCCCACGAGGCCGTTTGCCCCCACCGTGATCATGGATGACGTCAGCGCGCCCACGTCAAACCCGTACGAGACCGTTCCCGGCACGCGCACTTGCGCCTGCGCTCCCCCCTCCACGAGGGAAGAGGCCCCGGTCTGGGTCGCCTGCAAGAGGGACGTGAGCCAGGCCGGGGTCAGGTACTGCGACGAGTCGATCCGGACCGTAACGGTCAGATCCATCGTGCCCGTCACCAAAAAGGAAGCCGGCGCCTCGTCCTGGATTGTGGTGACGACGGTCCGCCGAACGGACGCGTCCGACGGCCCCCGGCTCCACAGCACCACAGCGACGAGCAAGAGTCCGGCAATCAATCCTCCCCCAATGGCGGCACGCACGGTCGAAGACATAAAGGTCTTGTTCAAGTTCGGTATTCCTGACGCTCCCAAAAAGTAGGTGTAATGGCGATTATCAATGTTGACTATGCATTTCCGGTCGGATGTCAGAAAGGAAAGAATGTCTCGAGGCGGGCCTACGTAGACCCGGAAAACTACGTTCGTAAGAAGCAGTCATTTCGAGCGGAGCGAAGCGGAGTCGAGAAATCTCCCTGAG
>JBDGQN010000119.1:0-3758 GCA_042219055.1 Salinibacter sp. | reverse complement strand
GCCCCTGAGCGTGCGGAACGCCTGCGCGAGATGCCCGCCATCCGCCGTGCCTTACAACTCGAACGGGAGCGTCAACAGCGCGGCCAGTTGGAGGGCGCGGCCCGCGAGTTCCCCGAGGCATTCCGACAGATCCAGCGGGCACGTAACCGGCTTAGCGAGTTTCAGCGCCAGTTGCCCTCGCCCGAGGCGATTCTGGGCGGTCGTCGCGAGTCCGAGCTGCCCGAGTTCCGACGACAACTGCTTGAGCTGGCCCGGCTGGACGTAAGTGACCTGTCCGGGCGCGAGGCCATTGATCAGCTCGCCACGATCAATCAGGACTTGGCCGAGGAGATCCGTTCGGCGGCCCAACCCCTACTGCAAGCCCAAGCGTCGGACGTGGATCGGCTCGGGCAGTTGCAGGAGCGCCTAACGGCGGCCTTGGCGAGCGGCAATCGGCAGTTGGCTGAGAACATCCGCGATCAGATTGACGCGATCAAGACGAACACCGACGCCGTGCGGGACCAGACGCGGGAGATGAGCAAGGCCGAGCGGCAGTTCCGCGACACCCGCCCCGTAGGCGTGTTCGGCGATGACAACGACGAGCGGGCGCGTCAGCTTCTTGAGAACGTCCCAGCCCCGATCCGCGAGGCGCTGGGGGCGTTCACCGAACCCGCGTCAGCGTCCGACTCGGCCACGCGCCAACCCGCAGGCCCGACGCCGCCGCAACAGCCACTCGGGTCGAAGGACTTGCAGGGCACGTCCACGGCCCCGCAGACGACGGGGGCACAAGCGAGCGGAAACGTGGTTCAGTTTCATATGGGCGATGTCCGGTTCAGCACCTTGGAACACCTCTCGGCGGATCAGCTTCGGGCGCTCTTACAGGACCCAGACGTGCAAGAGGATCTTCGGCAGGCTATCGAGGACAAGCTGCAAGAACGGGCGGCTCAACAAGGAACGCGAGTGATGAAGTAATGCCAGCCCTATTGAAGTTCCCCAAGGCGAGCATCAACAACCCCGTCGCCAAGTTTGAAGAGGTCACGAAGGGACTGCTCAGTGACGATATTTTCATGGGCGAGGGCATCGGGCCGATTGGCAACAAGAGCTTCTTCTTTTCCCATGTCATTCAGACCCGCAGCGATTTCAGCTTGCGCCCGAAGAAGCGACAGTTTGAGAGTGCGGCCAAGATCGCCGACCACATCCAGGACGACAGCAGCCTGATTCAGTTCGACGCCTACCTGTACGGCAAGCGTGGCCAGCGCGACCGCGTCTACCTTGGCCTCCTAGAGACGCAGGCCGAGACGCGCCGCCAGCCTGCCGCCTTTGCCATCAGCGAGCCGTTCCAGGTCTTTGACTTCGTCGTCATGGAGAACGTGAGCGTCCGAACCGACCCGCAGATCCGCTACGGGCCACGCGGCAAGGCCCGCTACATCGCCTCGATCACGATCCGTCCCATCAGCATCCTCGGTGCGGAAAAGAGCGAGAACCCAACCCGGCCCGTCAACAGCGGGTCGAATGCAGCCGCTTCGGCACAGAGCGTGACGCCATGAAGTTCTTTGAGTTGACGATTCCCGACCATCTGACTCAGCGGCGCGGCGACGTCCACCGCGAGGTGCTCGACGACCAAACGATTGTCATGCGCCTTACGTGGAACGTGCTCAAGGACCGCCTGGACGTGTCGCTGTTCGCGCTCGACGGCGAGAAGCTGTTGCAGGGCGAGCCCGTCCACCTCTGGCGCAACCTGGCGTCCAGCGCCGACAAACTCCCCGGCTGGCAGCTCGTCGCCTCCCGTGCCGACGGGAAACGCACCTACACCCGCGAGGAGATTCCTCAGCTAACGCTGCGTATCGGGATTCCCGAGACGACCGCCGAGATCAACGATGCCCCGTTGCTGACGGTGGGGGTCTAAATGCTGTTCGGGCGGATCTGCAAGCTCGAACTCTATCCCGTCGGCACGACGCCCCAAGAAGTGCCGTCTAAAGAGCCCAAGTACGAGTATTTCTACGACGGGTCGAAGCAGGCCCATGAGATTGACTTCCGCATCGAGGGAGCCTACACGGACAAGATTCGCTCCCCCCACCTGGAGGGTATGGCCGTCTCCGAGTCGGCTCACTTTGTGCTCTATAACATCGCCGCCGAGGAGCAGTTCGAGCCCGGCATGACCGTTCGCTTTCAGAGCGGCTACCGCGAGCTAGAACCCGGCCTCAAGGACACCTTCATCGGCATACTGCGCGCTATCCCGCCCGTGCGATGGCGAGGGTCGGATCGGCTCTACAGCCTCGTCTGCGACAATGGGCTTACCCGCGACGCGAAGGGCTGGCTCGGGCGGCAGGTCTTTAGCGAGGACGGTAAGAAGTTGGGGCGGTCGTTCCAGCGCTCATGGAACGTGATCCAACAGCAGTACGAGGACACGGACCCGTTCTTCAGTAAGGAGATCGCCCGCAAACTGGTCGAGGAGATCGCCGAGGCCAATTTCAAACCGGGGGCGCTGAGCACGTCTGACCCCATCGACGCGCTCGTTCGGTTCGTTCTGGGCGGAGGCACGACGGGCGTCTTGGAGGTCGGCGGGCCGAATGCCCCGTTTACCGTGCCGTTGGTGCCCGAGGTGGCGGCCCCGTTGACGAGTCTGGAGCCTCAGCAGTTCCAGCTCAGCTCAGGGTTGCACCAGGCGTGGCTGGACAAGGGGCTTACTGTCAGCGACCTCTCGGAAAAGGGGAACAAGCACTTTAAGCCGTTCCGTGTCGAGGGAACGGCCTGGGATGGACTCGTCAAGCTCGCGGACAAGAGCGAGATGCCCGCGCCCATCTTCCACAACGGTGATACGCTCTGGAACCCGCGCCCGCAGAACAGCAACGTCAAGATTACGGCCACGGGCGGCGACCTCGTCACGCTGACCAACAAGGACGACCATCGGGCCAGCGCCTCGCGGGTGCCCGGCATCCTCCAGCGCGTCGAGGTACTGAGACGTCCTATGGGCGGGAACGACGCGGGCCAGTCCAGAGCAGATTCGGGCCGGGAACGCCTGCCGAGCGCTCATTTGCGCGTTCCGGCGGTCCACCTGCCCGACGTCTTCGCAGGCAGTGTTTTCACCGTCGAGGCTGAACCCCAGACGATAGCGGGGTTTGAACTGGACAAAGCTCCGAGCCGCGGGTTCAGCTCCGACGTGCAGGTGCGGCACGTGGTCCACGAGGGTCGGTCGCGGGCCGAGACGTGGACCTCAACAATGGATGTGCGGCTATTGGAGGGATGATGGAACTCGACGACATTCTGCGAATGATCGGGACCGACCGTAGCTCCCTCTACACCTCGGCCCTGGGGGTTATCGAGAAGTACAACCCCGAGACGGAGCGGGCGGACGTCAGCCTCAAGGTCAAGCGGGCCTATCAGGGCGAAGAATACGAGCGCGAGATGATCGAGGACGTGCCGGTCCTCCAGCCCGGTGGCGGAGGTGGGGGCCAATGGAAGATCCGCATCCCGATCTACGACCGGAAGATGGCCGAGGAAGCATGCAAGGAGCCCGACAACTGCATACTACTGTTCCTCATGCACCCGCTGGAGGGGCTGCTGGACGATAAGAAGCCGTCCATGCCGCTTGCGGGCGATACCGTCAACCATGACATCGAGAACGCCGTGGCTTTCCCGACCAGCCCGTTCATCCCCGACGGTGACGATGACAAGCTGAGCGAGCACCACAGCTATAAGGAGGAGTCCTCGGAGCCAACGATCAAGAACCACTCGTTGCGGATTTGGAACACGGCATACCATCAGGAGATCGTGCTGGC
>JBDGQN010000118.1:0-5909 GCA_042219055.1 Salinibacter sp. | reverse complement strand
GGACGATCTGCAAGCGCGAAGTCAACGCGTTCTTCGACTCCCTCACCGCCTACGTCTTGCTCGTCATCTTCCTGGGCCTGAGCGGCACGTTTACGTGGCTGTTCGGCCAGGGAGACATCTTCTTCGTGGGCGAAGCCTCCCTCGACACCTTCTTCCAGGTCGCTTTCTGGACCCTCTTCTTCTTCATCCCTGCAGTGACCATGGGCATGATCGCGGAGGAGCGGCGCAGTGGCACCCTCGAGCTGCTGGCCACGAAGCCGGTCGACGATCTCGAAATCGTGACGGGCAAGTGGCTCGCCGCGTGGGGGCTTGTGGCCATCGCCCTCGCTTTCACCCTCCCGTATTACCTCACTGTGGCCCAGCTCGGCCCCATCGACCACGGCGCCACCATCAGCGGATACATCGGGCTTTTGCTCGTGAGCGCCGTCTACGTGAGCATTGGCCTCTTCGCGTCCAGCCTCACAGGCAACCAAATCGTGGCCTTTCTCCTGAGCCTCTTCATCGCCGTCTTCCTCCACCTCCTCTTCGGACAAATGGCCTCGATACTGCCCGATGCGCTGGCCAACATTGCCTCCTTCCTCGACCTGCAGAGCCACTTCCAGACCATGGCGCGGGGCGTGATCGATGCGGCTTCGGTGCTGTATGTGGGGACCCTCACGTTTGTGGGCATCCTATCCGCCACGATCTCTCTTAAGAGCCGAAGTTGGTCGTAGAGGGGAAAGCTTTGGGCGCGTGGAGGGAGTAATTGGACCGGGCTTCTGCTCTCGGACGTCCACGCCCCCGAAGCGTCCACTCATCCGCTGCCTTCCAGGCCTCCGAAGATTCTCACGACAGATTCTAGAAACTGACGGATTCCGCTCCCATGTCGAATGCTTTCGCAGGCTTTCTTGCGAACCGGCGCGAAGCCATCCTTCAGGTCCTGCTCATTGCAGGCAGCCTTATCGCCCTCACCTACGTGGCAAACCAGTTCCTCTGGCGGGCTGACCTGACAGCAAACAACCGCTACACACTCGCCAGTGCGAGCCACGACGTCGCTCAAAAGCTGAACGATCCTGTGACGGTGACGGCCTACTTTTCGTCCAACCTGCCCGCTCGGTTCAGACGTACGAAGGAGGAGTTTCGGGCGCTGCTGCAAGAGTTTCGCGCGGCAGCCGGCGGCAATGTAGAGTTCCAGTTCGTAAACCCGAACGCGGGGAAAAAGAAAGCGAGGGAGGCCCAGCAGGCGGGCATCCGTCCAGTGACGGTGAACGTGCGGCAGCAGAACAAGATGACGCAGAAGCGGGTCTACTTGGGAGCCGTCTTCCAGTACCGGGACAAACGGGAGGTCGTGCCGTTCGTGGAACCGAGCTCAGCAATGGAGTACACGATCGCCAGCACGATAAAGAAGCTGACCGTGAAAGATAAACCTGTTTTGGGCGTGCTGCAGGGACACGGCGAGCCTGGTCTGAACGCGATGACGCAGCTTCGAAATACCTTGAAGGGCCGCTACAACATTCAAACGATCTCGGGGGTGGACACGGCGGGGGTGCCACCGAAAGTAGATGTCCTCCTCGTCGCCCGTCCCAAGAACGAACTCTCTACGCAGGCAGCCCTCGCACTGGATCAGTACGTGATGCGGGGCGGCCCTGCCATCTTTGCGCTGAATCGTGCGCAGACCAACATGCGCTTCGGTCGGGCCCGGTCCAAGCCCACGGGGCTGGAGCCTCTGCTTGAGCAGTACGGCCTCCCCATCCGTACCGACCTCGTGCGCGACCGGAACGCAAGCGCCGTCCGGGTCCGGCAGAAACGCGGTGGGTTTACGGTCATGAATCGGATCCGATATCCATACATTCCGCAAATCGCCAACTTTGCGGACCACCCCATCAGCAGCGGACTCGATCAGGCCGTGTTTCGGTTTGTATCGTCGCTCGACACCACGAAGGTCGACACGTCCGCGGAGGTCACAGTGCTCGCGCGCTCGTCGCAGCAGTCGGCCCTCGCCTCCCTTCCCGCCAACATCCGCCCCAAACAGAATTGGACCGTCTCGGACTTCTCGGGGTCCTCCTATCCCGTCGCGGGATTGCTAGAGGGGACCTTCTCCTCGGCCTTTGCGGGAACGGATACCCTCTCAGTGGAGCGCACGCAGAGTCCGAAGACAAAGCTAGTCGTCATCGGCGACGGGGACTTCATCGTGAACGGAACGAAACGTCGGAAGCGGCGCCTGCCGGAGGGCAACGTTAACCTCGTGGCAAACAGCGTAGACTATCTGGCAGGGGACACGGGCCTCATTGCACTGCGGACACAGCGCGTGACGAGCCGTCCCCTCATGCAGCTGAAGCCGACGACGAAGACGATCCTGAAGTACCTGAACGTCCTTCTCCCCATCCTGCTCGTGATCGGGTATGGACTGGTGCGGTATCGCCGCAATCAGGCCCAGCGTCGACGCTGGAAGGAGGTGGGCCTGAGCACCTGACCTTCGGCGGACGCGTCCTCTCTTACACTGCCCATTCGCAATTCGCCATTCGACACTCGAAATTGGCATGACCAACGCGACCCAGACCCTGGCGCTCATTTTTGCCGGTACACTCGCCCTTGCGCTTGCCACCTCGTGGAGCTGGAGTACCACGTCAAGCGCGGCCTTCCAGAGAGACCTCCTCGCCGTGGATACAAGTGCCGTGCAGGCGGTTCGCCTCGACCGTTCGGACCGCACGTCGGTGCAGCTGAAGCGAACGAGCAATGGGTGGGAGGTGACCCCCACCGACACCTCTGCCTCCTACCCGGCGAACGCTCAGTCGGTCAGGCAGCTACTGGGCACCCTCTCATCCCTCCAGGTAAGTGCGGTTGCCACCCGACAGCCAGACAAGCACCCTCAGTACGGTGTCGACTCGACCGGCACGACGGTTGCAATGCTCGGAGAGGGCGGCGAGACGCTCGGAAAACTCATCGTGGGCCGCACCAACATCCGGCGACCGCAGGGCGGCCAGGGCCGTTCTCGCATGCGGCGGCGCATGCGACGAGGGACGCCGATCACTTACGTCCGCTCGCCCGACCGGCCCGACGTCTATTCCATTGAGCAGTCTCTTCGCTCCCTCACCAGCCGGAGCGTTGAAGGCTGGCGCAACAAACAGATTTGGGCCATCAGTCGCGACAACATTCAGCGAATTAAGTTTCAGTACCCGGCGGACAGTTCGTTCACCATGACCCGGGTCTCCCGGAGCGATACGTCCGCGGCACCGGATGCGTGGGTCTCGGCGGGCGACACGCTGGCCCAAAGTGAGATCTCGTCCCTCCTGAGCAATCTCTCTACCCCCACGGCTCAGGGATTCGCGGAGGGCATGCGGCCCAACGACCTCGGGGAGGCCCCCTACACGATCCGTCTCCAGTTGGCCGGCAACTCGCGCCGTACGCTGCATCTTCGCCCCAACCCGAACGGCAACACCTACCTGGCCACCGCCGAGGGCTATCCCTACGTGACGGAGCTCCGGAAGAGCACCTGGGATCGATCCGTGCTCCAAGGACGCTCGGCATTCCTCAAAAACAACTGATTCCCCGACGACCCAAAGCGTGATACATCGATAACAGCGCCGTAATTGCGAGGTAACGAGCGTCTGCTATCCTTCGGGTGTACTCGGAGTCCTGCCCAACCCTCCGGCACCCGATATGTCGAGCTCCTCCACGCTCTCGCGTCTCAGACAAGCGGTGTCGCACCATCGTGCATGGTCGCGGAACGGTGCCTTGGAGCGGCTCTTTGCTCTTTGGTTTCGGGGACTTGTCTACACGCAAATCTGGGAGGACCCTCGAGTCGACGCGGCCGCCCTCCAGCTCGACGATACGAGCCGCATCCTGACCATCTCGTCGGCGGGCTGCAACGTCCTCAACTACCTCGCCCACGAGCCGGAACGGGTGCTGGCGGTGGACGTGAACGCTGCCCACGTGGCTCTCACTCGGCTCAAGATCGCCGCGCTCCGTCACCTTCCCGACCATGATGCCTTCTTTCAGTTCTTCGGCGTGGGCGCCGGGCGGGAGAATGTGACGGCGTACCACCGCCACCTTCGGCCTCACCTCCGGCCCTCGACCCGGGAGTTCTGGGAAACCCGAACGTGGGGGGGCCTGCGTCGATCTCGACTCCATGCTTTTGAAGACGGCTTCTACAAGCACGGGGCCTTCTCGCGGTTCCGCGGTCTCGCCAACTTCGTTTCCAGGGTAGTCCAAGGCTGCGCCGCCGAGGAATTGCTCAACGCCACGACTCCCGCTGAACAGCGGACATTCTTCGAGGAGGCCGTGGCCCCGTTTTTCGATCATCCGGTGGTCCGTCGCCTCGCCCGGCGCCCTACGGCGCTCTACAGCTTCGGCATCCCACCGCGGCAGTACCGAAGCCTGCAGCAGGCGGCTAACGGATCCATCGTCGACCTGTACCGCGACCGTCTGGAGCGCCTCGTCTGTGGCTTCCCTCTCTCCGACAACTATTTCGCCTGGCAGGCCTTTGGACGCCGCTACGATACGGACCACCGCGAGGCCCTGCCGCCCTACCTGCAGGCCGACTACTACGCGCGACTCCGCTACCACCTCGATCGCGTCGAGACGCGCACGGCCTCCCTGACCGACACGCTGCGCGCTCAGCCCGACAGCAGCTTCGACAGCTTCGTGCTGCTCGACGCCATGGACTGGATGGACCCTGGCGCGATTGCCGCGCTCTGGTCCGAGTTGGGCCGGGTGGGGGCGCCGGGGGCCCGGATCATCTTCCGCACCGCCGGCCCCAGGTCGCCCATCGAATCGGTGCTGCCCTCGGCCCTTCGAGACCGGTTCTCGTACGAACGGGAGCGCGCCGAGACGCTGCACGCCCGGGACCGCTCGGCGGTCTACGGGATGTTTCACCTCTACGTCCTTACCGGCTAACGACCTGTCTCCCGGCATGCCCCCCCACTTCTCCGTCTTGTCCGCCTCGTCGCCTTCAAACCGTCCTCCCGCGCAGAAGATGGACCGAATGTACCGGTGGACGAGACACGTCTACGACCTCACGCGCCGGTACTACCTGCTCGGGCGCGATCGATTGCTCGACCGGGTGGCCGACCGCCCGGCGGGGCACGTTCTCGAGATTGGGTGCGGCACGGCCCGCAACCTTCGCGTGCTCCACGACAAGGCTCCTCAGCACACGCTATACGGCGTGGACGCGTCCCGCGAAATGCTGTCGACCGCCCAAAGATCGTTGAGTCGAGCGGGCTGCGCCGGGGCCGTCACGCTCGGCCAGGGGCTCGCCGAGGAGTTCGAGCCAGCCACTCAGCTCGGCGTCGACCGACCATTCGACGTCATCTTCTTCTCCTACGTCCTCTCCATGATTCCGTCGTGGCCCGCGGCCCTGGGGACAGCCCTTTCGCACCTCGCTCCCGACGGGCGCCTCTACATCGTCGATTTTTGGGATCAGGCCCGCCTTCCGGACTGGTTCGCCGGCTTCCTGCGCCGGTGGCTGGCCCTCTTCGACGTGACCCCTCGGCCGGGCATTCTCCGCACCCTGCGAGCCCTCGACGGGCAGGGCGCGCTCTCCTGCTCGGCCGACGCCGTAGCTCGTCGGTACGCCTACCTCATCACTGTCGCGCCCGCATCCGCGGAGGTCCGTGGGTCACTCGGACAAACGTTGGTCAAGACTGCTGCGGACGACTCGTCCGTGCCCACCCCTCCGTCGGACGCGTCCCTTGTGCCCTCCTCATAATCCCTACGCCCTGCCTAGTTCGTGGTCGATCGCTACCGCACCATCTGGATTTCGGACCTGCACCTCGGCACCCGCGCGGCGAAGGCCAACGCGCTCCTCGACTTCCTGTCGCAGACCGAGGCGGAGCGCTACTACCTCGTCGGCGACATTTTTGACGGGTGGGCCCTGCAGCGCTCCTGGTACTGGCCCGACGCCCACAACGAGGTCCTTCGGGCCCTGCTCG
>JBDGQN010000117.1:6174-15113 GCA_042219055.1 Salinibacter sp. | reverse complement strand
GGTCTTCTACGGCGGCGATCCGATCAGTCAGGAGCCGGACCTAACGATCACCCCGCCGGCCGACAGCCTGTTTGCGGGAACCGTCAGTGGCGGAGACTTCGACGGCGACGGCGTGTCGGACCTGCTCATCGGATATGGGGTTGAGGGGAATGGATTCGATGCGCTCCGAAACGACATCTACTTTGGCGGCAGCAGCCCCGATGCCACCTCCGACCACACGGTTTTGGCCAGCGACGTCGGGTTTCCGATCCACGCGCCGCGGGTCATCGGGGACGTAAACGGCGATGGGGCGACCGACTGGATGGCCACTGATCGCGGCTTCAACAGCGGGTTCAACGTTTCCGGCCAGAATATCGCGATTTTCTTCGGTGGGTCCTCGCTGCCGACCACCGCCGATCAGACGCTCCAGTACCCGGGTGGAAGATATGTCGGCGAGGTGAGCGCGGCGGTCGGGGACGTGAACGACGATGGATTTGACGACTTTGCATTCAGCAATTCGGCGGAGGGGCACGTCGATGTGTACTTTGGCGGATCGAGTCCGTCGTTCTCCGCTCCTGCCGATCTGGCGTTGCCGATTACAAGGTATCCAGGAATTGCGGGAGGCGACTTCAACGGCGATGGAACGTCGGACATCGCCGCGATGCCATACTTCATTTTTGAGGACGGTGAACTCAAGAACACGAAGATCTCCATTTTCCACGGGGGCTCCGACATCGACTCGCTTGCTGATCAGCAGTTGCCGATCCCGGCCAGCGCCGCCGGGGGAACCGGAGACATTAACGGCGACGGGTTTGCAGAGTACTCGATCGGGACGCTCGAATCGGCCGGCGACGTGGACGGCAACGGGGCCGGGGCCGACGAGCTCATCCACGGCTCCTCGTTCTTCGGGTTCGGCACCAACGCCCTTCTCTACCGCCCGAGCACGAGTTCTACCCCCCTGAAAGTCTTCCGGGCCCCGAATCAGGACGCGGCCCTCGGCTCCCAGCAGTTCATCTACTCGACGGCCATCGGCGACTTTACGGGCGATGGCACCACGGACTTCGTGGGAACCCAGTTCAACGACGACAATGACGCGGCCTTTTCCAGTCGCGTCTACCGGTACGAGGTGACCGCGTCGCCGATTGAGGAGGGTACCATCGCCGACGCCCGGCAGCAGGGCCCCGACTCGATGGTCACCGTGCAGGGGACCGTGACTCGTGCCTACGGGTCCTATCTCCGGTTCCAGGACCAGAGCGGGCCCACTGGCGCCAGCGCACTGGTCGTCCGCCAGACCACGGACGACAGCCTGGCCCAGGCCTTCCGGGCCGACATCGCCGACGGCACGATTCAGCCGGGGACCCAGATTGAGGTCACCGGCACGCTCTCGGCCTTCGCCGGCCTGCTTCAGATCAGTGATGGAGATCTTGACAGCTATCAGGTTCTGGGACAGGGCGATCCCCCTGCGCCACAGGCCGTGACCCTCGCAGAGCTCTCCAACACCGGAGAAGACTACGAAAGTGAGCTGGTCACGGTCGACGCGCTCCTCTTCTCACAGGCCGACAGCGTGTTCGAAAATGGGACCACGTATGGGGTTAGCGGAAACACGGGATCGCTCGCCTTTCGGGTTCAGGACACCAGTGAGACGGCGATCGGGGGCGAGTCGATTCCGGAGAATCTGTTCATGTACACCGGAGTGGTCGGCCAGTTCAACGACTTCAGCGGTCAGGATGAAGGATACCAGCTTCTGCCCGTACGGCCCTCGGACATTGAGGAGCAGATGCCGATGGCATCGAGCACGGTCACGGTCGAGACGGACAGTATCTACGAGTTCGGCGGCACCGGCACGCGGATTTCCTTCGCCAACACGAGCGGGTCGGGAGCGGTCACGGTCAAGCGATTCGGGACGGCCCCGGCCGCGGCGGAGGATATCCCCGAACGGAACGTCAGTCAGTACCGCTACCGGATCGAAGCGTCGGACAGTCTCGGGTTCGGGACCGCACAGGTGCGGTTCGACGTGTCGATGCTGCCGGGCGTAAGCACGCCGAGCGATGTGAAGATTTACACGCGGAGCACGCCGGGACAAGGCCGATTCACGGAGTTGCCGGTCAGCTACGCGGATAGCACCAACGAACTGGTCGCGACGACGGAGACCTTCAGCGAGTTTGTGTTCGCGAGCGACAGCTCGGATAATCCGTTGCCGGTGGAACTCGCGGGCTTCGACGCGACGGTCGACGGCGATGCGGTGCGCCTCACCTGGCAGACGGTCTCGGAGACCGGCAACGCCCGGTTCGAGGTACAACGCCGCGTAGGCGAGGGAGCGAATGGGCGAGGGGGCACATGGACAAAGGTTGGCGTCGTGGAAGGAAACGGCACGACCGCCGAAGCTCGGTCCTACCGGTTCACGGACGGGGACCTGCCCTACGAAGCCGACGCATTGACCTACCGCCTCAAGCAGGTCGACACCGACGGCTCGGCGCACTATTCGAGAACGATCACCGTGGAGCGCGGTGTGGACAAAGTCGAACTGCTGGGCACGTATCCCAACCCGGCCTCCCAGCAGGCGACGGTTCGGTATGCGTTGCCCGGGCAGAAGGAGGTTTCGATCCGGCTCTACGACGTGCTTGGGCGGCAGGTGCGAACGGTCGTCCGCGGGAAGCAGTCTGGACGTCAGAAGCGGCGGGTGGACGTGAGCGATCTGGCCAGTGGGGTGTACTTCCTTCGACTGCGGGCCGGTGGACAGGTGCAGACCCAGAAGCTGACGGTCGTCCGGTAAACCGGTAAAGGCGAGGTTCCCGGGCGTTGATCTCAGGGACAAGACTTCGCTGTACAGTTAGAATTTCTACTGTGGACATGGTGGGGGAGATCAGGGGGCGCCCCCAACATATAAGGCAGAGGACTAAAGTGGAGACGGGGGACTTGTCGAGGGGCGTGGTCCTGCACGGTGAGGCTACATAGACGCCATCACTCATCGGCAGGTTTGGTATCGACCACAATCGCTCCTGCCACGTTCCCAAGGCCGTAGCGGAAGTGCGCCTCCCGAGCGTTGAGGTGCGTGATGGCGGCTACGTTCTCCGCGCGGATGTTTTGGAGCGACGAAACCGGGCCGTACGCACTGCTGGAGCCGTCGAGGTAGACCTTGATGGGCACAGGATTGTTGATGCTCGTGGGCCCACGTTTTCGCAGCCAGCCTGTCTTGTAGCGCTGCACCACCTCGTAGGCCGAGAGGCCCTCTACGGAGACTGAAAGCTCGCTTAAGACGATCTTATCCGCGGAGAGGCCCGAATTGGAGGTTTGAGACGACGCCCCGCAGGCCGTAAGGGCGACCGCGACGAGGACGACTGCAATTCGAGTGAGGAGTTTCATGGGACTGGAAGCCGCATGAAAAAGAGCGGAGTGCGAGCGACGCCCCAAAGGAAACGTTCTATGGCTTGCTATTTAGGGGGCGGCGGAGAGCCGGCAATCTGCCGTCCGGTCGATCGGAAATTTCACTGGCTGTTCATTGGGTAGAAAATTTACCCGTTCACGCGGTGAGTGTTCATTCGGTTCTTGCTGGACGGCTCCAGTCTCATGGACGGGGCGCGGCGGCGGCCTGCGTCTCGACCTCGTCGATCCTTTTGGGAATGCCGGGCCCCAGCATGCGTGCGCTGTCCTCGGTGACGAGGACGTTGTCTTCGATTCGCACGCCCCCAAAGCCGAGAAAGTCCTCCACACAGTCGTAGTCGATGAACGCCTCGTGATGGTTCTCGCTCCGCCAGTGCTCCACGAGCGGGGGAATAAAGTAGCATCCCGGTTCCACGCTGACCACGAATCCGGGACGGAGAGGGCGGGCCAACCGGAGGGTGTGGAGGCCAAACTGGTCGGACCGGGTCTGGTCTTCGGCGTAGCCCACGCGGTCCTCCCCCAAGCTCTCCATGTCGTGCACGTCGAGTCCGATAAGGTGCCCCAGACCGTGGGGGAAGAAGAGGGCGTGTGCCCCTTCCGCGACAGCCATTTCGGGGTCGCCCTGCATGAGCCCGATCTGGATGAGGTGCTCCGTGAGCGTGCGCGCCGCGCGCCGGTGTACGTCGACGAACGGAACGCCGGGTTCCAGGACATCGAGGGCGGACTCCTGCGCTGCCAGCACGGCCTCGTAGATGCGCCGTTGCCGTGGCGTGAAGGTCCCGCTGACGGGCGTCGTGCGGGTAATGTCCCCCGCGTAGTGCCGCGGCGAACAGGCGCCTGCATCCACGAGCAGCAGGTCCCCGTCCGCGAGCGTGTTGGGGTAGGAGTGGTTGTGGAGAAACTCGCCGTGGATTGAACAGGTGGGGGTGAAGGCAAAGGCACTGCCCATGCGGGTCACGAGGCCCGTCAGGTCCCCAATGAGGTCTTGCTCGGTGGTTCCGGGCGCGGCGTGCCGCTGCGCGTATTCGTGGAGTCGGGCGGTCCGCGCCAGTGCTTCCTCGATCTCGGCCACTTCGACCTCCGATTTGGGGGCACGTTGGCGAATGACGGCCTGGATCAGCGGTTCCGAGACGTGCTCGTCGAGTTGGTCGCTCGGGAGGCCGAGCAATGAGTGGTACCGGAGACGGTGATCGGCCCGGTAGGGCGGGAGGAAGTGAACGGGCCGATTTTGCTCGCGGGCGGTCCGGAGGGTATCTGTCAGGGCGGAGAGGGGTGCCACCCGATCGACGCCTGCGTCGGAGGCCCTTTCGCGCAGGGACGGGGCCCCTCCCGACCAGATTACGTCTTCGAGGCTCCCGTCGTCGCCGTACAGGGTGGCGGTGCCCTCGTCGAGATCGATTAGGCCGGACAGGTTGGGGCGGTCGAGCCCGAAATAGTACAGGAAGGTGCTGTCCTGCCGGAAGGGGTGGGTGTTGGCCGCGTAGTTCTGCGGAGAGGGGCGGTTGCCCAGCAGGAGAACGAGTCCCGATTCGGGACGCTCCGCGTCGATGAGCGTACGGCGCCGCGAGTGATACGTAGAGGCGTCAAACATCAAAGCGGGAGGACTTCGCAAAGGCAAATTCGAGAAACGACAGGATGCACGCGGGAGACACACCCGTAAAAAGTTCGGGGAATTAGGGATCCTCTACGGGCTGCCCGTCGGATTGTCGGGCCAAGAGCAGCCGGAGCAAGCCCCGGGCCTCCGACAAGTGACGAATCTGGAGGATCGTCTGGTGGGTGGCGTAAAGTCCATACGTCGTCACCAAAAGCACTGGGAGGGCCCAAAGGGCAATGGCGCCCCATGTGGAGCCGTCAACGAGCCAGAGGCCCACGAGGAGCCCAAAGTAGATGCCGGCGGTCAGCATCGAAAGGAGCGAGTACCGCGCCTGAGACAGGCGCTCGTCCACGGTTTCGAGGACCTCCTCGTACTGACGCTCTTCCAGGGCCTCCAGATCCACCACGCCGGAGAGCGCCGTCCGCGCCCCCTCGCTGCTGTGGGGGTCGAGCTGGCGGGCCACTCGGGACTGAATCGTGTCGGTCTGTGCGCCGGACATGAATGATGGGGGGAGCCAGAGGGGGGCGATCGGAAATAGAAGAGCATATGGTTGTCGAAATATCACCACTGAGCCCGGACGATTGCAAGAGGATGCGAACGCCCCTTGGGGAACACGGAGGGAAATCTCAGTGAACGAGCGAGACATGCGGGGAATTGAGCAGAGATGCCCACAAGGCTCGTTGCGTTTCGGGGGCGTCTTTCGGTATTATTGCAGCGCGATCCCCGCAGTCGATTCCTCCTGCCCAAATTTCTTGCTTATGGATACTTCGGACAACTGGACGACCACACATGACCTGGCGGTGGTATATATTGCCCTCGCCTACGGGACCGACCACGATTTGAGCGACGAGGAACTACGTGTCCTTACCGAGGCTCTGCAGGCCTGGGCGAACCGGGAGGAGCCGGTCATCCGAGATGTTATCGTCGAGGCCGCGACCCTCTTCGTCGAAGGAGACCCCGAAGCCGAGGTGCAACGGGCCATGCAAGAGCTTCGGTCGGCCTTGTCCCCTCAGGAGCGACGAAATACGGTGCGGCACCTCATCCGCATCGCCGAGGCCGACGGAGTGCTGCTCGAACGAGAGCAGGGGTTCATCCACTCCCTCGCGGAGGCCTGGTCGCTGAAAGAACTTAGTGAGGAACTTCTCCAAGACACCTCCGCCGTCGTGCAGCGACGCGGGGAAAACTGGGGCCTGATCCACGAACTGGCCTTTCTCTACGTCCTCGTGGGGCACAACGCCGGAGAGGACCTCTCGGCGGACACGATTGACGTGATGGAGGGGCGCCTGCAGGAGTGGCAGCCCGACCTTTCCGCCGAGCAGGTGCGCGAGGTGCTGCGTCGTGCCCTGCAGGTCTACGCGGATGAGCCCGACGAGAACCTCATCCACGACTCCGTGGAGGCCCTCAAAGACGCACTGCCGATTGCTCAGCGCCTCACAGTGCTCGACGACCTCCACATCGTAGCTCGGACCGACGGCACCCTCACCCGCGCAGACCGAGACCTCATTACCTCTCTCGCGAAGGCCTGGGATTTGAACGTGCGACTTAACGGAAAACGAGAGCGGTAGTGGACGGCGTCGGGCGGAAGCGCCCGCATCACGAAGAGGAAGCGTCGCCGTCCGGAGAGTTCTCGGCATGATCGGGGACTTGGCGGCTGCGGCCCCGCCAAGTGTCATCCGAGGAAGGGTCTGGCGGGCCGGATGGGGCACTCGGGGGCGTGCCGGGGCTGCCGCCGGCGCCTCCGAAAACCCCGAACTGGACCTGCATGGTGCCCTGCTCCATCTTGCGCCGAAACCAGCGCATGACGACACGGCGGAGATAAGCCCTCGTGAAAGGAATTAGTCCGATGAAGCCAAGCACGTCTGTCAGGATGCCCGGCGTAATGAGCAGGGCGCCGGCGACGAGGATGATGACACCGTCCGCAAGCTCGGTGCCGGGGAGGTTCCCACGTTGAAGACGGTTGTTGAGGCGGCGCCACGTCGACAGCCCCTCACGGCGGGCAAGGTGACTTCCCACAATGCCGGTCACGACGATGAGACCTACCGTGGGCCAGAACCCGATGACTTGGTCCACCTGGATGAGGAGGGCCAACTCGACGGCGGGGGTAAGCAAAAAGAGGAGGATGAGGCGACCGAGCATGGGATCACCCGTACTGTGTAGAGAGCGGCGGGGCGGCGCACAAGCGTTCCACCGATTCTGCACTCGAAGGAAATCGACCGAGCCCCTCTTCGGTTCCAACAAGGGACCCCTCAGATCGGGGGAGGACGGGGAGATGACCAGGCTGAGGCACCGGGACGGGCGGTCTCAGGTGCCCGTACGCTCAACGAAATACTTCTCTTCGTGAATGGCCGCTTCCGGAATACCGGCCCGTTCGAGAATGCCCTGTGCCTTGTCGATCATCTGGGGGTGGCCGCAGGTGTACGCAGCCGTATCGTCCACGGGAAACGGGGAGGTGTCGAGATACTTCCGCAGGACGTCTTCCACGCGACCGCATTCCCCGGTCCAGTCGGGATCTTCCCAGGGACGGCTTACGGTGGGCACGTACTCGAACCACTCTCTCTGCTCAGCGAGAGTCGTGAGCTCGTCGAGGTAGGTTCCCAGCTCCCACGAGCGACTGGCCCCGTGGAGCACCAGCATGGGGCGGGGGACATCAAGGGCGCCGGTTCGGAGGGCGCGCAACTGGTCGCGGACGATACTGATGTAGGGACCGACCCCGGTCACCGTGGCCGCCATCAGGTGGTACGTGCAGCTCGCATCCAGGGTAAAGCGGCCGACGATTTTATTGCGCATCCACAGCTCTGCGCCCTGCTCCAGGTCCCACAGTTTTGGAGTCAGGTCTCCCTCGTCGACCCGTTCGATAAAGAACTCCAGTTCAGTCTTGCCGGGCGCCGAGGCCACCGAATAGGGGCGAAGAAGGGGACGGTCGCTGTCTTTGTCTGCGAGGCCGAGTGTTGCGTACTGGCCGGGCGTAAAGTCGACCGGCTCGTCGGCCCGAAGACGAAAGACCGCCAGTTCATCGGAAAAGTCCACCCGTTCCGTCAGCGTGAGGCGACTGTACTGCGAGAGATCCATCCAGCGTGCGGCAGCTTCATGTATGAATTAAGCGCATCCCCCCGGCAGGCCTGGGGGTGCGGACACGCGACGCATGTGTCGAGATGTCCGTTTTCATAGCATAAACAATACCAGCACTCCGGGCCCCGTGGTTTCCGAGAGGGGCTTCGGGGCCTCTTCTTCAGCCGGGAAAAGGGCGTTACATCTATGCGAGCAGCCGCTCAATGATGTCGACGGACGATACGTCGTCGGCCTCAGCGTTAAAGCTGGGCACGATGCGGTGCCGGAGGACAGGAACGGCCATTCGGCGAACGTCTTCCTCGACCGGCGTCATGCGGCCTTCGAGGGCAGAGAGCGTTTTGGCGCCCAGTACGAGGTACTGCGACGCGCGCGGCCCCGCGCCATAGCTCAGGTAGTTGTTGACGAAGTCAGGGGCGGGATCGGCACCGGGACGGGTGCGGGTGACCAATTGAACAGCGTGCTCGATGACGTTGTCGGCCACCGGAATCTGCCGGACAAAGTCCTGGTACGTCTGCAACTCCTCGGCGGACATCACGGGCTCTACGTCGGCGAGGGGACCCGCCGTGGTGCTCCGGACAACCTCGACCTCCTGATCGAAGGAGGGATAGTCGAGCCACAGGTTCAGCATGAAACGATCAAGCTGGGCCTCGGGGAGGGGATAGGTGCCCTCCTGTTCGATCGGGTTCTGGGTGGCAAGGACGAAGAAGGGGTCGTCGAGGACGTGGGTCTCGCTGGCTGCGGTCACGTGCTGCTCCTGCATCGCCTCAAGCAGCGCGGCCTGTGTCTTTGGCGTGGCCCTGTTGATCTCGTCCGCAAGGATCATGTTGGCGAAGATCGGTCCTTTCTGGAAGACGAACTCTTTCTCCTCGCCTTCCTCGTTGATGATATGGGTTCCGGTAATATCCGAAGGCATCAA
>JBDGQN010000117.1:0-6164 GCA_042219055.1 Salinibacter sp. | reverse complement strand
CTGGCTGCGGTCACGTGCTGCTCCTGCATCGCCTCGAGCAGCGCGGCCTGTGTCTTGGGGGGCGTGCGGTTAATCTCGTCGGCCAGGATGACGTTGGCGAAGATGGGACCGGCGGCGAATTCGAAGTGCCGGTTGCCCTCCCGGCTTTCCTGAATGATTTCGGTACCGGTAATGTCGCTGGGCATCAGGTCCGGGGTAAACTGGATCCGGCTGAAGTCCAGGTCGAGGGCGCCGGCCAGGGTGCGCACAAGGAGGGTTTTGGCGAGGCCGGGCACGCCGATGAGGAGGGTGTGGCCCCGGGCCATGAGGCAGACCACCACCATCTCGATGATGTCCTCCTGGCCAACAATGACCTTGCCGATCTCGTCCCGGAGACGGTCGTAGGCGTCGCTCAGCTCGTTGAGGGTGTCCGGATCCTGGGGAGGAGGCGTCGATTCGGGCATAGAAAAGCATTCAGTCTCAGGGACGAGGGGAACCGTCGGATTGGGACGGGCTGCCAGGCGGGGAAGAGGTCACAGCGCTAGCGTCGCTGCATAGCCGTCAATTCCGACTTGGAAATGCGAATGTCCACGTAAATTTCCTTCCGGAGTCGATCGAGCCACTCGTTCATCTTGCGGTTGCGCTTGTCCCGAAGAGCAAGTTTCCGGATGCGCGCGTAGTCTTTCTCCAGGTTCATCCGATGAGCGGGCACACGGCGTTCGAGGAGCACGATGTGGTAGGCTTGGTCCCCGCTGAGGAGCTGCACCTTCGTGGGCTTGCTGATTTCGCCGGGCTTCAACTTCCGGATGGTGCGGGTCCAAGAGGGGCCTAGGGCCTTCAGCTTCAAGTCTCGGGTGCCGGTTTGGGGGTCGGTCACTCGACCGCCGTTTTCGGCCGTGCGTTCGTCTTCAGAGTGGCGCCGGGCCATGAGTTCGAACGATACGTCCTCATTGCTGATGAGGGTGTCACGAACGGCCTTCAAGTAGTCGATCGCCTTCTGCTTATTCAGGGGAGCTTTGATGAGGATATGGTTGAGGTTGATAGTGCTTCCGTCCCGGGAGTTGACACGCAGAATATGGTATCCATTCTGACTATCGTTGTAGAAGACCTGTGACACCTTGCCAACCGGAGTGCGGGAGGCGACCGCGGCGAACTCGGGGACGAGGTCATTAATGTTGATGTTGGTGAGAGCCCCGGTCGGGGTGCCCGCAGCGTCGGGAGCGGAAAACTGACGGGCCATGGCCTCGAACGAGGCCTCGCCGCTAACGATGGAGTCGCGAATGGAGGTGATCAAGGACTTTGCCTCTTGCCGGGCCTTCTGCGTCGGCTTCGGGTAGCGCACGATGTGCGACACGCGCACGGTTTTCGGAAGGCGGGGCAGCGAATCTTGCGGAATCCCCTCGAACCACTGTCGCACCTCGCTGGGCGTGATGTTGATCTTCTTCATCCGCCTTCGACGCAGCTTTTGGGTGAGGAGCTTATCCCGCAGGTCTTCGCGGAACCGTTCCTTGATCTCGAGGAGGCTCTGGCCGTAGATGTTCTGCAGTTTTTCCTTACCGCCGGCCCGTTTCTTGAGCCGCTCGATCTGTCGGTTCAGTTGACGAGTCACCTGCTGGTCCGACACCGTAATGGTCGTGTCGCGCCGGGCCTTCTCGGCCAGCAGCTTCTGGTCGACGAGCTGTTCGAGGGCCTTCATCCAGAGATCGCGCGAATACGACACGTTCTGCTGCTGTGTCTGACGGCGGACCAGCTGGTCGACCTCAGATTTCAAAATAATGTTGTCGCTGACCACGGCCACGATACGATCTACCAACTGACCGTTTTGGGCCTGTGCAGGTGATGCGGCGAGGCCCGTGAGAAGCATAAGGACCCCGAGAGCGGCAGTGGGGACGAGAGAACGGCGAGCGAGGAGGGAGAGAAGTCGGGGCATTCGGGAAAGACTCGTGTGTGATAAACGATGAGCCCGCGTCTTGAGGCATCGACGACTAGGGCGTCTCCAGGGCACTGTCGGCCCGTGCTTTATTGCGAAGGCGTTGAACCTCGTGGGTATACATCTGTTTCCGAGCGCGAATTCGGAGGCGACGCCGAATTTTGGTGTCGACCCATTCGAGTTTCGGGGTCGTTCCCGCCGGAATTCGGCGGTCGAGTCGCAGGACGTGGTATCGACCGTCGTGCTTTACAACCGGGGCCGTCTCTCCTTCGTCGAGGCCTGCGAGGGTCTCAGAGAGAAAGGGAAGCGCCGCCGCTACTTGGCCTTTGGGAAAGAGACGGCGTGAAAGCTGGTAGGCCTGCGTGGTGTCCGCGGCGTGAGTGCGAACGAGGCGGGTCCAGTTCGAATCGGTCTCCGCGGACTGAGTGCGAAGGGCTTGACGTACCGTTCGGGCCCCCGCCCGTTGGGTGGTTGCTAGGTACCGGATACGCACGTATGGCTCGCGGAGTTGCAGTTGCTTTTTGTGCCGCTCAAAGTAGGTGCGCACGCTCTGGGGGGAGGGGGTGAGGTCCGTCTCGTCGTAGAGCCGGTTTTTGAGAGAAGCAATCAGGATTGATCGACGCTGGTGCTCGATTCGACGCTGAACTGCCTCTACAGAAGCGAGATTTCGACGCTTGGCTTCTCGGTAGAGAAGCATTCGAGTCACCCACTGATCGATGATCTGCTGCCGGGCCGCTGCGCTGTCAGGAGTCGGGCCCATGCCGTCGAGCCTGCGGGCGAGGTCGGCCTCGGTGAGATAGTGCGACCCTACCCGTGCGACGTATGAGGACGGGGGCTCCTCCGTTTGGCAGCCGCTCCCCAAGAAGAGGACCAGGAGTCCGCCCACGAGGAGGATCAGGTCGCGCACACGGACATCGGGGAGAAGAACGCGCATGGGAGAATTCCGGGTTGAAGCATTGGTGCGTTCAGACGAGCACGCTGTCGTCGAGACTCTACGAGACTGAGGAGGGAGGAACTCCGAGCGGGGCCAATTTCATCTTCCTACGGATTACATCGAGTGACTACGAACGCCTGGCAATCCCCGATTGGTATTCGCGGGCTCCGTGAAAATTGTATCGGGAGGGCTACCGAGTGGAAGAAGTCCCCGAAAACGGTGGGCGCAGGCGTTCGGGGTAGGTCTTTGCGTCGTAGCGATTCCGCAGTCGCTGGATGACCTGTTGCTCGTAGATTTTCTGGTGATCTTGAACGACGCTGCTCCGGGCCTCCTCGAACCGTTTTCGGCGAGGAGGGAGGCGCGTGTCCCGAATCATGAGGAGCCACTCGGTGTCCTGCTTTTTCGGCCCCACCATTCCTAGGTCCTTGGCGGAACGGACTGGTTGGTAGACATCGGCCGAGCGAGCGGTCACGTAGATTGTGTCGGCTGAGACGAGAGAGTCTTCGGCGGCGGTCTCGTAGGTGGCTCGGAACGACCGTCCCTCCTGATAGGCGTTCTTGTACGGCATCAACAGAGAGTCGGAAGGGGCGCGGAGCACGAGGGTTCGGACCCGGGCCGGGAACCGGTACTGGTTCCGGTGTTTCCGATAGGTGGCCCGGAGGCCCGCGGAGTCCTGCGCGGCGGCGGTCCATACTGAGTCTTTCATATAGCGAAACAGGAGCGCGCCCTCCCGATATTTGCGAATCTGCTCTGCAAGCGAGGGGTCGCGCTGGGTGAGCCGGGTGGCGGCGTACTGAAGGGCCTTCTCGTTGAGGAAAGAGTCGATGAGTTCCGCAATTGTCATCTGGGCCCCGCCGTCGGTCTGCATCAAGTGACGGGCCATCTGGCGGGCGGTGTAGGTGGAGTCCCCGAGGGAGGCCACCGGCGGATCGGGCGTGGAGGCGGAGTCTGTACGGGAGAGAAGGGGACGGGCGAGGGAGTCGACCGACGCGACGTCGGCCGCGTTGAGGAGTGCGGTGGTGTCGACGGTCACGCCGTGCTTCGCTCGCACCTTCCGCGCAAACGCTGCCTTTCGCTGTTTAACGCGGGGCTGGCCGGAGATTTTCTTTTTTAGGCCTTCGTAGGCCTTCTCGAAAGACTTCCGCTCCTGTCGTCCGGTGAGTTTCAGGAGGTGGTAGCCGAACCGGCTCCGAACGACCCCCGACACAGCCCCCACGCTGTCGAGTTTAGCGGCAGCCTTACGTAGGGCAGCGGGCAGCCCGGTCGGTTTAACCTTGCCGAGGTCTCCCCCCTTCGTCGCCGTGCGCGGATCCTGCGAGTGCTTGGCGGCCGCCACGGCAAAAGAGAGAGAGTCGCGTAGAATCGCCGTGCGGAGCGAGTCCAAAAACTGACGGGCAGCGGCAGAATCCCCCTTTGCTCGTCGGAGGATGTGGGAGAGCTGGATTGGGGGCCGTGCAGGGCGGCGGTCGTGTACCTTGAGGATGTGGTAGCCGTACTTGGTCCGAAAAATGTCGCTCACCTCGCCGGGCTTCACCGTGTACATCCGCTTCTCAAAGGGCTTCACGATCTGTCCAGCCCGGATGTAGCCGATCCGCCCCTTGTATCCCCGGGCGCCTTTTTTACGGGCGGCCCGGTCATCGGAGTTGCGGTAAGCAAGTTCAGCGAAGGGGACTCCCCGATCCAGCGAGTCCGCGATCTTCTGTATCGTGCGGTAGGCGGCCGTGGTGTCCTGATTCTTGCGCGTGCGAATGAGAATGTGACTCACGTCGACTGCTTGGTTGCGACGTTCGTAGAGGGTCCGTGCCACCGGCTCGTACACCTTCTCCCGCATCAAGCGGGGGCGGGCTAGCTCCTGCCGGTAGTTGTGAACGTCCTTCTGGAGGCTGGCGAGAGTGTCGAGACCGGCGTCGCGAGCGGCCCGGACCTTCAAGCGGTAGTTGAGATACTGGTCGAGAAAATTACGGTAGGCGCTGAGGGAGGTGTCGGCGGCGCTCTCGCGCCCACCGACCGAGGCGGCGAAGGCGGAGTCCAGTTCGGCCAAGGTGATCTCGGTGTCGGCGTAGCGGGCCACGACGGTGGCCTCGGGGTTGGACTGCGACTGTTTCGACTCGCCAGTACGGGCAGAGCCGCTACAGGCCATCAAGAATCCAGCAACGAGGAAGAGGCCCAACAGGAATTTCGGAGCGTCCATGAACGCAGAGGGAAGGGTCGACGAGAAGGGAAGGACGATAGGGATAGGAGGGTAACGACTACACAAACAATTCTATATTAGTGAACCGTCCCCGCCCAATGCAACCGATTAGGAGGGTCTGCACCGGGGATTGACATGACGACGGCTGGCATTCCGGCGGCGGGGATTGCGGCGATTACGGCGGGACCCGGGTCGACCGACGACCTTCGCAAAACCCCCGCCAATTCTTGGAGACGGCGGAACTGGGAAAAAAAGGCAGTCTACAAGCTGTGCGTTTTGTGGTCTTAGACAACTTCTGTCATCCTTTTCCGAACTGACCCCTGCCCCGAAAATGGCCTCCAACGCTTCCGTTCGTGTTCGTTTTGCACCCAGCCCCACCGGTCGGCTGCACGTCGGCGGGCTGCGAACGGCCCTTTACAATTACCTTTTCGCCCGCAAGCACGAGGGCGACTTTGTGCTGCGGATTGAGGACACGGATCAGGCCCGCTACGAACCGGGTGCCGAGGAGGACATCCGGGAGGCGCTCTCCTGGGTGGGGCTCGACTACGACGAGGGGCCCGAGGTGGGCGGCGACTACGCGCCCTACCGCCAGTCCGAACGATCTGATCTGTACCGCGACTACGCGCAGAAACTGATCGAGGCGGGCCGCGCCTACTACGCGTTCGACACGGAAGACGAGCTGGCGGCGATGCGCGAGGAGCACGGCGCCTACGACGTGACCACGCGCCGACAAATGCGCAACTCCCTCACGCTCTCCGACGAGGAGGTCGAACGGCTCCTCGACGAAGAAGACTACGTTGTTCGGCTCAAAGTCCCACGCCAGGACGCTGTCCGGTTCGACGATGTCGTTCAGGGAAGCATTTCCTTCGATACGTCTGAAATCGACGATCAGGTGCTGTTGAAGTCCGACGGCCTGCCCACGTACCACCTGGCCAACATCGTCGACGACCACCTGATGGACATCTCGTACGTGATTCGGGGGGAGGAATGGCTCTCGTCCACGCCGAAGCACGTGCTCATGTACGACGCGCTGGGGTGGGAGCCGCCCACCTTCGCGCATCTGCCGCTCATCTTAAGCCCCAACGGCGGCAAGCTCTCGAAGCGAGACGCCAACGAGCTTGGGATTCCAG
>JBDGQN010000116.1:0-10945 GCA_042219055.1 Salinibacter sp. | reverse complement strand
GATGGTCGAAGATCTTGCTCTGAAGAACCTCGTTCTCGGAGGAATCGGAGGCTTCAGGCTCCTTCGGGCCGATCATGTTGGGACTAATCGTACCATGTTCTCGCTCACTTGTACAATGTTATGCCCAAAATCATGTCAGTTCCCCCGAGTGCCGGGGTGCGGAAGGTCGGGGCTCAAGACACTACACCTGAACGGGCGTTTTCCTCCTCTCTTGTCGACACCCAGATTCCTAAAACCGACATGGAGCGCCCCAATGACATCGCCGTCGTGATCGGCAATCGGACGTACAAAAACGACGACATTCCCAATGTCGACTACGCGGTGCGGGACGCGCAGACCATGCAGAAGTACCTCACCTGCACCCTCGGCTTCCGAAAGGAAAACGTCATCTACCTCAAGAACGCCAGCGGGTCGGCCGTGGAACGGGTCTTCGGAACCAGCGATGACCCGAAGGGCCAGCTGTACGACTACGTCAAGCCGGAAAAGTCCAGCGTCTTCGTCTACTACAGCGGTCACGGCGTCCCGAATCCCGAGTCAGACAACGCCTACCTCCTTCCCTCCAACGCTAACCCGAGCTACCTCTCTCAGAACGGCTATCCACTGAACCAGCTTTACGAGAACCTGGCGCAGCTTCCCGCCGAATCGGTGTCCGTTGTGCTGGAGGCGTGCTTCAGCGGGACCTCTGAGGGCGGTGCGGTGGTGCAGAATGCCAGTCCGGCGGTTCTCAGCGTTGAAAATCCGGTGATGGGCATGAAAAATGGTTTGGCATTCACCGCTGGGGCCGCTGATCAAGTCGCTTCGTGGTATCCCGAGAAGAAGAAGGGCTCTTCACGTACTACTTCCTGAACGGTCTGCGGGGGAAGGCCGACGCAGACGCCAATCAGGCCATTACGGCCAAGGAGATGAAGTCGTACCTCACTGAAAAGGTACCCTACCGCGCCCAGCGGATGCACAGCCGCAAGCAAACACCGCAGGTGGTGGGACAAAACCTGGATCGCGTGCTGGTACGGTACGACGGCGCAACCTCGGCTCACCCCGAGGCGCGTCTCCCCGTCACAACGACCGGCGTGCAGCAGAGCGTGAAGAAGGCCCTGTCGCTGCCGGACGGGGCGCAGAAAGTTACGGACGTGAGCAGCTCAGAGGATCTGAAGCGCGGCGACGTGATCATCTCGGTGAACGGCACGGAACTCGGCCCGGACCGCAGCCTCGCGCAGATCGTGGACGGTCACGCACCGGGCGACACGCTGAAACTCGGCATCCTCCGAGGAGACCAGAACCAAACGGTGGCGGTGACCCTCACGGCGAAGTAGATGGGGCGGCCCTGATCGGGGATCGTCAATTCGCGGACGGCCCAGGCTCCTTGTTCCGGGGATCGAGTGCGTACCGGCGTAACTCCTCGGCGACCTCCGCCTCGGAGAAGATCGACCGCGCCTCCCGCACCAGCGGCGTGGGGTCGGGATAGCGGGCACTCAGGTGGCCCAGGAGCAGGCGCTGCGCCTCCACCTCCTGTGCCACTGTAGCCGCCTGCCGCGCCGTGGAATGGCCCGTTCTCTCCGCTCGGTCCCGGTGCTCGTCGGCAAACGTGGCGTCGTGGTAGAGCAGGTCTGCCTCGTCGGCGAGGGCACGGCCGCCGTCGCAGGGCCACGTGTCGGTGACGTAGGCGACCGAAATGCCGGGACGCGGCGGCCCCAATACCTGCTCCGGCTGCACCATCGTTCCGTCCGCCGCAGCCACCGGCGTGCCCTCCTGCAGGCGCCCGAACGCGGGTCCCTCCGGCACGCCCAGCGCCCGCGCCGCCTCGGGATCGAACCGTCCGGGCCGCGTCCGCTCCTCGAACCGAAAGCCCATCGCAAACCCACGGTGGTCCAGCGGGCGCGCCTCGACGGTGAACTCTTCGGTCTCATAGACGACGGCGTGGGACAGGGTCTCGTCGACCTCTGTGATGCGCAGCGGAAACGGGAGGTCGTCCGGCCCGTCGCCCGGAACGGCGTCGAGCATCGCCCGACCGCCCGGCGGCACTACGAGGGTCACCGGAGCGCGGCGCTGCTGCAACGCGAGGGTCGCGAGAAGACCTGGAAGACCGTAGCAATGATCGCCGTGTAGGTGCGTCACAAAGATCGCGTCCACGCGGACCCGACTGAGGCCAGCGTCCATCAATCGATATTGCGTGCCCTCTCCGCAGTCGAACAGCAGGACCCGTCCTTTTCGCTTGATGGCCAGTGCCGAGAGGTACCGGTCCTCCGTGGGAAGCGCCGAGGCCGTGCCCAATGGGATGACGTTGGTTATCATCTACACAGCGCGTTATCGTGTCGGGCGGGAATACGCTTCGACCGGAGAGGACGTATTGCGTATTTCGTATTGCGTCTCCCCGACAGCAAGATACGCAATACGCACTACGCAATACGAATTACAGCGCCTGAATCTCCTCCTCCAGCAACTGCTTCTCGTAGAGGTCCGCATAAAGCCCCTCCTCGTCCACGAGCGTATCGTGCGTCCCCCGCTGCACGACCTTCCCCTGCTCCAACACCAGAATCAGATCGGCCTCCTGCACGGCACTGAGGCGGTGGCTCACGATGACGAGCGTGTGGCGCCCCTGCCGCTGCCGCAGCGACCGCAGAATGTTGCGCTCCGTCGCCGTGTCCACGGCCGAGAGCGCGTCGTCGAAGACGAGCACGCGCGGATCCTGGATGAGGGCCCGGGCGATCGACGTCCGTTGCTTCTGCCCCCCCGATAGTGTGATGCCCCGCTCGCCCACGTGCGTATCGAAGCCGTCCGGAAAGTCCTCCACGTTCTCCACGAGGTCCGCCTCCGCCGCTGCCCGCCGGATCTCGTTCCGATCGGCGTCGAGGTCACCAAACGCAATGTTGTTGGCCACCGTGTCGCTGAAGAGGAAGACATCCTGCGGCACGTAGCCCATGTCTTCGCGCAGCGTTCCTAGTGGAATCGTCCGGACATCGTGCCCGTCGACCTCGACGGTCCCTGCGTCCGGATCCAGCAGACGGGGAATCATGCGGACGAGCGTGCTCTTGCCTGAACCGGTGCGGCCCACCACCGCGAGGGTGCGATCGGCCGGGAGGTCGAAGCTCACCCCCCGGAGGGCTGGCTCGTCTTCCTCCTCGTACTGGTACCACACGTCCCGAAAGGCAATCCGCCCCTTAATGGACCGAATCGACGGATCCGTCTGCGGCCCGTCGTCGATGTCCGGCTCCCGATCCATGATGTTCTGCAGCCGCAGCACCGACGCCGAGGCCCGCTGAATCATGGTGATAACGAACCCGAGCGAGGCCACCGGCCACGTCATCATGTTGATGTAAATGATGTACTCGGCGATATTTCCGATCGTGATGGCCCCTTCCGCCACGAGCCGCCCGCCCATCCAGACTACAATCACCGTGGAGCCCCCAACGAGCAGCAGGAACGAAGGGCGCCACGCCGACTCGACCCAGGCGAGATTGAGGTTGCGCGCCCGGTACTCCCGGCTCTCCTCGTCGAAGACCTCCGCCTCCGCCGCTTCCCGCGTGTACGCCTTCAGCACACGGATCCCCGAGAGCGCCTCCTGCACGCGACTCGTGAGCGTAGAGTACTGCTGCTGAAGCTGGTCGCTGCGGTGATGCACCATGCGCGCCATGAAGAACACCGCAATGGCGAGCAGCGGCAACGGCGTGAGCGCGTAGAGCGTGAGGGTGGGCGAGATGATGAACATGGCCGTGGCGGCCACCAGCACCATCACGAGCGAGCGGGTGACGTACATGATGGCCGGTCCGATGTAGCGCCGCACCTTCTCAATGTCGTCGGTGGCCCGCGTAATGACGTCGCCCGTCGAGTACTCCTGGTAGAAGGTCTGCGAGAGCCGCTGGAGATGGTCGTACAGGTCGTTCCGCAGGTCGTACTCGATGTGCCGGGACGCAACCACCACCGTCTGCCGCATCAAAAACATAAAAAGCCCGCTCGTCCCCGATAGCGCAATGATGGCCAGCGCAAAGAGAACCAAGGTGACGAAGAAATAGGCGTAAAGCTCTGCCTGGACCGGGGTGCTCTCGTATAGAGCGTAGAGCCGCACGAACCGGGGAATGCTGTCCACGGCCTGCCGCACCACCATGGGCACCGTAATCTGGAACCCGGCCGAGATCATCGTAAAGAGAAGCCCGGGCACAAACAGGTACTTGTACCGCCAGAAAAAATAGTTGAGGCGCGAGAGGGGACCCATCTGAGGGCGAGAAGCTATGGAGAGATGCCGAGAGCTTTCAGTCATCAACGCAGAGCGCGGAACGGCTGATCCAGGCTCCCCCTTCAGAAAACTGATCAAGCTCCGCTCCAGCCCTGAGACTGTTCAGATTGTTGCGGGCCCGATCGACAGTCGAGTATTTCGTATTCCGTACGTTTCGGCAGGTACGCCCTACGCAATACGCCCTACGCAATACGCCCTACGCAATACGCCCTACGCAATACGCACTACAACTCCGTCGGGACATCGTCCTCCACCGCCTCGGCGGCCTGGGCATGGGACTGGAGTGCCGTAAGCACGTCGGTCTGTTCCTCGTAGCGGCGAACGAGTTCCACGTGCTGAGCAGCCATGTGCCGGGCCAGCGCCATGATAATCTCGGCCCCCGCTGCCGGGTCGCGGCGCCTTACGTTCTTCAAGTCGGGCCGAAAGAAGCCGAGCACCTGCGCCTCCGTGATGGTTTCGGCCGTCTCTAGCCGCTGGAAATCCCCGAGCAACGACAATCCCCCGACCATATCGTTCGCCTCAATGACTCGGAGCTCAGAGGTGCGCTCTGCCCCTCGGTCCGTCGTGAGGCCCACCCGTCCGGACTCGACGATGTACAGCCCCAATCCGGGATCTCCCTCGTAGTAAAGCGACTCGCCCCGACGGTAGGTGCGCCGGTGGGTGACCCCAGCCATGGCGTAGAGCGCGCCGGACGAAAGGCGGCTCAGGGCAGGAACGCAGCGGAGACGGTCCGCAATGTCGCGCGTGTGTGCGTCGAGGCGGCGCCGAAAGAGCCTTCGGTAGAGCCGGGCTCCAGCGCGGAGAACGGGACGGAGGAACGACATGATCACGGACGAAAGCCGAACGAAAAGCAAGGCGAGCGAACGACATCGGCCTTAGAAGGACTGGCCAATGCCGAAGTGGAGGAGCGGACCGCCAAAGTCGCTGGCAAAGACATCGTCGTTCCGCGCTGGGTCGTGCAGCCGGTACGCGAGATCAAATCGGACGATGAGGTACTGCCACTCCAGGCGGAGCCCTACCCCCCCGCCCACCCCTACGTCGGTCAGGGACTCAAGACCGTCGAACTTCCCGTCTCGGTCTCCGATTTGCACGTCGCTCGTTGCCCGCATTCCCGCCGCGGTAGACATCGAATCCTGCTGCCCGAACCCCCGGTTGCGCGGGCCAAACCAGACGTTGCCGACATCAAGAAAGGTAGCCCCTACCCACCGGGCCGTCAGGAAATCCTGAAGGAGGGTCGTCCGGAGTTCGATACTCGATTCGAGCTTGATGTCTCCGCCCAGAATGTTCGCAATACCGCCCTGCACGGACGTAGTCGTATCCCTGGGCAGTCGGGCGGCTCCCGGCCCCAGGTCCCGGAGCCGCCATCCGCGCACGCTGCTGGCGCCTCCGCTAAAAAACCGGCGATCGAGCGGCACCACAGTCGGCCGGGCCGTAGGGTGGGCGATGCCGCCAAAGAGTTTTATCCCGAGAGTGGTGCCCGGTCCCAGGGGCACGTACTGCCGCAGGTCGACCGAGGCCCGCACGTAGGGCCGATAGAGGAGGCGACCGGTGAGCCCCCCCGCTCCCGAAAAGAAGCTGGGCACTGAGTAATCCAGCGTGTCGGGGGCAAACACCAGCCGATCGAACAGGAGGGGCACCGTATTCCCCACTTCACCGGACACCTCGTAGATGTGCCCGCTCTGACGACGGAGGGGATTGGCCGTCGCCGAGCGAAAGGTGTACCGAACGGCCGTGTTCACCTGCGGCTGCGTGTAGTCCTCCAGAATCTGCTGGCGCTGCACCGGATCTTGAATGTCGTTCCCCCCAGGTCCAAAGACGAGATCCAAAAACCGCGAACGAAACTGATCGAGCGTATCCGGATTGCTAATGCTCAGGTCCACCACGTCGATCAGCGATGATTCTGTCGGCGTGTGGTCCATCTCCAGTCGCAGCTGCGCATCGATGCGACTCCGAATCCGGAGTCCCAAACCGCTGCGCAGAGCAGTGAGCCCTGTTAGCGACACGCGCGTGCGAGCGCTCGTGAGATCGAGCTGCTCTAGGGGCCGGAAGGGGCGGATGAGGTACGGCAGAATCAGGGACGTGCTCCCTTCGAACTGGTACGAGCTGACGATCTCCGAACCGGGACCGGTCGCCACCGAGCCCGACGTGCGGACCCGAAAGGTCTCCCCGCCCCCAAGGGCGTTGACATTCTCATATATCCCGCTGAGACCGACCCCGAACTCGCTTGGGCGCAGGCCGCCGGTGCTGCCCCCGCCCACGGATTCGCGCTGGAGCGCAAAAGCCTCGGCCTGTACGCGATGGCGCTGCCGCGTCCGTCCCTCAATCCGAAGGGGCAGGTAGAGGGCTCCGGTCGAGGGGACACGAACCGTGTCCTCGAACTGCGGCGACAGGTTGGTAAACGTGAACACCCCGGTGCTTTCGAGCCGTCGTTTCGTGGCCCGCACCTTCGACCGGTCGTAGTACGCCCCTGGGGTAAACTGGAGATTGCGGCGCAAAATGCCCGGTTCGAGGTGCCCCTCATCCACAATGCGGGACGTCACCCGGGGCCGCGCCCCGCCCGTCGTGTCGACCCGCACGTTGAGGGTGTCGTAGCGCGGCGGGGTCGTCTCGGGCCCGGTCACCTCGAAGCGCACACTGCCAAAACGGTATCGCGGTCCCGTACCGATGCGAAGCGTGACGTCGAAAGAATCGGGCGCGACCCGGTACACCACCGCCTGGATGGAATCGCGACTCACTCCGGCGTATCCCTCATTCTGCAGGAAGGTCAGAATGCGCCGCCGCTCTTTCAGCAGCTTCGGTTCCCGATAGCGTTGGTTCTGGAGCGTAATCCGCAGCGTATCGTCGACGCGAACGGTAGCAGCGTCGAACACGGTCCCCTCTACGAGACGCCGTTTCTGGGAGCGGCGCAACGCGCCGAGCCCGATGTAACGGAGACGCCGGAGATAGGTGGCCGGCCCCGGGGTCACGGAAAAAATAACCTGAACGCGATCACTCCCCCCTTGCGGCCGCACCCGGTAAGAGACCGTGGCGTCCCGATAGCCGCGCTGCTGGTAAAACAGCTCCAGCCGATCGACATCCGCGGCTACGGTACTCGAATCGAGATAGGCGGGCGGTTCTCCCCCCGACCGGAGCGCTTTCCCCAGACGATCCCACATCCAGTCGGCATTGCCCAACTGGTACACCCATCGCCACCAAGTAAACCCGGGAATGCCGAAGATGCGCCGGTTTGGTTGCGTGCGGATGCGCTTCTTCAGAGTGGCCTCCGAAAAATGACGGGCTCCCCGAACGTCCACGCTCCGTACGATGGGGGCAGTAGTGTCGGCCGTCGGAGACACGGGATGCGCCGCCACAGGCGAGAAAACTCCCGAGGCGACAAGCCCCCCCATCAGCAGGACAAACGCAACCCCGCCGTTCTCTGAACGCCAGGTTCCGACGGTCGGCGCAATGAGTGTGGACATTAGAATACTGACATCGAGAAAATCCGGGCGGCCATCCCCGCACGTAGAAAGAGCCTTTACGGCCCAGAACGCGGACGGTGCCGGACGTGCTCAACTTCGTGCCGCACTTACCGGGCGGACGGCATGGCACTGGCGCTCTCCTTTGTGCTCGCAAGATACTGCCGGGTGCGCTGTTCGAGTTTGTGGTATTTCTCCGGACTCATGCCCGGCACCAGGAACTGCATAGGATTGAGCGCCCGACCATCCAGCTTGTGAACCTCATAGTGGAGATGGGGACCCGTAGAGAGACCCGTGTTTCCACTGTACCCGATGGTGTCTCCTCGCTGCACCTCGGCGCCCGGATAAATCTTATCCGGAATCTTGGACAAGTGGGCATAACGGGTCATGTACCCCGATATCGGGTGACGAATCTCAATGACCTTCCCGTAACTCGGACTCATCTCCGCGCGTTTCACCGTGCCCGCCGCCGTAGCCATCACAGGCGACCCCGTGCGCAGCAAGAAGTCGATGCCCTCATGCATCTTTCGCACCTTCAAGATGGGATGCTTACGCATTCCAAAGTTAGAGATGATGCGCCCGTTGGCCGGCCGAATGGCGGGAAGCTGACGGAGCCGGTCCTGTCGCTTCTGGGCCACGCGGTACAGCTCGCGGTAGCTCGACCGCTGAAGGCTCATCTGCCGTTCAAGCTTGTCGAGCTTCTGAGCGGTATTCTTCAGGAGAGACCGGGTGTCCGGACTCATGCCATCGAACTGCTTGTACGGATCCGTCCCCCCCACGCCAACCTGCCGCACATCCTCGGAAATCGGCCGCATCTGGAAGAGACGCCGGTAAAGCGTGCGGTCCCGCTTCGCCAGCGTATCGAGCCGGGAGGAGAGCATCGTCATCCGATCATTGACCTGGTCGAGCTGTCGCTCGAGAGCCGCATTTTCGACCTTCAACGTCTGCTCTTCGGGCGAGGTGATCCACTGCTGGTCCAGCCCCCAGACCATGAGCCCCGCCAGAATGACTGCAAGGCCTATAATTTGACCGACGTGGGCCGTCCAGTCTTTCCACGTCGGCTCCACTTTCTTAAAGGAGCAGGTTTCTGGGTCATAGACGTACTTCGGTTCTGAAGCCATGACAGCGGCGTCAATTCGTATCCGGTGGGGGATCTACGTTGGAACGGCGACGATTTCGCCTGGGTGATTTTGGAGACGAGGGCACAGCCTGCCTCTACGTGCGTCCACGCAGGGTGATTGCATCAACGATCTACCCTTGGCGGATAGCCCTCAAACGTTTATTTTCAAGATGGTCTGCTGACAAGGGCATTTCAATTCGTCGCTCTGAGTGTGATTCAGAGTCCATATCTCCAAAGGATGACGCCCAATGGGTCGCGTCATGGGCTCCAAGTTTATGCTGAATCAAGTTCAGTACACGGTTTGGAGCGACAGGAGTGCTTAGATGCGATTACCCTGTGCGTCCACGGAATCAATCGGCAAACTATACCGGACGTACAGTGTTCAGAGACAGAAACACGGCAACTTTATTGGGTACATTTTGGAATACCGTGAATTAACATAGGAGGCAGATCCAACCCTGTCAAACCGGATGTCCGGCACCGCCGCGCGCCCGCCGAGAAGTGCTCGCCTTTTCACAGAGAGACCGTGACCTCCAGTTTCCCATTCCCCATCCCTCGTTCGACGGCCCGCGGACCTATTCGTAGTCCTGCTCGAAATACTCGATTCCCCGACGGGGCATCGGGGGACCCTCCTGCTGAATGCGGTTCCGAAGCCGCTCCGTGAATACCTCCGCCGGATCGTGCCCGTAATGGCGGAGCAGGTAGTTCATGGCGATCACTTCGCAAATAACCGTGATGTTCTTCCCGGGCGTGATGGGGACCCGCACCATCGGTAGATCGATTCCCAGAATCTCGTGGGTATCTTTCACCATGTTGATGCGGGTATACTCCTTGTCCGAGTCCCAGAGCTCCATCTTCACGACGACCTCGATGCGCTTTTGAAACCGGATCGCCCGAATCCCAAACATGGAACGGATGTCTACGAGGCCGAGTCCCCGGACCTCCATGAAGTGTTGTACGAGATCGGTCCCCGTCCCCATGAGGATGGACGCGTCCCGCTGGGTCGCCATCACCACGTCGTCCGCCACGAGCCGGTGACCACGCTCTACCAGATCCAGGGCCACCTCGCTCTTGCCAATGCCCGGCTCGCCGATAAGGAGCAGGCCGATGCCATACACGTCGACCAACGACCCGTGGACCGCGCGCTGGGGGGCAAACTGATCGGTCAAAAAGTTGCGGAGCGATGACATGAACTGGACCGTGGGCAGCGGCGTGCGGTACACGGGAATCTCTACCTCCGTGGCCAAGTCCACGAGCGCCTCCGTGAGGTCATTGTCGTCCGTGACGACGAGGCAGGGCACCGGAAACTGCGTCAGGTTCCGAAAGGCCTCTCGGCGCTCAGCGTCTCCGAGATGATGGAGATACTGGGTTTCGGTGTTCCCGAGAATCTGGACGCGCTGGTGGGTAAACAGGTCGACGTACCCGGCCAGGGCGAGGCCGGGCCGGTGGAGATTGCTCTCGGTGACCGTCCGCTCAGAAGCGTCCACCGCCTCATTCACCGGCATCACCTGCACACCCACGGTCTCGCGCAGCTGGCGAACCATGAAGTCCACCGTAATCGACTCTTTCTGAAAGGTCTTGGGGCGGTCCATACCGAGACGCTCCAACGGGTCAGGCAGAACCGGACAGGGCCGACGAGTTTCCTCGCTGCAGCATCAGGGCACCTCCACGGTGTCGAGGATGCGGTCCACGAGGTCCGACGCCTCGACCTGCTCGGCCTCCGCCTCGTACGTAATCACGAGGCGGTGCTGCATCACATCCATTGCCACCGCGCGCACGTCTTCGGGGGTCACGTAGGCCCGGTGCCGCAGAAAGGCGTGGGCGCGGGCGGCCAGGTTCAGGTTGATGCTGGCCCGGGGCGACGCCCCGTACTCCAGCAGGGGCTCCAGGTCGGCGAGCCCGTGTCCCCCCGGATCGCGGGAGGCAAGCACCAGATTGACGATGTACTGCTCCACCCGATCGTCGACGTAGAGGGCATTGATCACCTCCCGGGCCCGTAGAATCTGTGCGGGGCTCGCCACGGACTGCACCGAGGGCGACTCGTCGGTGCGGGCCATGCGGCGCATGATCTCCATTTCCTCCTCCCCGGTGGGGTACGTCACGTCGATCTTGAGCATAAACCGATCCACCTGTGCCTCGGGC
>JBDGQN010000115.1:0-13492 GCA_042219055.1 Salinibacter sp. | reverse complement strand
CCATCATGCTGGAGGGGTGCAACACGAGCTTCCAGACCCACTTCCAGGTGTCGCCGGAGGAGTTTCCGCGCTACTACAACATTGCGCAGGTGGTGGCCGCGCCCTGCCTGGCGGCCGCGACGAACTCGCCCCTCCTGTTCGGCAAGCGGCTCTGGCGCGAAACGCGCATCGCCCTCTTCCAGCAGGCCGTCGATACCCGATCGAGCAACCTGTACCTGCGGGAGATGAGCCCCCGCGTCCACTTTGGCACCAGCTGGGTGGAGGACTCCGTGATGGAGATCTTTAAAGAAGACATCTCGCGCTTCCGGGTGCTTCTCACCACCGATCTGGACGAGGATCCCCTCGATACGCTCGAACAGGGGGGCGTGCCCAACCTCATGGCTCTCCAGTTGCACAACGGCACGGTGTACCGCTGGAACCGGGCGTGCTACGGCATCACGGACGGGAAGCCGCACCTCCGCATCGAGAATCGCGTCTTGCCCTCCGGCCCGACCGTCATCGACGAGGTCGCCAACGCCGTCTTCTGGTACGGGCTCGTGGCCGGGCTCGCCGACGAGTACCGGGACGTGTCCGAGCACATCGAGTTCTACGAGGCCCGGTTCAACTTCAATGCTGCCGCCCGCAATGGACTGGCCTCTCAGTTTAAGTGGCTCGACGGTTCAAACCGACCGGCCCACGAGCTCATCCTCGATACGCTCATTCCGCGTGCCGAAAAAGGGCTTGAGAGCTCCGGCGTCAACTCGGAGGACATCGACCGCTATCTCGGCATCATCCAGCGGCGCGTGGAAACCCAGCAGACCGGCTCGGAGTGGCAGCTCGACTCGATGGCGCGCATGGCCGATGTGGGCTCGCGGGCCGAGCGCCTCGGCGCCCTCACCCGTGCCATGGTGGAGCGCCAGAAAGCGGGCAACCCGGTGCATGAATGGCCGCTGGCCACCCTCGAAGAGGGGTATACCCCCACGGGCATGAAGGAGACGAACGTCGAAGACTACATGACGACCGATCTCTTCACCGTCCACGAGGAGGAGTCGATCGAGTTTGTAGCGCGGCTCATGGACTGGCAGAAGATCCGGCACGTGCTCGTAGAGGACGCGCGGCACCGACTGGTGGGCCTCGTGAGCCACCGCAGCCTCCTGCGGCACATGGCCGAGCGCAAAAAACGGCCTGAAGGAGGCGTGCCGGTGGGCGAGATCATGGTGGAAGATCCGATTTCGGTCTCGCCGGACCGGCCCACCCTCGAAGCCGTGGAGCTGATGCGCGAACACGAGATTGGGGCCCTGCCCGTCGTGCGGGAAGAGCGGCTCGTTGGCATCATCACCGAGCAGGACTTCATCCAGATTGCGGGCAACCTTCTGGACGAGACCCTCGGGCTGGACGACGAAGAAAGCGATGCTTCTTCCGTAGAGACGACCGCAGAAGAGGCCACGTCCTCCTCGTAAGTGATCTGCAACCAGGGCCGGTTGGAGGAACCCGTCTCTGGTCGCGTCGTGGCAGAGAATCGTGAATTTCCTTGCCGTCGAGTTTGTTCACCGATCATTTCCCTCTATAGCATGGACGACGATACCCGAGAACGAGAGATCAGTGGCCGGACCGTCCGCATCGACCGGACCCTTTGCATCGGCAGCGGCAACTGCACGAACATTGCCCCCGAGATCTATGTGATTCGGGAGGACAACATTGTGGATTTTCAGGACGAGACGCCGGACATCGAGGGGGCACGGCTGGAAGAGGCCGCATCCCTCTGTCCGGTCGACGCGCTGATTGTGGAAGACAAGGATGGGCAGCAGATCGTGCCGTAGCGGGCACTCACTGCCGGCGTCGGTACCACGCAATTAGGATGCCCGTGAGGAGGCCCGCGACGAGCCCGAGAAGCATGTAGGTGAACATGGAAGGCCGTGATGTGTGAGGCGTGATCCGTGAGGCGTGAGGGGCGAAGGGGGAGAAGCGTGAGGTCTTGACGGATGGTGCTCTTCTGGGGGGCGTATTTCATCAGGACGGACCCCCGCAATCCCCAACGCCAAACGCTCAACGCTGAACGCTCAACGCAGGTTAGTCCTCCCAGGCCCGGAACCGATCTAACTCGGTGCGCACCGCCTCGACGGCGGTTTGCACGACGGCGATGTCGTCGACGAAGCCGAGGGCGCCGAGAGGATCGGGCATGACGTCGACGGGGGTGACGAAGTAAAGGAGCGCGGCGACGAGGAGCACCAGGGTTCCGGCCGATACCCGGCGGTACGATCGCTGTCCCCAAGCCACGAGGAGACGCAGTGCAGTCCGAAGATCGTCCCACACAGCGGTCAGGGCGTCGGCGTTTGTGTCCAGGTGAGCATAGGCCTCCCGGATGAGCAGAACGACTCGGAAGCGTCGGCGGAGCACGCGTTGGGCGGCTTCGATCAGGGTCTCGGTGAGTTCTGAGTGGGAGGGAAGCGGCCCGAGTGTCTGCAGGCGGTTCGGGAGGTGCGTGTTGCGTGTGGGGGCATCGGCTGGCATAGGCGGAGCGAGCATCAAGGAGATCGTTCATCTTCCGATCCTAAGTGACGACGGGGAGGAAAGTCAACTCCACCCGCCCGATGGAGCGTTGAGTGCCATGTCCGCAGAGAAACATGTCGCCCGCTTTCGGTTCTATGGCTCCTTGAACGACTTTCTGTCTGGGCGAGGGCGGGGGACGGGGCCGATGATCCGGCATTCGTTCTGGGGACGGCCTGCGGCGAAGGATGCAATCGGGGCGCAGGGCGTTCCTCATCCAGAGGTCGACCTGGTGCTCGCGGATGGCTCGCCCGTGTACTTTGAGTACGCACTGTCGCCGGGCGACCGGATCAGCGTGTATCCCTGGATTCAGTCACTGCCCCGTCCGGCGTCGCATCTGCGGCCCGAGGCCCTCCAGCCTCCGCGCTTCGTGTGCGATGTGCACCTGGGCCGGCTGGCCCGCTCCCTGCGCATGCTGGGCCTGGACACCCGCTATGACACCGACTGTTCAGATTCGACCCTCGCCCAGATCTCGGACGACGAGGATCGGATCCTGCTCACCCGAGACATCGGCCTCCTAAAACGCAGCCGGGTGCGGCGAGGCCGATTCGTCCGCGCCCAGAAGCCTCGTCGCCAGCTTGCGGAGATGGCGCGCCTTTTCGACGTCGCTCAGGACGCGGATCCGCTCTCGCGCTGTCTCTCGTGCAACGTGGAGTTGCGCGCTGCCGCCCCCGAGGCCATTGACGAGCAGGTGCCCCCTCACGCCCACGAGGCACACGACGACTTCGTGCAGTGTCCGTCCTGCGGTTCGGTCTTCTGGGCAGGCTCCCACGTCGAGCGCACGCGACGACTGATCGACGATGTGACCTCCTCTTCCGACGACAATCCCGACGTGCTCTCGTGACCACCACGCTGACGACCTCACCCACCGAGGCCGCTGTCTTCCTCCGTCGGGGGGAACTTGTGGCGTTCCCTACGGAAACAGTCTACGGGCTCGGGGCAGATGCCTTCCAGCCGGACGCCGTGCGAGGCATTTTCGAGGCCAAGGGACGGCCCTCGGACAATCCCCTCATCGTCCACGTCAGCCGGCGCGAGCAGATCAATCAGGTGGCCGCCGAGGTGCCCCCCGCGGCCCAACAGCTCCACGAGCGGTTTCTTCCGGGGCCCCTCACGCTCATCCTTCCGAAGCATCCGGACCTACCGGCTGCGGTCACCGCCGGGCTCGACACGGTCGGCGTCCGCATGCCTCGTCTTTCGCTAGCGCAGTCCTTTCTGGAGGCCTGCCGCACGCCCGTTCCAGCCCCCTCCGCCAACCGCTCGGGCCGACCGAGTCCGACGACTTGGGAGGCTGTACAGGAGGACCTCGGGGGATGCATCCGGTGCATTCTGCAGGGCGGGCGCACGGAGGCCGGGGTCGAGTCGACCGTCGTGGATTGTACCGCTGCGCCCGTCGAGGTGCTGCGGCCCGGAGCCGTCTCGGTGGAGGCGCTGCGAGAGGAGTTGGGGGCTGTACGGGTAGGGGGAAGCGATGGGGGGGCGACGCCGCGGAGTCCGGGAACGCGTCACCGCCACTACGCGCCGACGGCCCGCGTGCATCTCGTGAACAGTGCGGCGGAGGCCGAGCCAGGTCCTCAGCACGCATTCATCGGACTTGAGGCCCCGCCGCGGCCCCACGCGTTCGGGGCCGTCTACGTGGAGGAGAATCTCCGCGCCTACGCGCACGACCTCTTCCACGTCTTCCGGGCGTGCGACGAGGCGGGCCTTGAGCGGATCTATGCGCAGACGGTGCCCCCGTCGGGCCTCGGGCGTGCGCTCAACGATCGTCTCCGGCGGGCGGCGGCGCGGTAGCAGAGCCGCGGGTTGCCCGGATGAGCCAGCGGGCGAGAGGAGGCAGCACGCGGCAGCTTTGAACAAGGAGCCGGGCGGCCCCGGGACGGAAGGCGGCCGCATGAATCCACCGGCCGAGTCGCATGCGACGCCCGAAGGTGTTCGTCCAGGCGGTCCGGTACGCCCGACGGAACGACGACGCCCGGCGCTTCCCATCGAGATATTCGGCCGCGAGGGGGCTCACGAGATCGGCGGTCCGGAGGGCCATCGCCATGCCGTCCCCGCAGAGCGGGGCGATCATGCCCGCCGCGTCGCCCACCATGCAGACGTCTCCGGCGAACCGCGACTTGGGCATGAGTGGGACCTGGCTCACGGCCTCGAACTGGTCGCTTACGCGAGTGAGTCCGCGGAGACGCTCGTCGAGGATCGGATTTTGACGAAGCCCCTCGTCGAGCATCGCCGTAGGGGTGCCCCCAGCGGCCTTGAGCGCATCGGTTCGGCCGATCCAGCACACGTTGACGCGGTCGTTCTCTACGGGAGAGAGGCCGCAGTATCCCCCCGGCGCACTGTGCACCTCAACGGTTCGCCGCACCGTCGCGGCGGCCGCGCCGGCATAATGGGCCTTGAAGCCGACATAGGGACTGTGCTCCTCCAAGAAGGGCCGATCGAGGGTCCGGTCCAGGCGGCCCCGGCGTCCATAGGCCCCCAGCACGAGACGCGTCTCGACGGTATCGGCCCCGACTGTGACCGAGAATCCCTCGTCGAAATTTCCGCGGACACTCGTCACGCGGGTTCCGGGGCGTCCCTCTACGCCCGCCGTGCAGGCGTGCCGGAAGAGAAGTTGATCGAGGACGTATCGGCTGAGGCCGAGGGCCGCGTCGGGAAGCGTGTGCTGAGTGGAGGCACCGGTCGGAGACGTGAGGAGGGCGCGGTCAATGGTACGGCTTCCAGCCTGGCGGACGGCACCGAGCACCCCGATCCGGCGAAACGATGACTGGACCTCGGGGGACAGAAACTCTCCGCAGAGCTTGTGGCGGGGATAGGTCGACTGCTCGGCGAGCAGCACGTCGTAGTCCTTCCGAGCCAACTGGAGAGCCGTGCTGCACCCCGCCAGGCCGCCTCCGATAACGACCGCGTCGTAGGGCATTGGGGGAAAGGTAGAGAGGGCGAGAGGGAGTGAGGGGAAGCGAGACTGCTCCTTGGTGTTCTACTCTTCTCGAATTGGAGGATTGCTCTCTGCCAAGCGAACCGCAAGCGGGTATGTTCCTGGTATCTGCTACAGGCCCACACTCCCGAAAGAGTCGCCACTTCCCCTATTGCAACCTCAACGGATCTCTCTTGGGAGAAAAGTTCTCCGGATCTGGCGGAAGAACATTTTCGTGGAGAGGTCGCCTTCACTACTATCGACCTCGGTGGATTCGGAGAGATTTCTCGACTCCGCTACGCTGCGCTCGAAATGACTCTACCTCAGGGGGATTGCTTGAGAAGCTGTTTGGCGGACTGTCTGAGGCCTGCGACTGCGTGGATCTCGCGCAAAATGGCTTCTGCACTCACCTGGTAGTTCCACTACAAGGCTCGTTTGGGCGCCATTTTGCAGCGTCGCCCACTGTGTCTCGGCTTCTCATCCATCCACCAAACAGCTTCTGAGACTGCACTATGCCTCTTTCCCCCAGTACTCTCCATTCGAAATTCGTCACTTCCAATTCGAAATTGTGGAGAGCGTCCATCGGAACGCCCAGTGCCATCGGATGGAGGGCAACGATAGTTGAGCCTTTCGGGCAAGATCCCGAAGCTCGTTCTTCCGAAAGCCCCGACGCACCGACATGGGCCCATCGTGCTGTACCATTGGGGCCATCCGCAGGCCGCGGCTTAGAAGCCAGATGCCGAGATAGGCCAGCGGGTGGCGATGGAGGTCATTGATGAGGAGGCCGCGACGCGCCACGCGCTGCATCTCCGAAAGAAGTTGGACGGCGTTCTCGCCGTGGAAGTGGTGAAGGAAGAGGGCCGCGTGGACGACGTCAACGCTTTCGTCGGGGACGGGGAGGGCCAGAGCGTCCCCGATTTCGATCCGGACCTGGGAGCGAAGAGAGGGGGAGAGGTGTTCATCCAGGTGGGCTCGGGCGTGCCCGACCGTGACCGGGTTGGCGTCGAGGCCGATGAGTTCCGCCCGGCAGCCGAACCGCTTGGCCTGCCGTGTCAGATGGACCACATAGTCCCCCCCTCCACAGCCTACGTCCAGAATTCTGAGCCGATCGTTCCGCCGAAAGAGAGGGGTCAGCACGGCGTCGGTCGCGGTGTACGCGCCGAGGAGTCGGTTCGTGCGACGGAGGTCCCGCAGCGCTCGCGTCAGGCGCGCATCCGAGATCGAAAAGTCATCCATCCACTCCTCAGCCTCCAGACGGGACGATAAATCCGGGAGGGGGGACTGGGAAGCGGACACGGGCCCTCGCTCAGAGAAATAGGAAGAGACGGAGGCGACACCGCAGGGGGACTTGCTAAACGACCTCAACCTCGGCGTCAATGCCTTGCTCTTCGAGCCGGTCTCGCACCTCAGGAGCAAGGTTCTGCTCCACGGTGCTGGGTACGAATTTCGCCACGAGCCACGTGATGTAGCCCTGCTGCCACGCGGCCTCCGTCGCATCCTCGATGGTAATCTCCAGCTTGCGGGCGCCCTTCGTGTCCACCGCGGCCTCGATTCCCCGATTCCGAAATCCGTCCTCCAAGTGGTCGGCCATCTGGTTGCGCACGGCCGATTCGATGTCAGCCCCGCCGCGGGCGGCCTGCGCTGCACGGGCGCCCATCTGACGGCGCGCAAGTTCCTGGGCGTTGAGGATGGTGACTTCAATCATGGAGAGGAGCGGGATCAGAACGAGAATGAATCACGAATCGAAGGAGGGACCGGGCCGCCCAAGTCTCAGGGACACCCTGAGCAACCTCTCTATTAGCAACCCGACGATGGGGTTCCGGTCTGTATGGGTTCTTGGCAAAAGACTCCGACAATTGGGGGCGAACGAGGAGCCGGATGAAACTCGTCTCTCCATCTGTGGTATAGGGGGGTACCCTATCCAAGAGTAGACTCGCTTCCGATCGCTCGACGCCTGAATTGGTCCCCTGGCCGCTTTATGACTCGACCATCCCCCGAACCGGACGTTGCTGCGCAGGAGCCTTCGAGTGCCGCCCCCGGGTCCCCCGAGTCCAACGGGGACGCCTGTTCTGTCCCCTCGTCTTCCGAAGACCGGCAGCCGAGCCCCGATGCTGTGTCGGCGGATGGGTCTTCCCTCTCGGTTCCCATTGAGGGCATGTCCTGCGCCTCCTGTGCGCGCAGTGTGGAACAGGCCCTTGAGGCGGTGGACGGTGTGACGCGGAGCGAGGTAAACTTCGCCACCGAGCGGGCCGACGTGGCGCTCGATGCAGAGGAAGCCGCGGTCCGGGACCTCGTGGAGGCCGTAGAGGAGAGCGGCTACGCCGTCCGCACGACCGAGACCACGCTCACGGTCCAGGGCATGAGCTGCGCCTCGTGCGTCTCCACCGTGGAGTCGTCCCTACAAGCCCTGAACGGCGTCGTGGAGGCGAGTGTGAACCTGGCGACGGATCGGGCTACGGTGCGCTACGTGCCCGGCACGGTGGAGCCTGCCGACTTCACGACCGTGATTCGGGATGCCGGGTACGAGGTTGTGGACGCGGAGGGTGGGGCCGATCGTACTGACGTGGAGCGAGAGGCGCGGGCGGAGGAGCAGCAGTCCATGAAGCAAAAATTCCTCTGGGCGCTCGCCTTCGCGCTGCCCGTCTTTGTGCTGGAGATGGGCTTCATGCACGCCCCCGCTGTCGAGTCGTGGATTCAGCAGTATGCGTCTACGCAGACGCTGTACTACGTGCTTTTCGGGCTCACTTCGGTTGTGATGTTCGGGCCGGGCCGGTACTTCTATAAGCACGGCTGGCCGGCCTTGAAAAACGGGAGTCCCGACATGAACACGCTCGTCATGATGGGGACCTCGGCCGCCTACGGCTACTCCGTGGTGGCAACGTTCCTGCCGAATGTGCTGCCGGAGGGGACAGTGCACGTCTACTATGAGGCCGCCGCGACGATCGTGACGCTCATTCTGGCGGGCAACTACATGGAGGCTCTGGCGAAGGGACGGGCAAGCGACGCCATCCGGTCCCTCCTCAACCTCCAGGCCACCACCGCACGGGTAATTCGCGACGGGGAGGCCGTCGAGGTGGACGTGCGCGATGTGGTGCCGGGCGACGTGATTCAGGTGCGGCCCGGCGAGAAGGTGCCGGTCGACGGGGAAGTGCTCGACGGTGCCTCGTACGTCGACGAGTCGATGGTGACGGGCGAGCCGGAGCCTGTGGGCAAGGAGGAGGGGGACGAGGTCGTGGGGGGGACGATCAATGAGACGGGCAGTTTCACCTTCCGGGCCACGCGGGTGGGGAAGGAGACGGTGCTCTCCCAGATCGTTCAGATGGTGGAGGAGGCGCAGGGCTCCGCGCCGCCCATCCAGTCGCTGGCCGACCGCGTGGTGCGCGTGTTCGTGCCGTTCGTGCTCGCCACCGCGGCCGTCACGTTTGGGATCTGGATGGTCTTCGGTCCCGACCCCGTGCTCACCTTCGCCCTCGTGACCGCCGTGTCGGTCCTCATCATCGCCTGCCCCTGCGCGATGGGCATCGCCACGCCCATCTCGGTGATGATGGGCACCGGCCGCGCCGCCGAGCTGGGCGTCTACGTGCGCGAGGGCGAGGCCCTGCAGGCCCTCCACACCGCCGACCTCGTGGCCTTCGACAAGACGGGCACGTTGACGAAGGGACGGCCCGAGGTGACGGACGTCTTGCCGCAGAACGGCTTCGAGGAGAGCGACCTCCTCCGCTGGGTCGCGAGTGTGGAGTCACAGTCCGAGCACCCGATTGGCGAGGCGCTGGTGGCGCGGGCTCAGGAGAAGGAACTGGGCGTGCCGGACGCCACCGACTTCGACGCCATTCCGGGTCACGGCGTGCAGGCCACGGTGGAGGGGCGCACCGTCGCCATTGGGGCCGAACGCCTGATGGAGCGGCTCGACGTGGCGCTCGACGGGCAGCAGTCCCTGGCCAACGATCTCGCCGACGCCGCCAAGACGCCGCTGTACGTGGCGGTGGACGGCACCCTCGCGGCGGTCGTAGCGGTGGCGGACCCGATCAAGGACTCGACGCCCCCTGCGCTCGACGCGCTGCACGACCTCGGCATTGAGGTGGCCATGATCACGGGCGACGACAAGCGAACGGCGCAGGCCATCGCCCGCGAGCTCGGCATCGACCGCGTGCAGGCCGAGGTGCTGCCCGACGACAAGGCCGAGGCGGTAACGCAGTTCCAGGCGCAGGACCAGACCGTCGCGTTCGTGGGCGACGGCATCAACGACGCGCCCGCCCTCGCCCAGGCCGACGTGGGCATTGCCATCGGCACCGGGACGGACGTGGCCATCGAGAGCGGCGACATCGTGCTGATGACCGGTGATCTGCGTGGCGTGCCCAACGCGGTGTCGCTGTCGCAGTCGACGATGCGCAACATCAAGCAGAATCTGTTCTGGGCCTTCGCCTACAACGTGCTCCTCATTCCGGTGGCGGCGGGTGTGCTTTACCCGGCGTTCGGGCTGCTCCTGTCGCCGGCCCTCGCCGCCCTCGCGATGGTGTTCTCCGACCTGTTCGTGGTGGGCAATGCGATGCGCCTGCGCCGCCTGACCGTGCCGTTGTCGAGTGAGCAGATGGCCTCGACGTAGTCCCAGGGGGCCCTCTATCCGCTCCCTGTGCATAGATCACAGATTGAGCCGCCGACGTGTCCAGGCAGCTCCTGTGGGCGGGGCGAACGGATTGCCTGAATGTTTTCAACCACGGTCATGGATGTCTTTCGCGAGATCCTCTCACAGCCGGTCACCCTCCTCGCCTGGATCGGGGTTTCGCTCGTCTCGCTCGCGGTGCTGGCGTGGGACCTGCGCGAACACAACGCCGAACTGGGCAGCCTCATGAAGTACGTCTGGGGCCTTACAACGCTCTATTCGGGACCGTTGGGGCTGGTCGTCTACTATTACACCGGTCGCAAGCACATCCGCCGGGACTCGATCTGGCGAAAAGGATGGCGCTCGACGAGCCACTGCTACTCGGGCTGCGGAGCAGGCGAAATCTTCGGCATCGTACTCACCGTGGGCATCCTGGCAGTGACGAGCACCCTCGTCGTGGCGCTCGTGACATTTTCCTTCGCTTATCTCTTCGGCATGGTGCTCACCGTCGGTCCGCTCCTGCAGGAGGGAGTCGGGTGGAGCGACGCCCTCAGGGACGCCTTCTACTCCGAAACGGCCAGTATCGTGTTTATGGAAGCAGTGGCCATCGGGGTGGACATCTGGGTCGCCGGCGAGGCCACGATGGAAGATGTCCTCTTTTGGACGTCCCTGCTGTTTTCGCTCACGATGGGCCTTCTCGCGGCATACCCCGTGAATGTGCTTCTCATCAAGCTTGGGGTGAAAGAAGGGATGATAAATCCCCGGATGCTGCGCAGCGACGTGCAGCCTGCGCACGGATAAGGAGAGGAAAAAGCAGGAGAAGTCCGCCATTCGATCCATACAGCCGGTGGGCGCGACGCGAAAACCGGCCCCCACGTTGTTCTCGCGCTCGATCCTCCTATCAATCATGGAACTCGTTCCCGAGTGGGCGCCCAACATCCATCCAATGATCGTGCACTTTCCGATCGCGTTCGTTTTCGGAGCGATCGGGGCCGACCTGCTTGCGCTCCTCGTTCGACGCTGGGACTGGCTCCGTCCCGCAACCGTCGCCCTCTACGTGGTCGGCGGGGCGAGTGCCGTCTTCACTTACTTCACCGGCACCTGGGCCGCCAGCGCGGTATCGGTTCCCGCCGAGGTCCAGCCCGTGCTCACCGAGCACGCGAACCTCGCGTGGTGGACGATGTGGTTCTTCGGCGTCTACGCCCTCGTCCGCCTCGGGGCCCATCTGTGGTCTAGGACGCGCGGCCAGGTTGCCGTGCAGGGCCTGCTCTTCGTCTTCGCCCTCGGAGGGTCGTATCTGCTCTACGAGACGGGGGACCACGGGGCCAAGATGGTGTACAAGTACGGGGTTGGCGCGGGCCACGTCGACACGACCCGGGCGGCCGCCGAGCCGGGCCTCGCCGTCGGCACGAGCGGCTGGCAGTGGCGCCCGCAGTCGGCCCGTGCCTGGACGAACCGCATGCGGTGGCTGGAGGGATCAGCCGACACGCTCCGGACCCGTCTCGACACCCTGAGCGACGGGAGCGTTGCCCTGGCCCTGACGCCGGAAGCCCCCGTCACGTTCGTCCTGCCCGATACTCTGGGGGCCGTGCAGGTGACCGCCGAGGTCAAGCTCGATCAGTTTGAGGGGGTCATCTCACTGCTCCATCACGTGCAGGGCCCGCAGTCCTACGACTACCTGGCCGTGGAGGGCTCGATCCTCCGGCAGGGCCGCGTCGCCGACGGAGAGCGCTCGACGTTTGCCAGCGGCACGGCAAAGACCGAAGGCTGGCGCACGATCCGGGTCGTGGGGGACGGCACGCACTTCCGTGGATATGTGGACGGAAGCATGGTGGTGCACGGGCACGGCGACGCTGCTGCCCCTGGAACCGTGGGCCTCCGTCTGGACGGCACCGGACGCATCGTCCTGCGGCGCCTGTCGGCCACAGCGCTTTGACAAGCATTCTTCGAGGAACAGGTCGTCCACCTGCTCGGTGAGCCGTGTCGGACGTTCGTCCAAAGTTTCAAACAAATTGAGCAACTGATCCCGATGTCCCGATTTGACTTTGCAGCGCTTCCTGGTGCTCTCTCACGAGCAGCCTTTCTCGCCGGTCTGGCCCTCGTGCTCCTCGCCTGTGGGAGCGATAAAAGCAAAACGGGGGGGACGACGAAGACGAGTGAAACCGCCTCGGCGTCTCCCGACACGATCAGGGTCACGATGAAAGACTATGCCTACCAGCCGTCGAACATCACCGTCCCCGCTGGAAAACAGGTGACGCTCACGTTTACCAACGAGGGGAGCGTCGAGCACTACTTCGTCGTCGGCGACACGATTGCGAGCAATAAAGACGGATTCCAGCAGAACCTATTCAGCGGGGTGTCCATCGAGAAGAACAAGCAGACCGACGAGCACGAAGAGGAGGAGCATGAGAAAGAAAAAGAGCATGAGGAAGGAGAAGAGCACCACGAATACGAATTCGAGTTGCCCCCCGGTGGAAGCGGCTCCCTGACGTTCACGCTGCCCCCCTCGAAGGCGGGGACCTACACCATCGCCTGCTTCGAGACCACGGGCAACGAGAAGCACTATGACATGGGCATGAAAGGCACCCTGACGGTCACCGCCTCCGCCGAGAACTAACGGCAGCAGGCGCCGGGGGCGCTCTTGGGAAGAAGAGAGATTCCTGAAACGGACCCGTTGAGAGAGGAACATGTACCCCCACCCCCCATACGCTGATTGACCTTTCGGCAAGCGCTGTTGGCTTCGTGAGAAACGGATATACGACACATCGGCTCACTGCGGCCCTCTTGGCCGTCGTGTTTGGGATGAGCTGGGGCGCCCCGGTGCCGCAGGCGTTCTGTACGCCGACGGGGCACGCGATGCCGGATCACTGCGACTCCTCTCCGGCCACAGAGCACCGCTGCGAGCGCGACACGCCCCCGGCCGTGTGCGGGAACCAATACGTCAGGCAAGATCTGCGGTCGGTCAACGGGCCGACACCGGAGCCGTCGGTCGGGGGGACAGTCCTCGGTGGGGTCATTTCAGCTCCTGCAACGGGGCCGAGGTTCGTCACATCAATTCCGTTGGCACAGCACGCGATCTGTCGTGCTGTCCGCCGCCACGCCCGCGTCGGGGTGTGGCTTGAGTGAGTAGGGAGAGGGCAACCACGCATCCGCCGTCGAATTGCTGGCGGAGAAGATCGCGTCGGTTCGTCCCCAGTCGTCACCTTGCGGGAGTGCACCTAGCATCCCGCGCTGGGGCCCGATATGCCCCGTTTGTCTCTGACTGTGAATTCCTCCCTACACGTTCCCTATGGCTATCGACGACTCTACCCCTGTATCGAATCCGGACGCCCCGGACTCGAACATCCTGAGTTCGGACTCGACTCCCTCGTCCGTCTCGCGACGCGACTTTCTCCGCAGTGCCGGGGCCCTGACCGCCCTGGCGGGCGTGCAGGCGATCCTTCCCGGCTGGGCGC
>JBDGQN010000114.1:0-13307 GCA_042219055.1 Salinibacter sp. | reverse complement strand
ACGATGGCGAACCAGATTTGCCTCCACGTCCTGACCGATCCGGGAGACGAGGTGCTGGTGGAGCGCGGGAGCCACGTCTTCAATTACGAGTCCGGGGCGGCGGGGCTCCTCTCGGGCGTGCAACTGCATCCGCTCGATGGGAACCGCGGACGTTTGGCACCGGCTCAGGTCGAGGCCGCCGTCCGGCCCGAGGCGGAGGTCCTCCCCCACTCGCGGGCCGTCTCCATCGAGAATACAGCCAACAAAGCCGGAGGTGTCGTGTATTCGCTGGATCGGATCGAGGCGATTGCCGAAGTCGCCCGAGCGCACGACCTGACGCTCCACCTCGATGGGGCGCGTCTCTGGAACGCGGCGACAGCCCTCGACGTGGAGCCTCGCACGCTGGCCGCCCCCGCCACCCTCACGTGGGTGGCCCTCTCGAAGGGACTCGGGGCGCCGGTGGGCTCTGTCGTCGCCGGCCCCTCGTCACTCATCGAGGACGCCCGCCGCACTCGCAAGCAGTTCGGGGGCGGGATGCGGCAGGCCGGCATTCTGGCCGCAGCAGGCCTCTACGCCATCGAGCACCACCGTCCCCACCTGGCCCGCGACCACGAAAAGGCCGCCCGACTCGCTGAGGGCCTCGCAGAGTGCCCCTCCTTCTCCATCAATCCCGCCGAGGTGGACACCAACATCGTCATCTTCGAAGTGCCGGAGGGCCAAGCCGCCGACATCGTCGAGGCCCTTCAGGAGGAGGGGGTCCTCCTCACCCCCTTTGGCCCCTCCACCATCCGCGCCACCACGCACCGCGATGTGTCGATGGAGGAGGTAGAAACGGCACTCGGTGTCATCCAGACCTACGCCACCCGACACTCCCCCCTTCGATCGTCGTAGGCAGGGACACTACGGCACGACCCACGTGCCCGCAAACGCCTCCTCGGCCGGGTTGTACTCAAACTGAGCGCGGCAATGGCCGTCGGGGTGCAGGTGCAGCCACTCGATCCGGTGAATGACCGTTCGAACGGCCGCAAAGTACTGCTTCCCTTCCGCCACGTCATCCTCTGTGATCGGCTCCGACGTCGCGGCGGGCCGGAGCCCGTCTCCGGCCTCGTCGAGAGACGTGCCGGGGGCGGGGGGCCGCACGTACACAGCCAGCGACGCCGGCGCCTGGCTCTCCCACAGGTCCATCGCCACGGGGTCGTCGAGATGCACCGAACCGGTGCCGTACAGTCGAATCTGCTGACGCGTCTCGGCGTCCCATCCGTGCCACGCCACGCGGTCGTTCTGGCGTAACGCCTCGACCTTGCGCGAGCGACGGTCCGTGTGAAACTGGAGACAGCGGTCCTCCTCAACGGCCCGTCGTAGCACCACCGTCCGGAGATCCGGCGCCTGCTCGTGAACGGTGCCGAACGTGAGGTACCGGTACGGATGCTCGGACGTCTCGGCCGCGGTCTCGAGCTCATCCCATACGTGATTCAGAACGGCGTCGAGGTTCGTATATCGGGGCATAGCCATCGATGGATGAACGAGGAGGATTGGAAGAATACGGGAGGGGTCGGAGGTGAACGAAGCGAACGCTCGCATCCCCCGGGTCGCACTCTGTCTGCGCATAAGCACCATGCAGCCCGGTGGACTACTTCCTCCCTTCGGTCGGGCGCAGCCCGAAGACTACTTCCTCCCTTCGGTCGGGCGCTGTACAGAGACGCGAAGGGGCTTCAAGCCGGTGGCCGAGGCCTCAAGCTCGTCGCCGTCCTGTACCGGCCCCACCCCGGAGGGCGTCCCTGTGTAGAGCAAATCGCCGGGGGACAGGGTAAAAATCTGAGAGCAGTATTGTACGAGCTCAGCGACTGGGAAGATGAGGCGACGGGTACTGGCCTCCTGCCGCACCTCGCCGTTCACCGCCAGTCGTAGCGAGAGCTCCTGTGGGTCTGACACCGCCGCGGCCGGCGTGAGGGGGCCGAGGGGGGCGAACGTATCAAAGCCCTTGGCGACGGACCAGGGGTGACGGCGCTCTTTTGCTTCCGCCTGCAGATCCCGCGCCGTCATGTCGAGTCCCAAAGCATAAGCAGCTACGTGGTCGAGGGCCTCTTCGCGGGCAATGCGTTTGCCCTCCCGCCCGATCACAACCACCAGCTCCACCTCGTGGTGCACCTCCTGGGACTGCGGTGGAAGCTCTACGGCTCCCCCCGAACGGAGGAGAGCCGAGGGCGGCTTGAGGAATACCATTGGGGCGTCGGGCACCTCGCGGTCCATCTCCGCAGCGTGGTCGGCGTAGTTGCGACCGATGCAGAGCAGCTTGCTGACGGGAACGGGGCCAGAATGACGGGGAAGGGAGATCTTCATGCGAAACGGAAGGCGGACTTAGTAATGAGCAGGAACGGATGAGCGGTCGCCGCGTGGCTTAGTCTCGGCACAAAATTGGAAACGGTCACTCTCGCGTCGGTAGCCAATCCGGCGCTCCAAAGCAGAGATGCCTTATGTACGCAATCGTTGATGTCAAAGACAAGCAATTCAAGGTCCGCGAGGACGATACCCTGTACGTTCCCTACCACTCGGAGGCTGAGGCCGACCAGGAGCTCACCCTGGATCGGGTCCTGCTGGTGTCCGACGGGGAGGGCGACGTCACCCTTGGAACCCCCACGGTAGAGGACGCCTCGGTGACGGCTCGCGTGCTGGAGCACGTAAAGGGGGACAAGGTGATCGTGTTTAAGAAGAAACGGCGCAAGCGGTACCGCGTAAAACGCGGTCACCGTCAGCAATATACTCAGATTCAAATCGAATCGCTGGACGTGAATGGGGCATCTGCAGAAGTCGTCCAGGACGATGCGGAGGTCGTCGAGGACGAGGCAAAGACGTCCGAGCCGTCAACCACAGAGGACGAATCGGCGGCTGAGGCTCCGGACGTGCCCGCCGACGAGGGGGATCCGGACCCCGATTCGGTCGAGAACGAAGAGCCGGAGGACACGGAAGAGCCGACGGCGGAGTCCGATGAGGACTAGCCTCCGTTTTCTGCTGCACTGATTTTTGAACGAATCCTGCGAGGTTGTTATGGCTCACAAAAAAGCCATGGGGTCGACCGAAAACACGCGCGACTCTAATCCCAGTTATCTTGGCGTGAAGGCATACGGCGGCGAGCACGTGCACGCGGGCAGTATCATCGTTCGCCAGCGTGGGACCAAGTTCCACCCCGGCCACAACGTAGGCCGCGGCAGCGATGACACACTCTTCGCCAAGGATCACGGCACCGTGAAGTTCTCCCGCAGTGGCGGCGATCGAAAATACGTGCACGTCGTTCCCGAAGAGGCCTAACACCGCCCTCCCATTCGATTCGTCAAAGAGCTCCTCTCGCCTCCGTGCGGAAGGGGCTTTTTGCGTTTGGCCCCTCGGCAATGGGGACGGCCCCATTTTTTCCCTTTCGCCCTCCGGAGAACGGAGTAGCACTCCCACCCTCCGGCTTCCAAACGTCCGCCTATGTCCGCTCCTCCCCTCCCGTCCGCGTACCGCTTCCCGGATCCGCCCGAAGCCGTGGAACTGCGGGCGTTCACGCACGGCCTTCAGCCCGACCGGGTGCCGACCATGATGGAGCACTTTACCGAGGACTGGCGGCAGCGCGGGGTGGACGCCTGGAACGAGGTTCCCAACCACTGGCGCCCCGAGAGCGGTGACACAACCGGATGGTGGACATTGCCCACGTACCTCGGCGACGAATTCGTGGCGCCGATGCTGGGGGCCTCGGAAGGCACCTGTATCCTGCAGCCGAGTGTGCATTGGACGATCCAGTGTCTACTATCGAGCCCGGAGATCGAGGCCCGGGGCACTGAAGTGCTCGTGCCGGAAACGGCCTTCCCTTCCGTCCTCCACAGCGTGAAGCAGTGGAGCGCTCTCCGAGACCTATCGCCCCGGGTGGTGCCTCCTACGCAAAACCACCGTGTGGACCGGACGGCGGTTTTGGACGCCATCGGCCCCGAAACGGCCCTCGTCGCCCTCAGTCACGTCGGATTCACCACCGGTGCCCGCCTGCCGGACGACTTTGTGCAGGCGGTGGCCGAGCGGGTACACGCCCACGACGGCCTGCTTCTTCTGGATGGCTATCACGCCGCGGCCACGATGCCCATCGACGTGACGACCCTCGGCTGCGATCTCTACGTCGGCGGTCTCCTCAAAGAGGCCTCCGGCTCCTCCGGCAACACGTTTCTGTATCTGCGGGACGACCTGGAGCTGACGCCCCGACTCACCGGCTGGTTCGGGGACGCAGCCCCCTTCGAGTTCCGCCCCGACCCCGAACCGCATCCCGAGGTCCGTCGCCGGTTTCTGGGCGGGACGACCGCCGTAGCGCCCATGTACCATGCCGTCGAGGGCCTCCGCATCCTGCTCGACCTCGGGCTCGACGCGGTTCGGGCTCATTCGCTCCGTCTGACCGACCGGGCCATCGAGCACGCCGACAGCCTCGATGTGTCCCTCCGCTCCCCGCGTGCCCCCGAGCAGCGCAGCGCCCTGGTCCTGCTGGAACTGCCGGAGGCCGAACGCTTGGCCGCGTTCCTTAAGGCGCACCACGTCTACACCGACAGCCGCCGGGACGAGGTCGTACGCATGGCCCCGTTCGTCTGGAATACGGTCGAGGACGTGGACCGCGCCTTTGCGCTCATCGACCAGGCCCTCACCACCGGCGCACACCGCGACCTGCAAATCGACCCGTCCGGTCCCGTCACGTAGAGGGCGTCTCTTCTTCCCTTCTCGGGTCGGGGCGTTCAGAAGACGGCGCACCTCTCTCCCCGGTGCGAGGATCAAGTCGAAAGAAGGCCACGAGGGCACGGAACAGTTCCTCGTGGTGCCGCGCCATCGCGGTCGGTTGCTCGAAGAAGTGCTCCACGGCGACCGCGAAGAACTCGGAGGGTGCTTTCGCCGCGTAGGGGCGTAGAAGGGAACGTCCCTGTCGCACTTTTCGCATCTCGTCCCGCATCAGGGCCTGCCAGTCCGGCGCCGAGGCCGGATCGACGAGCGAGGGCACCCCGTCGGCTCCCTCGTTGTCGAAATCGAAGAGGTGGGCCAATTCGTGGAGAACCACGTTCTTGCCGTCTCCTGGATCGTCCCAGCTCGCCTCCACGGACGAGACCGTGAGAATGATGGGCCCCTGCTCGTGGGCCATCCCATCGTAGCTGGCCGTCAGGTTCTCGTGGTACGTCTCGTCGAACCGGCCCGGGTAAAAGAGCACCGCCCGGCTCCCCGGAAGCTCCCAGGAGGGCCGCCCGTGGAGAAGCACCGCGATGCCCGCCGCCACACTGAGGCGCAGCTCGTCCGTGACGACCACCTCCTGCACTCCCTCGAACGAGTACTCGTCCAGGACGAACTGCACGTCGCGCTCGAACCGGGCCCGCCCGTCCTCCTCCAGCTTCTGGTACAGTGGCACGTGCGTCCGGAGCCACCGGCCCACCTCCGGCGAGAGGTCCTCCTGGGCCACCCGCCAACGTTGCCACGGGCGCCGCAGCCCCACGAAGAGCACGACGAGAACCGGCACGAGCCCGAGTACGGGACCGATCGCGGAAACCTCGTGCCCGGCCAGGGCCGTGCCTCCGCCGAGGATGAGAGCGAGCAGCCCCGTCGTAATCAATGACGACCGCCGGGCAATGCGCATGGCAACGGGGAAACTGAGATCAAGAGGTTCTTTTCTACTACGGAGCAACGGGAGCGCACTGGCTGAACGAATAAGAACAGGCCGTGTGCCTCGACCCGACGGAGCGCCCTTCCGAGCCAAGGGCTCATTAAGTCCGAACAATTCTCCGAGGCCGGAGGTAAAGATGTAGAGTCTCTCCGCCCGCAGGAGGGTGGAGCCTCGTTCCCGTTTCCTCTCTTCCAACGAACTTGCTTTCGTCCCCATGGGCGCGATGAACACGCTCCGGCAGAACACCGGAGTGATCCTCTGGATTCTCGTAATTTCGTTCGGCGTTATCTGGACGCTTCAGGACTCCGACGTCTTCTCGGCCATGAACCAGCAGAACCGGAGCGTGGCCACGGTGAATGGCAGTCCCATTCAGTACAAACAGTATCAGCGGATCCTCGAGCGACAGCGTGAACGGTTTCAACAGCAGTTAGGGGGCGACTTGAATCCTCAAATGCAGGAACGCATCCGGGAGCAGGCCTACAATCAGGTCGTCAACCAGAAACTGCTCCAGCAGGCGATGGACCGGCTCGGCATCTCGGTGACTGACTCCGAAATTGAACAGATGGTGTTCGGCGAAAATCCTCACCCCATCATCCGCAAACAGTTCGCCGACTCGACCGGCCAGATCAACTACAAGCTCCTGCAGAACATGGCCCAGAATCCGAAGGCCAAATCGCAGTGGCTTAAGCTCGAGAAGTACCTGCGGCGGCAGCGGCGGAAGCGAAAGATGACCTCTCTGGTACAGTCCACGATCCAGATTTCCAAGGAGGATGTGGAGAACTACTACCGACGCCAGAACACCTCGGCCTCGGCCCGCTACGTGTCTCTTCGCTACGCTCAGGTCCCGGACGATTCCATCACGGTGACGGAATCCGACCTCCGGAGCTACTACGAGAACAACAAAGAAAAATACAAGCGCCAGAAGACCGTCACGCTCCAGTACGCCACCACCACGAAGGAAGCCACGGCCGAAGACTCCGCCAACATCGCGAATGATCTCCGCGAACTCCGAGACGACTTCGCCGCGACCGAGAACGATTCCCTCTTCCTGGCCAACGAGGCTTCGGTCCGCGACTATTCCAGCAAGTACCGGACGCCGGATCAGATGAATGAGCGCGTGGCCGACTCGGTGTACGCCAATCCCGAGCCCGGTCGCATCGTCGGCCCTGTGTTCGGGGGCGGACGCGCTCACCTCATCAAGATCCTCGACACGCGGCCCGCCGAGACCGAGTACGCCCACGCCCGCCACATCCTTCTGAAGACCGACCAGTCGAGTCCTAAGATGATGGGTCGATTGCAGGCCATTCGGGACTCCATCGAGTCGGGGGCCGCCTCCTTCGCGGAGATGGCCCGCAAATACTCCGACGACCAGTCTGCTTCGAAGGGGGGCGACCTCGGCTGGTTTGCCAAAGGAAGCATGGTCGACGTCTTCAGCGACGCTGTGTTTGGCAACGAGCCCGGCTCCCTCGTGGGACCGGTGCGCTCCGAGTTCGGCTATCACCTGATCCGGGTGGAGGCCCGAGCCGACCAGGCGGTTCGGTTCGCCGATCTGGCGTACAACCTCGACCCCAGCCAGGCAACCCTCTCGGACAAGGAGAGCCTGCTCGGGGACCTTGCCTACTTTGCCTCGCAGAATGGCAACTTCCAGAAGGAAGCCAAGCGCTTGGGGCTGTCTCTCCAGAAGGTGCAGGTCGAGACGGACCAGTCCTCCATTCCGGGCATCGGCCAGAGCAGCAAGCTGTCCCAGTTCATAGAAACGGCCTCGACCGGAGCCATCAGCGACGTGGTGGAGCTGAGTGACAAGTTTGTAGTCGCCCGCGTCACCAACGTGACCCCGGAAGGATATCGCTCCTTCAGTAAAGTCAAGGCTCAAATCCGTCCGCAGGTGGTCCTTCGGAAGAAGCAGAAGGTCCAAGTACGGCGCATGGAACGGGCGCTTGCTCAGAACTCCTTTAAAGCCTTGCCCACGGTGCTCGGCACCGAGATGCGTACTCAGTCGAACATCACCTTCTCGACGAACACCGTGCCCGGGCTGGGTCGCGAGCCCCGGTTCGCGGGCACCGTCTTCGGCCTCGACGAAGGAGAGACCTCGGGGGTCGTGGAGGGAGAAAATGCCGCGTTTGTGGTGCAGGTCACCAAGAAGAATTCCCCGCCGCCGCTGACCGATCAGACGCGGAAGCAGATCCGCAAGAAGCTCCTGAAGAAACGCCGCAAGCAGGTGTCTTCGGACTGGCTCGCGGCGCTGAAGGCGGATGCCACGATCAAGGACAACCGCTCGTCGCTGCGACGCTAGCGGTCGCTTGGCCCTCTCCCGCCCCCGATTGAGGGACCGTTCCCCGAAAGACCGTCACCGCCGGGCCCTCCAGGTAGCGGTCCGGTCCTCGCCCGGCGTGGGCGATCCCCACCTGCAGCGGCCCGCCCTTCGTATGCACCTGGACCGGCGAGTCCGTCTCAATCCATCCCTCGCGCTCGGCCACCACAGCCGCAGCGAGAACCCCCGTGCCGCACGAGAGGGTTTCGCCTTCTACCCCCTTCTCGTAGGTGCGGAGGGTCACCTCGCCCTCCCCGGTCGTCGCGGCGAAGTTCACGTTGGCCCCGGCGGGCGCAAGGACGGGATCGGAGCGAAGACAGGCGCCCCAGTCTCGCACGGGGATGGCGTCGACGTCGTCCACGAGGGCCACCAGGTGCTCGGTGCCGGCGTGGGCGTAGACGAGGGCCTCGACGGCCGCCGGCACGCCCCCATCGAGCGCCGGGTCAGTCTGCACATCGGTGATTTCCGGAACGAACAGCCGCACATGATCGACCTCTCTGTCCGGACGAGTGGCTCGGTACTGGCCCGCGTCGGTGTCGAACACCAGCTCCGAGGCCTCAAAGCCCCGCTGCCGGGCAAAGCGGAAGAGACACCGGGCGCCGTTTCCGCACATGGTGGCCCACGATCCGTCGGCGTTCACGTAGTGCATCCGGTAGTCGGCTTCCGCAGTCTCGGGGTGATCGAGGGCCAACAGGCCGTCCGCCCCCACCCCGTAGCGCCGGGGGCACCACCGAGCGGCGAAGGACGACAGTTCGTCCTCCGAGAACTGGAGAGACCGGTTGTCGACGACCAGAAAGTCGTTTCCGGTCCCCTGCATCTTGGTAAACGAAATCCCCGATGAATCCGTCATGGGTCTAGAACATTTATGAGAGTCGCCGACGCTTCGGCACGATCAACGAGAGGGATCGTATAAACTCGCGTGTGTTCCTCTTATCTTGCGTACGAGACTTTCACCCAATCCCCCACCCTCCCTTTGCCCGAGAAAACACTGACCATCGAAGGCGCCGATCCGCTGCTGCTGTTCGGCTTCAACGACGTCTACCTCCGGAAGATCGAAGACGCTTTTCCGGACACCCATATTACCGCCCGGGGCACGGAGGTGCATCTGGAGGGCGACGAGGAGGCCCTTCGCGAGGTCGAGCGCGTCTTCAACGAGATGCTGACCCTACTCGACCGCAACGACCACCTCACGGAAGAGGATGTCGAGACGATTCTCGCGCTGTTCGATTCGGACGACGCCTCTCCCACTGCGTCCCGTGAAGCGGGACGGCGCGACGCCCTCCTGACCACCCCCGACGGCGAAGTGATCAAACCGCGCTCCCCGAATCAGGAGCGTCTCGTTCAGTCCGCCGCCACGAACGACGTGGTCTTCACCATCGGCCCCGCCGGCACCGGCAAAACGTACGTGGCCGTGGCGCTGGCCGTCGCGGCGCTCAACAACCACGAGGTCAATAAGATCGTCCTCTCTCGCCCCGCGGTGGAGGCCGGCGAAGAACTTGGGTTCCTCCCCGGTGACTTCTATGAGAAGGTGGCCCCTTACCTCCGTCCCCTCTACGACGCCCTCGGCGAGATGATGCCGCGCGACGAGCTGGCCGAGTCCCTGGAGCAGGACCGGGTGGAGGTGGTGCCCCTGGCCTACATGCGCGGTCGCACCCTCAAGTCCTCCTTCGTCATCCTCGATGAGGCCCAAAACGCCACCACGGGGCAGATGAAGATGTTTCTGACGCGCCTCGGTCCGCAGAGCCGGGCCGTCGTCACGGGCGACATCACGCAAACCGATCTTCAGGACCGGAGCGCAAGCGGCCTCATTCAGGTGCAGCACATCCTCAAGGGCATCGACGGGATCGAATTCATCTACCTGGAGCGCGAGGATGTGGCCCGTCACCGCCTCGTCCAGGACATCATCGCCGCCTACGAGGAGCACGACGAGTAACCCCCGACAGGGTGTGCTTCTCCGTTTTTGAGAACAACATGAATCCAGGGAAACGGCTCCGATCGCACGTATGCATATTGCGTAGTGCGTATTGCGTAATGAGGTTCTGACAGACGCAATACGCAATACGACATACACGCAGCCTGTGGCCCACTCCCCCAGAAAGTGTTGCTCTCCCCCCCTCAAGACCGCTAACTTCAGTCGTACTCGAAGAACCCTTCTCCCGTTTTCCGCCCGAGCTGGCCGGCCGTCACCTTGCGGCGCAACAGGGGGCACGGACGGTACTTGTCATCGCCCAGTTCGTCGTGGAGCACCTCCAAGATGTGAAGGCACACGTCGAGCCCGATGAAGTCGGCCAGGGTAAGCGGACCCATCGGATGGTTCATGCCGAGCTCCATGACGGTGTCGATGTCCTCGGGCTCGGCCACGCCCTCCATCACGCAGAAGACGGCCTCATTGATCATGGGCATGAGAACGCGGTTCGAGACGAAGCCCGGGTAGTCCTCCACCTCCACGGGGTTCTTGTCCAGGTCCTCCGCGACGCCCGACACAGTGTCGAACGTGTCGTCGCTCGTGCGCTGGCCCCGCACCACCTCGATGAGCGTCATGACGGGTACGGGATTGAAGAAGTGCATCCCTACCACGCGTTCAGCACGATCTGTCTGGCTCGCGATCCAGGTGATGGAGATGGACGACGTGTTGGACGCGAGAATGGCCTCATTGGGCGCGTGCTCGTCGAGCGTGCCGAACACATCGGCCTTAATGGGCTGCTCTTCGGGCACGGCCTCCACGACGAGGTCGGCAGACTGGACGCCTGCGGCCGTGTCGGGCGTGAGGGCGAGCCGATCGAGCGCGGCCTCCTTCGCGTCGGCCGTAATCGCGTCCTTTTCCACCTGGCGGGTCAGGTTGCTCTCGATCGTGGTGTGAGCGTCCTCAAGGAGGTCTTTGTCGAGGTCGATGAGAGTGATGTCGTAGCCGTGCAGGGCAAACACGTGGGCGATGCCGTTCCCCATCGTTCCCGCCCCGACGACGGCGGTGGTCTGTACGGACATACGGTAGACGGGTGACTGTTGGAAGCGCTATCGACATATCCAGTATAGCGATGCGCTTCCTGTCCTGTCGAGCGTGATCGACGAATTTCGAATGGGAAATAGGCCGCGGCGGATGTGTCGCCGCTTGGCCCTAATCAGCGACGATCATTCCGTTGACCGCAGACCGCTGTGACACCGAGAGGTCAGTCTCCGATCCTCCATCACCGAACGTGGACCTGATACCATCTGCTCAGGATCATTGTTCAGGTTCCCGATGGTCGTCGAGATCAGCAAATCCGGTGGAATAGAACTCAAACCTGGCTTCAGGGACGATTGGTCTCTACGTGGACGGGTGGGAGCGCAAGTGTACATCGAAAGTTCGCATTCGGTATGATCGACCGCATGCTACCGCAAGAGTCCAGATTTTTTCCTGCAACAACAGAATTATAAGACGGTCCTCTCGGTCGACGTTGTCACTCTGTGAGGAATCCCAGAACGTCTCTCTTATCCCCGCGTTTGGCTCTTAAGATAGGTAAGCGTCGCTTCTACACTCAGCGCTTCTCGCATGACATATTTCCCAAATCTCCGAGCCGCCTCTCTGGGACTGCTCGCCGCACTCCTCTTCGCCTGCGATTCGGGATCCGGCTCCTCCAGGCCCGTCTCCCCCGCCGTCTTGGATCCGGGTGACGCTTGGACCTACGATATTACCCTCACCCAGTCCATGCTCGACGAAAACGCCGTGGACACCCTCGCCGCGATGAGGGGACGGATGAAGGTGACGGATACAGACGCACAGCTTAAAGACCGCACCGGGCTTGTGGTCCTGGAAACCTTTCCACTGTCGACTCCTGATTCCGTAAACCGCACGTGGTACAGCCAGTCACCCGACTCTTTGGTCGATGTGGCATATAGCCTGCCGCTTCGCGGTCCGCGTATAGGGACGCTCCAGAGGGGTGATGCCGGTCAGGGGAATCTCAGCAACGACGCGCTGGTTCGCCGACTTACCTGTGGGATGAGCGGGCTTCCGGTGCTCGTTCGCCGGCGCCTCGCCACCGCCAAGAGCCGGGAATCTGCCAAGGCTCGGAAGAAGGCGCTCCGGGAAGGGCTCGCTCCCGACTCCATTCGGATCCGGGACGATCCCCGGGTGGTACTTAAAGCGCCGCTCCGAAAGGGGACCTCGTGGATCTCGTTCGAGGATCCGTTCCTATCGAAGCGAACGGTCGCGGGCAGAAAAACCGTGGAAACCAGAGCCGGAAGATTCAGGGCCGTGGAGGTGGTCAATACGTTTCCCGAGACTGCACCGTCACTCCGATGGTCGGACTACTACACGGAAGAGGGCCTCGTCCGGCGGGTCGTCACCGACACTGTGCAGGTGCGCAATCCAGACGGGACGGTGGAAGGGCAAGCCCTTCAGCGCGAGGTGTATGATCTCGTCTCCCGTGAGGACTAACCCTATGGCCCGCGGTGCGGGGGGCCCACGCGGGATTGAGAGTCAAGGAGGCACGCAGGAGCGCGCCCGACGAATTTCGGGTGGGAATTGAGCCGCGGCGGGCTGGATCGGTCCCTCCCCGCCGTGGTCCGTCCCTCCTACACGACCCTCTGAGAATTGCACCTCTTTGCAATAACGGAATAAAAAGGGACCGCCGCGAATGAGGGAATATGCGGTCACCACCGGTAGTGGAGCCCCACTCCCCCTGTCAGCGGCGAACCAGCGTCGATTTCTTCCGACCACACAGGCTCCCCGTCGAGATCATCGCGCCACACCCGGGCACACCCGATCTCCAGACTCAGACTCGCCCCGAGTCCGAGGGCGAGCTCCGCCCCCACGGTCAGGGCTCCGTAGTGAAAGCGGCTCTCGATGCGATTCTGGGGGTACCCCCCCCGAAGGCAAGGGTGACGCCGGGACGCTCGGTCCAGAGCAGCGAGTACGCGCTACTGACGAACAGGCTGTTTGCGTCTTGAGAACCTGTTTGGCGGATTAGATAACTCGGCGGATCATCAGTCGAATCATCGCTGCCCGAACCATTGCCTCCGACATTTCGGGAAGATGCTCGTAGTCTCGAATTAGACGGCGATAGCCTCCAAACCAGCCGAATGTGCGTTCAATTACCCATCGTTTCGGTAGTGGATCAAAGCCGGAACTTTCCTCATCCGGCTCCACGATTGAGAGAAGCCAGTGGAAGCACCGCCAAACGAGCCCACCAGGAAGGCCCTCGTACCCGCTGTCGGCAAAAATCACCTTCAGGCGAGGCACCTTTCCGAGCAGTCTCTTCAGTACCGACGGAGCCGCCTGGCTGTCATTCTCGTTGGCCGAATGCACAACAACAGCCAAAAGGAACCCTCCAAAAGGAACCCTCCAAAAGGAACCCTCCAAAAGGACCCCTAATGGGTCGACGA
>JBDGQN010000113.1:0-4161 GCA_042219055.1 Salinibacter sp. | reverse complement strand
CGGTCCGCCCGCCTGGTCCAATAGCTCGTGGACGATCAACAGGTCGTCCAGTAGGTCCATCGTCGCCATGATGCCGTCGACGGCGTCGCTTAGCAGGACGCGCAGCACGCGCGCCAAATAGTCGCGTCGATCGGCCATCCGCAGGGGATCGTCCTGAACGTCGGTCACGCGACGGGCCGGGTGATCGGCGGCCAGGATATTGAGACGACCGTCGGGCGCCAGAACGGCCCGTCGGCGGCGCGCCCGGGCGGCCCGACGCGGGGCATCAGGATCGTTGATCCGTCGGTCGGTCAGCGCGTCGGCGACCGAACTTGGCAGGAATGCTTCCACGTCAAACGTCATCCCAACCCTCCGTTGGCCTCGATGAGGTCGAGCGCCTCGCGCTCGTAGGCCATAAAGTTGGCGCAGCCCTGGCGCGTCACGACGATCGCGCCGCAGGCGTTGCCCATGCGAGCTGCCCGTTCCCAATCCCAGTCGTTCAAAACGCCATAGATGAGGCCGCTGGCGAAGGCGTCACCTGCGCCGAGGACGTTGACCACCTCGACGGGGAACGGGGCCGCGTGCACAACGTCTCCCTCCGACGGATATACCGATGCCCCGTCGGTACCGCGTTTGAGCACCAAGGTCGTCGCAGCCCGCTCGATCAGCCGGTCCACGGCCGCATCCAGGTCGCCACCAATCTCGGGACTCGTGATCTGAGAGTGTGCGATGGAGATCTCGAGCGCGTTGCTCAACGCTGCCACCTTGACCTCCTCCTCGGTTCCCATGACGACGTCGACACAGGGCAACAACGCGCGAGCCCACACGCCGAACGCCCGCGGATCGTCCCACTGATCAGCACGGAAGTCGAGATCGAAAAAGACCGTTCGTCCTGTCGCGCGCGCTCGCTCGGCGGCGAAGAGCGTGGCACTGCGGCTCGGCTCGTGGCTGAGGCCGGTGCCGGTGATCAGTAGCGCCCGGCTGTCGGCAATGGGCGATTTGAGAACGTCATCGATATCGAGCTGCAGGTCGGCGCAGTTGTCGCGATAGAAGACGATGGGGAACTTGTCGGGCGGCTCGATGCCGAGGACGACGGCGCTCGTGAGATAGCCCGGCTTGCGCGGAATGTAGCCCGTCTCGACGCCCTCGTCGTCCAGAAATCTTTCAATGAAGTCACCGACCGGGTCCTCGCCGACCGCGGTCAAGAGTGCTGAGCGCAACCCCAATCGTCGGGTGCCGACGCTGATGTTGGTCGGGCAACCGCCGACGAAGGCACCGAAACTTTCGATCTCCGGAAAGGGGGTGCCGATGTCGTTGGAGTACAGATCTATGGAGCTGCGCCCCATCGTCAGCACGTCATATTGCGCTTCGGCCACGGTCATCTCCCATCTCGCGTCATGCCGTGGGTCACCAGCGGCACGCGCGGGTCCTGGCCCGTCCAGGTCTCCTTAATCCAGGCGTAGTCGGGGTCGTCGAAGTTGGCCAGGGATTGGGCCGAGCCGGCCAGGAAGTTGAGATAGTAACAGTCGAAGCCGTAGGCGGCGCTGACGGGATGATACCCCTCCGGCACCAGCACTATGTCGTTATCATGGGCAACGTGAACGGCGTCCAGCGAGCGATCGTCGGTGTAGACGCGCTGAACGGCGTAACCGTTCGGCTTGTTGACTCTGTAATAGTAAATCTCTTCCAGTTGGGCTTCGAGGACGTTGCCCCGGTCGTCCTCGCGGTGCTCGTCGTGCTTGTGGGGCGGGAAGCTGCTCCAGTTTCCGCCCGGCGTGTAGACCTCGACGCAGACGATGCGATGGCAGTCGAACCCCGGCGGAATCACGCCGTTGATTTGACGTGTGGCGTTGTGCCCCCCGCGGACTTCGATCTCGCATTGCTCGGGCGTGACGAGTTGAGCAGGATGATCTTCATCGGTCGGAACCCAACCGTAGGCAACCTCTACTCCGTCCGTCCGGGCGGTCAGGGTCAGTTCCGTGCGGCGGGGCAAGTAGAGGGCGTACGGCAATCCGGAAAAGACATCGCTCCGGGCCCCGATGTTCGCCCACTCGCCCTGATTCGACGCCACGTCGGCGCGACCCCCGAGTAGGACGAGCGCGGCCTCGTGCTCGGTGGTCTCTGTTGACCACGTCTGCCCCTTGGCAAAATGTCGAACTTCCATGTTGAGGAAGTCCCAGTCAGCCTGATCCGCGGCCACGCGCGTGACTCGCGTGTCGTCATCGGCGTTATCCGACGGCCGGATCAGCAGGTTCGGGCTTGCCGGTCCGTTGGTGACCATGTCATTCCTCCTCACGTTCGCATAGACGATTCATGATGACGCCGCCACGTCGATGACGACCTTGAGTGCGTCGCCCTGACGGAGCAGCTCTATGCCTTGGTGAATCTCCGGCATCGACAATCGATGGCTGATCAAACGCTCGGGTTCGACGAGGCCCTGATCGATCAGATCAATAGTTCGTGGGAAGCAGAACGGAGCGATGAAGCTGCCGAGAATCTCGATCTCATGACGGCTGATGGCGTAAGGCGCGATCTCGGCCCGATACGTCTGATTCTGGCCGAAGACGAGACAGCGTCCCCCGGGCCGAACGGCGCGCATCCCGGCTTCCATCGCCGACCCGACGGCGTCCACCACCATGTCGGCGCCGCGACCGTCGGTCAAGTTGCGGACGATCTCTCTGAGATCGTCCGCCGTCGGATCGACTGCGCAATAGGCACCGTTTTCTAGGGCCCTTTCGCGACGGAACGGGCCCGGCTCGGAGACGATCACCCGCCGAACGCCCGCGGCATGGAGCAATTGTGTGAACATGAGCCCGATCGGACCGGCCCCGAGTATGACCGCCGTCTCGCCTGAGTGCGGATAAAGTTGGTCGATGCCATGCACCACACACGCCAACGGCTCGATCAGCACAGCCGACGTTGGAGCGAGGGCCTCAGGAAGCTTGTGCAGCGCCCGCTGTGGGACGACGTTGTAACGGGCGAGGCCGCCGTCACGGAAGATCCCGAGCGTCGTCATATCTTCGCACAAATGGGGCTGGCCCCGTCGACAGAACCCGCACAGCTCGCAGGGCAGATTCGGATCGACCATCACATGGTCACCCGACAGCCGTGACGGACGAGCCAACGTCGACGACTTCTCCGCAGTACTCGTGCCCCAGGATGACCCCCGGCGTGGCCGGATGGCCCGGCGGCACCTCGAGAATGTGCAGATCCGTCCCACAGATGCCGACGGCCTTGACGGCCAACAAGACCTCGTCGGATGCGGTGAGACGAGGGACGGACACGTCGTCGACCAAGAGTTCTCCCTCGCCCATGAACCGCGCCGCCGGCATGGTCGCTGCGCTCATCGTCTCACCTGTTCCATGGTTTCCTCCTGAATATCAGCCATACGTAAACAGCTCGCAAAATGGAACGTCTGCGACGTTCGACCGGTGTGGGGGTGAGTCACGGCCCTCAGCGAATCTCATCGACCGACACCCAGCGTGCTTCAGCTGCGGAGGTCAAGATGGCATCGCTGAGCCGACAGACTTGCCAGCCGTCGTCGAAATCGGGCCGTAAGACAATGTCCTCGTTGATGCCGCTCAGCAGCTCGTAGACCTCGATCGTCTTCAGGTCGCCGAAGCCGAGCCCGCAGCCAGCGACGGGCCAGAACTCGCCATAGTATGGGTGGTCCGGGCCGAGCATCAGCGTCTTGAAACCTCGACGGCCGGGTCCGTCATCGGCGCGATAGACGTTCAATTCATTGAGCCGATCATGCGTGAAGTAGATCGCGCCGCGACTGCCCACGATTTCGAAGTCGAGGCCGACCTTGTGGCCCGATGCGACGCGGCTCGTCTCCAGCACCCCCGTCGCTTTGTTCCGGAAGCGCAACAGAGCGTGGGCGGCGTCCTCGTTCTCGACGCGTTGCCGTTCAACCTCGGCGTCCGACGCTGTCGAGCTGTTGCCGTAGCGATAGTCGTCAGGTGGCGTGGGCCGCTCCGAAATGAACGTGTCGATCATGCCGCAGACCTGATCGATCTCGCCGCCCAGATAACGGGCGAACGCCAACGCGTGGGCCCCCAAGTCGCCGAGTGCCCCCGAACCGGCCTTCTGCCGGTCGAACCGCCAGGAGAACGCCACGTTCGGGTCGGCGAGCACGTCCTGATAGAATCGACTGCGGACGTGATAGATTTCGCCGATCTC
>JBDGQN010000112.1:0-8845 GCA_042219055.1 Salinibacter sp. | reverse complement strand
CTCAACGTCGAACACCGATTCGAGCTCAAACACTTCCAGCACTTCGTAGAAGATGGCAGGGGGCTCCAGGAGGGTGACGTTCAGCCCCCGGTTCTGCAGCCGGAAGAGCACCATCGTGGCCTCGGTGTCCCCCCGCCGAGCCCGCGCGAGATCGATCCGGAACCGCGAAGCGCACGACGTCGGTCACCGGCTCGCTGACGGCAAGAGCCGGGCGCAGCACTTTTTCGTCCGAAAGGCCCGCGTTCAGGCCCCACTTGTAGGCGTAGTCGGTCGTCGGCCCGATGACGTCGACGGGATTCGGGAGTTGGAGGGTCGGATCCATGATGGAGAACGGGCGGAGGCACGACAGAATACGCCCGTCTCAAACAGAGGGTAGGATTCAACCCGTTCTTCTGGAATGGAGCATTCCCTGATCTCGTCGTCGGGAATTGCCCGGTTTGCCCCGAGTGGCCCCGAATCATTGCGACGACGCGGCCACCTCCACCTCAAAGACCGCCTCCAGATCCAACACGTCAACCATCTCGTGGAACAGGTCGGGCGGATCGTAGAGGGTTACCTCAACGTCGTCGTTCTGCAGGGACCAAAGCACCGCGAGCGCCTCGGTGTCTACGAACCGGGCGTTCGAAAGGTCAACGCGAACGTGGTCGTCTCCCTGCACGATTTGGCGGAGGTGCCGCGCCGTGAGAAGGTTGAAATCACGGTGGAAGTGGACCGTCAGGGTGTCACCGTCTCGCTCGTACGTCATTGCAGTTCGCCAATTACCTGCTCCTTGAGAGCATGCGCGAGGTCGGAGTATACGACGATGGCCTCCGGATCGAGGTCGACGAAGGGGCGCTGGAGGCGGAGGTGGTCCTGTTCGCGGTGGAAACGAGGGACGAGTCCTCCCAGGACAAATCCCGCGTCGCGCAGTTGGGCGGTGGCGGCGGGCGTATGGGGACTCCGCAGCGGCAGATCCACGTAGAGGGCATTCAACTCGGTGCCGTCAAGGTCTTCGATGGTCTGCTCCGCCTGCGTCACAACGTCGCGTCCCACGTCGTCCACCACGAGCGTGGCGTGCCGAAATCCGTACTCGATGCGGGCATCGATCGCCGACTCGTCCGATCGCTGCGTGTCCGGAGCGTCGTCCGGGGGCGGCTCCACAGTGGCGCCCAGCGCGTCGTACACCGCCGTGAGGAGGTCCGCATAGGGGGCGGGCAGGTGGGGCCGAACCGTGTCGTACGGAACGAGGGGCTTGAAGTCGATGAGGGTGGAGATGGGCTGCGGGTAGTCGTCCAGGAGGCCTGTGAACCGCTCCCGGGGCTGGTACGCCAGATTGAGGGTCGACGACACAAAGTCGAATCGAGCGTTGGCCCGCTGGCTGATTTCGTGGGCCGTCACGGCGGTCCCGTAAACGCCCACAAGCCCCTCGTCTTCGGCCGCCTCCACGAGCGCCTCCAGCATACGGGTCATGAGTCCCTGCCGCCGGTGATTCACATCGACCACCGCCTCCCCCACCTCCCCGATCGCCGAGTCGTCGTCCCGGAGCACTGCAAAGTTTCCCACCGCCGCCCCGTGCTCGGTCCGCACCAGGACGCCGAACTTCTCGTCGTTGCGGAGGGCCTGCTCGATTTTTTCAGGGTAGTAAAGTTCTTCCTTGGAGTAGGTGTGCCCGTAGGTGCGGTAGATGAGCTTCGCAATGTCCATCGCGTCGGCGGGCACTGCGGGCTCCAGGGCATACGACACGTCGTCCCCGGGCACCGACGTGTCCGCCACCACCTCGGCCGGCGCTAGGTCGACGATGTGTTCGGCCTCGATGTGTTGGACGAGCCGGAATTCCTTGCCCTCGGCGCCCTTGGTCAGAAACTGCACCTCATCCACGCAGTGCTCCACAATCGCGTACCCCGCCCGATTGAAATCGCCCTTCTCCACGGCCTGCGCCCGTTCGTAGGCCACCGCCGAGGGATCGAACGGCACGCCTTGCTCCTGGATGATGACTTCTGCGGTCGACAGGTCGGTCCGGAACGCAATCTGGAAGGCTGCCTCCTCGCCCGGGTACGCAAACCGGACCACATCCGTCACGATCTCGTCGACCGCCAGGGCCAGCCGCCGCGCCTTCTCGTCGGTCAGCCCCACGTTGAGGCCCCACCGGTACGCAAAATCCGTGGCCGGACCGATGATACTTGCGTGATTGCGGAGTTCGAGGTGCTGGTCCATGCGACCCCTCAATTTGTGCGCAGAACGGAGGCTCGGCGCTCAAAATAGGCATCCATTTCTTTCAGAGCAAACGACGGATTCAGTGCTCCGGCACCGGAAGAAGCACAAACGAGGCCAACAGTTGGAGCGCGAAGCCCGCCCCGAAGAACGCGGGCGTACCGCCAACCATCATGTAGAGTCCACCGATGAGCGCCGCCGACTCGGCGAGCGCCCAGCCGATGATGTTTGCGGATCGTTTTTCCTCAAACGTATCGGCGACCCGCCACTTGGAACGGGCAAGGAGGATCCCGCCGAAGAGCGAAAGAAAGAAGACGGTGAGTCCGATCCAGATGTACACCTCGTTGCCGGTGAACACTTCAATGTCTTCCATGCTCGCCACCATCCAGGCGACGGGACCGAAGATCGCCGTCCCGGCAATGAGAGCGAGCCGGACGATGTTGAGCCCCTTCTCCGGGTCGTCGACTTGATTTGCCATTCGAGAATCGAAGCAGTGGGTACGGAAGAACACGACGCGCCGCCGAGGGGCCGGCAGCCGCCCCTTAGTCTCCCCGGCCCTGCGTGCGCCCGTACCGCCACGCGAGATACGCCATGAAGCCCGTGCCCGTGCGGAGGGCCTCCTCGTCCGGATCGAACTGGTCGGTGTGGAGGCCGTGCTCGCTGCCCACGCCGAGCTGATAGAAGGTGCCGGGCCGTTCCTGAAGAAAATACGCAAAGTCCTCTCCCGCAAACCACCGGTCCGCGTCTACCACCCGGTCCGGTCCCACGTACTCGCGGGCCGCCTTCTGCACGAGCGACGTCGTGGCCTCAGCGTTGTGGAGGGCCGGATAGCCTTCCCGCACCTCCACCTCGGCGGTGGCCCCGTGCGCCTCGGCCGTCCGCTGCACAAGTTGCCGAAAGAGCGCGTGGGCCCGGAAGCGCCACGCCTCGTCCATTGCCCGAAAGGTGCCCTCCAGCCGCGCGCTGTCGGGGATCACGTTCGTCGCGCCGTCCGCCACGAGGCGCCCGACGGTGAGAATAGACGGCACGCCCGGGGGGCATCGGCGACTGACGAGCGATTGCAGGGCAGTGACGATTTCGCTGGCGACGTAGACCGGATCCACCCCCTCGTGCGGATTCGCGGCGTGGCCGCCCTCTCCCTGCACCGTCACGTACACCTCATCGGTCGACGCCATGAACCCGCCGGGCCGCACGCCGAGGGTGCCAGGGGGCAGGTCCGGCTTCACGTGCTGGCCGAAGGCCACCTCGGGAGCCGGGATGCCATTGCTCGCCTCCATCACCCCCTCGTCGATCATAAATTTGGCCCCGCCGGGGATACGCTCCTCGTGGGGCTGAAAGCAACACCGCACCTGCCCGTGCACCTCCTCACGGTGCCGCGCCAGAATCATGGCCGTTCCCAGGAGCGAGGAGGTGTGAAGGTCGTGCCCGCAGGCATGCATCACCCCCTCGTTCTCCGAGGCAAAGTCGAGTCCAGTCTCCTCCTGAATCGGAAGGGCGTCCATGTCCGCTCGCAGTAGCAGGGTCGGACCGGGCTTCCCACCGTCCAGCGTCCCGACCACGCCGGTGCCGTACACCCCGGTGCGCACCTTGAGTCCGAGGTCGTCCAGCCACTCCGCCACCCGCCGCGCCGTCTCATGCTCTTCTCCCGACAGCTCCGGGTGTCGATGCAGGGTGCGACGAAGGGCCACGACCTCCGGATACACGTCATCGGCGGCCGCCTTGAACGAGTCGATCATAGGGAGAAACGGCGTAGGCTGAGCAAAGATCGGCGAAGGCCCCGGAGAGACTTCGGGACGGGTGCGAAAACCGGCAGTCCCCACAGGTGGTCCTTCCCCGTCGCGCCCCACGATTCCCCCCTCGCCTTTCTCTCCTCCACACATCCGTCTGCGTTCCCACCCCTTCCGTTCGAAATTCCGATCCATTGTGCCTACCTTGGATCCGCTCGCAATCGTTGCACAGCGACGAGGCGTTGATGTCTGACCAAAACATTGAGCTTTCGCGCGCCCAGTGGGGGTCGCGGTTCGGATTTTTGATGGCCATGCTCGGAGCAATGGTAGGGGCCGGCAACATCTGGCGGTTTCCATATGTCCTGGGCGAAAATGGCGGCGGAGCATTCGTTCTTGCCTACTTTGTGCTCCTGCTCGTGCTGGCCATTCCCGGCCTCATCGCCGAGGTGGGCTTCGGCCGGTACGCCGGGCAGGGCGTCATTGGCGCCTTCCGGAAGGTGGCGACGACCCGGGGAATGGTGGGACTCGGCGTGGTGGTGCTGGTCGTGAACGTGGCGCTGATGTCCTACTACGCGCCTGTGGTAGGGTGGACGCTCTACTACGCGATCCACTCGCTGCTCGGTACGTTCACCGCAAGCGGGTTCGAGCCGGCAGCCTTCTGGGACAGCTTCCGCGCCAGCGCAGTGCGCACGATTGGGACGCACACGGCCGTGATGGCGCTGGTCGGGGCGGTGCTGTATCTCGGCATCCGGCGGGGCGTGGAGCGGCTCGTGATCTACGCCGTCCCCGGCCTCATTCTCGCCCTGGTCGCCATCACGGTTCGGGCGCTCACCCTGGAGGGGGCGGCCGACGGACTCGCGTTCACGTTCGGCGTCGACTGGAGCAAGCTCGCACTGGGCCAGACCTGGGTCACGGCCCTCGGACAGGTTCTCTTCTCCACCGGCCTCGGCTGGGGCATCGCGCTCACCGTGGGCAGCTACTTGCCCGACTACGATGACATTCCAATCGGCGGGGGGGTCTTTACAGTGATCGGCAATTCGAGCGTCGGCATCCTCGCGGCCTTCGCCATTTTTCCCATCGTCTTCGCGTTCGACCTCGATCCCGCTTCCGGGGCCAGCCTCACCTTCGTGTCCCTGCCGCAGGTCTTCCCACAAATGACCGGCGGGGCATTCTGGGCCATTCTGTTCTTTCTCGGCTTCTTTTTCGCCGCCTTCACCTCCGCCATCCTCATTACGGAGGTCAGCGTCACGACCCTAACGGAGGAAACGGCGCTCAGCCGCGAGCAAACGGTCGTCGGGGTCTGCGGAAGCATCTGGCTTCTCGGCATTCCCAGTGCCTACTGGCCGGGTGTCCTCGGCTTCCTGGACTTCGTGTTTGGCAACTTTGGGCTTCCCCTCGCCACCCTTGCTCTCATCGGCGCCATCGGATGGTCCATGGGACCAAATCAGTTTCGCAATTTGGGCCCCGAAAAGCTCCGGGTCCTGGAAATCAATCGCAATTCCGGCCTCTACGTCGGTCCACTCTGGAATCCGGTCGTGCAGTACGTCATCCCGCTCGTGATGCTCGGCATCGTTGGCAACTATGCCTGGACCAATTATGGTACGCCGCAGATGATCGGGGGCGTGGCCGTCTTCGTGGGCGTGCCCGTCTTCGGCTATGCGCTCATGTCGTACCTGGAGGGCCGCCGCGACATTCTTCTGAACGAAGACGCTAGTTAAGTCATGCTCGGACTTTCCCTCGACGTCTGGGCCACGATGCTTTTTTGCGTAGTGGCCTTCTTCGGCGTCTCCATCTGGATCCTGATCTACACGCTCCGACAAGAGGAGAAAAAGCTCGCGCTGTTTGAGACCGAGGGGGACCTCGACACGTACTCGCCCCGTGCCCTGCGCGACCTAAGGCGCTGGATCGAGGCGCACCCGGAACCGACGCACCCCGACGTGGAATCGGCGCGGGCGCTCTACAACGACTGCGTGGAGACCCTGAAAGCGACGGACCGCCACTTCTATGCGTGGTCGGAGGCGGATATTGAGCGGCTCGACACGATTTGAGACGTTCTACTCAGGAGTCCAGCACTTCGTTGAGTTCGGGCGTGCTTTCGATGGGGTCCGACGAGGCCGATCGCACCTGCTCCTCTTTCTTCTCGGATTCCTTCCGGAGGCGCTCCATCAGCTCGTCGGTGGCGTTGGCGTAGTCGATGGCCCCGCGGGAGTTGGGGTCGTGATCGAAGATCGTCGTCTTTCCGTCCTGCATCTTAGCCAGCGACGTGCTGGTCCGAATAATGTTGTCCAGCACCTGAGCGCCGTACTTCTCCCGGACGTATTCGCGATAGGTTTGGTGCATCCGTTTCCGTTCATCGACTTGCGTGAATAGAAACGACCGGGTTTCCAGAAGCGGATTGAGCTTGTCCTCGACCATCAGGGTGGTCTGGTAGGTCTGCTCCCCCCCCACGACGGGCTGATACTCCGGAAGTACGGGGATGAGGACGTGCCGACTGGCGACGAGCGCGTTGAGGCTGTAGACGGTGACGGCGGCGGCCGTGTCGAAGAGAATGAGATCGTACTCCAGATCCAGGCGTTGAAACGCCTCACGCATCCACAGGACATCGGTTGGCTTATTGAGGTCCCGCATGCGACGGGTGAGGGTGCTGGAGGAAGGGATGACTTCAAAGCCGCCGGCCTCCCGCGGCTCTATCTGATGAGGATCGGCGTCCGGATCGAAAAAGGCCGCCACCGACTGCTCGGGGGACGGCTCCTCCAGACCCATCGTCCGCGTGAGAAACCCCTGCGGGTCCAGGTCGACGACGAGCGTGCGCCAGCCCGAGAGACCGAGCGCCGCCGCGACGTGAATGGCCGTCGTCGTTTTGCCAGTCCCTCCCTTGTGATTGCAAACACACAGGACGGTCATATTGAATCCTCCCGGTACGAAGCAAAGACAACAGAACGCAAGTCGTTTTCAGAACCAGTATCGATTGCGGTGGCACGCAGGCACGGCGATCGCAGCCGACGGTGGGGGTCTGCTCATCTGCTGGACGAAACGGTTGAACGCCCGTGCTCTTCTCGCTTCCACGTCCCGTGCCCATGCATCCAGAACTCGTTCCGCACGTCAGAAGCAATAGTGGCTCCGGACGCTCGACCGAAATGTTACCCCCCAACCGCCCTGAGCGTGGATAGTAGCCGATCGCCTGATTCGTGGTTTTGAATACCCTCACGCTCCCGGTGCGTTTCCCGTTCGCCATTGTCGCACATCGTATGCCCCACTCGATGAACCCGCTTCTCCAATTATCAACCTCGCTCATCCTGGCTTCACAGTCCCCGCGCCGACAGGCCCTGCTCGACCGCATCGAGGTGCCCTTCCGGGTGCAGGTGAGTCCTGCGGACGAAACCCTGAATGCATCCCCCCCTCCCGCCCGGGTCGTCCAGCGACTGGCCCAGCGCAAGGTGCAGCCCGTGGCGGCCGAACATCCGTCGGCCTTAGTGCTGGCCGCCGACACGGTCGTGTCGCACGACGGTGAGACCCTCAACAAACCCGAAGCCCCGGCCCATGCCCGGGATATGCTCCGTCGGCTGAGTGGCACCGCCCACATGGTCTACACCGGCATCGCACTCGCGCAGGCGGCCACCGACCGCGAGACGACGGCGGTCGAAGGAACGGAGGTCGTCCTCGCCCCCCTCTCGGACGCGGAGATTCGCGCGTACGTCGACTCCGGCTCGCCCATGGACAAGGCAGGGGGCTACGGCATACAGGACCACACGGCCCCTTTCTTCGTCGAGCGCATCCAGGGGGATTACTACAACGTGGTGGGCCTTCCCCTCTACTGCCTCTACCGCACCCTCCGCCGCAACTTCGGCGACCTTCTGACGGAGACGGCCTCATGAGTCTTTCCGGGGGCTTCAACCATTCCCTCCGTTCAGCGTACAGACAGATGTGCTTGCCTTTTCGTCATTCCCTGTGTACTCAGTGCGCCTCCTCGCCCGAGCCGGTCGAGGGGCGGACGTTGCTCATGCTGGACTCTCCCCTCACATTCGCCTCCATCCGCGTCCTCCTGGTACAGTGCCGGAGTGCGCCTCGGATGGAAACCCAAGAGCAGTCGTGTTTTTTGGAACGGGCCCGCCTTCGCCCTGATCAACTCCACGTCGTGAACGTGGCCCGAGGAGACGAGCCCGCCCCTCATCAGCTCGACGAGGTGGATGCTCTGCTCATCGGGGGGGCCGGCAAGTACTCCGCGACACAGACCTACCCCTGGACCGAGCCGCTCCACGACCTCGTCCGGCGCGCCGTGGACCGCCAGCTTCCGATCCTGGGCTCGTGTTGGGGCCACCAGGTCATCGCCCGTGCACTCGGGGGAACGGTGGTTCACGACCCCGACCACTCCGAACTCGGATGCGGCTGGGTGGAGCTGACGGACGCCGGCGGGCAGGATCCGCTCTTTTACCGCTTCTCGTCTCGGTTCCGTGCCAACATGGGGCACCACGATCGGGTGGTGGAACTTCCCCGCGGCACTACGGAGCTGGCCCGCAACGACCAGCCGAACCAGGCCTACCGCATGGACGACCGTCCGGTCTACGCGACACAGTTCCACAGCGAGCTCAACGCCGAGCGGGAGCGAGAGCGCATCCTTGTGTACCGCGAGTACTACCGGTCGGCCCTGCCCGATGAGGAAACCGTACAGCGCGTTCTGAACAACCTGGCGGACACGACGGAGGTGGACAACCTGCTCTACGACTTCCTCACGACCTTTGTCGCCCGCCCTCATCCGTCGACTGCTCCTTCTGCCCTACTGCCGCCCCCCAACACCGCCTCCCCCCTCCTCAACTCCCTCAGCCCCGACCGACACCGCTCTCCCTCTGTCCAATAGACACCCACCAACCCACTAACCCACCAACCCACTAACCCACCAACCCACTAACCCACCAACCCACTAACCCACC
>JBDGQN010000111.1:0-11898 GCA_042219055.1 Salinibacter sp. | reverse complement strand
TCCTTCCACCCGTTCACGGTGTCCAACGTCCTGATCGAGGACCACGTACAGCAAACCCTTGACCTCGGCGGCGGAACTCTGGGCGTAGTCGAGAAAACGGATAAAGTCTTTCTTGTTGTAGCGGGCAAATCCTTCGGCAATATTCGACATTGTCGAGACTGCGCCCCTGTCAGCTGATCGCGCAGCCGATAGTCGTTAGAGAGGCCTGAGGACTTTGTCAGTTCATACACCTCACTCGTCAGGTCTCGGGCTTTCTTCAAGCATCGAAGATCCTCGAATCGTTCGATCTTTGGCATGATACTGTTTGGAATGTTTGGAACCTCAAGTGTTGAGTTTACTCAAACAAACACAATAACACCCAAACACCCCAACACTTTCATTCAAGAGAAAGTCGGTCGGCGTCCCCGAAGGTGTCGTAGCTGCTGGTGATAACCTTGTCGCCCGGCGTCAGCCCCCCGAGCACCTCGAAGTAGTTCGGGTTCTGGCGGCCGAGGCGGATCGGCCGGCGGACCGCCGCGTCGCCGCTCTCGGTAAGCACGTAAGCCCAGTTGCCCCCGGTGCTCTGGTAGAACCCGCCCCGCGGTAGGAGCGTCGCTTGTTGCGGCTGGCCGAGCTGAAGCTTCAGGCGCACGGTCTGCCCCCGGCGCAGGTCGGAGGGCGAGGCCCCCGTAAAGGCGAGATCGACCTCGAAGCGCCCGTTCTCGACCTCCGGGTAGACGCGATCGACGGTGAGCGTGTAGGTCGTGTCCCCGAGGGCCTGGGTGGTGGCCGTCTGGCCGTGCCGCACGCGCTCGATGTAGAACTCGTCGATCTGGGCGCGCAGCTTGTAGCTGTCAATCTTGTCGACCTGTCCGACCCGCGTCCCGGCGCTGATGATCTGTCCGAGCTCTGCGTTGAGGGACGTCAGTTGCCCGTCGATCGGCGCACGGACGGTGAGGCTCGCGATGGCCTCCTGCATCGCCTCGTAGCGCTGGTCGAGGCGCTGCTGCTGGGTACGCTGCTGGTCGAGGCGCGACCGGTACCTCAGCGAATCCTGCCGGTAGGCCGAGCGGGTGAGCTTCAGCCGTTGGCGCTGATACTGAAGGTCATCGCGGGTTTGCTCGAATCGCTGATCCGCAATCAGATTTTTTTTGTGAAGCTGTTTTTGGCGGCGAAACTGTCGCTCGAGCTGCCGGATCTGGTTCCGGATCTGGGCCAGGTCCCGCCGAAGCTGAAGCCGACGCTGCTCCATGTCCATCCGGATCTGCTGCATGCGGCTTCGCTGTTCGGCGAGGCGGGCCTCGGTGCGGGCGAGCTGAAGGCGGAGGTCGTTGTTCGAGAGCCGCAGGATCGGGTCGCCCGCCTCCACCATCGCGCCCTCCTCGAGATAGATTTCTTCGACTCGCCCGCCCTCGACGGCCCCGAGATAGACCGTCTGCTCCGGCACGGCCGTGCCCGTAACCGCGATAAACTCCTGGAAGTCGCCCCGGGTCACCGTTGAGATGGTCACCTTTGATCGGTCGACGTTATAGACCTGTCCGCCCGTGGCCGTCGTCCAGACCCCGTACGCCAGCGCCCCGACGGCGAGCAGGGCCGCGAGGCTCATGGCAATGCGCTTCGGGGTGAAGAAGGATGTCTCGATCTTGCGGTCGACGCCTTCGCCGGTACCACCCCCTGAGGAGGACGTGTCCTGCAGGAGGGGGGAGTCGGACGTCGTCGTGCCGTCGGACGAGGGGGCGTCGGGAGAAGCCGTCGAGTTCGGAGGCGTCATGCGGGCGCGGGCAGGATCGATTGTTGCGCGGGGCTGCGGTCAAGGGTTCTGCACATATGCGTCCTGCAACGGACGTACCAGGATCCCTGACGGCCCCGCAGCGACGCCTGCGGGGGAGCCCGGTCGGATCAGTGTGCGGATCCGCACATTGGGATGTGCGCATTCGCCCGCTGGCTGTTGATCGGTCACGGCCTGATGCGTGATAAAAAGAGGGCCTTCCGTAGCGAATCACGCATCACGGATCACGGCTCACGACGCATCTCCCGCTGATTTCTCGGTGTCGTCATGTCTGCCTCTCCTGCGTCACCCTCGACCGCCTCCGACGGTCGCGTGCTCGTGGTCGACGACAATCGGGACGTGCTCACCGCGCTCCGCCTGTTGTTGAAGGAGCACGTCGACACGGTCCACACGGCCACCGATCCCTCGTCCATTCCGTCGCTCCTGGAAGAGAACGACTACGACACGATCCTGCTCGACATGAACTTCCAGCAGGATGCCTCCAGCGGACGCGAAGGGTTCGAGTGGTTGCACAAAATTCAGTCGATCGATCCCCGAGCCGTGGTCGTCATGATCACGGCGTATGGCGACGTGGACAAGGCGGTGCGGGCCATGAAGGCGGGCGCGGCCGACTTCATCGTAAAGCCGTGGACGGACCCGGAACTGGTGGCCAGCGTGCAGGCGGCGATCAAGCTGTACCAGACGCGCGCCGCGGCCGAGGAGACCGGTGACCGGGAGATGGCGGATCGTCCCAATGGAGGGTCGTCCGACGACGAGCCCGGCTTCGAGGGCATCATTGGGGAGAGTGAACCCATGCAGGAGGTATTCGACCTTATCCGGAAGGTGGCCGGCACGGACGCCAACGTGCTCGTTCTCGGCGAGAACGGAACGGGCAAGGAGCTGGTGGCCCGGGCCGTGCACCGCCGTTCGGATCGCGCCGATGAGCCGTTCGTGACGGCGGACCTGGGGGCGCTCAGTCCGTCGCTTTTCGAGAGCGAGCTCTTCGGGCACGTCGAGGGGGCGTTTACCGGGGCCGAGTCGGACCGCGCCGGACGCTTCGAGGCGGCCGACGAGGGCACCCTCTTCCTGGACGAGATCGGCAACATTCCCATGGAGCTGCAGAAGAAGCTCCTCACGGTGCTCCAGCGACGGGAGGTGACCCGGGTGGGTGACGTGGAGGCGCGGCCCATCGACATCCGACTGGTGTGTGCGACGAACCAACCGATCTACGAGATGATGGACGCCGGCGACTTCCGGCAGGACCTCCTCTTCCGCGTCAACACCGTCGAGATCGATCTTCCGCCGTTGCGCGAGCGGGGCGACGACGTGCTTCTCCTCGCCCGGCATTTTCTGACCGAGTACGCGCAGAAGTATGAGGCCCCGACCGAAGGGTTTTCCGAGGAGGCCCGGGCTGCGCTGTGCCACTACCACTGGCCCGGAAACGTGCGGGAGCTGAAGCACACCGTCGAGCGGGCCGTCATCCTAAGCGAGTCGACCGAGATTACCCCCGACGACCTGCGATTCTCCGCCCCGTCGCCCGAGTCGTCGGGGGCGGAAGAGCCCTCCTTTGACACGCTCAACCTCGACGACCTGGAGCAAAAGGCCGTGCGGCAGGCGCTCAGCAAGCACGGCGGCAACGTGAGCCAGGCCGCCGAGGAACTCGGGATCTCCCGCCGTGCCCTCTACCGCCGGATTGAGAAATACGGTCTGTGAGTGTGGGCAAATGGGCGAGAGGGGGAGAGGGAGAAGGGGCGAAGTTCTGATCTCATGCATGTCACTACGATTAACGGTTATGGCGATTGATCGGGTAGAGGATTTGGAGGTGTACCGGACGGCGTTTCGTTCATCAATGGAGATCTTTAAGCAGTCCAAAAAATGGCCGAAGGTGGAGCGGTACGCGCTGACCGATCAGATTCGGCGATCGTCGCGGGCAGTCTTTGCGAATCTTTCGGAGGCGTGGCGGAAGCGGCGGTACCGCAAACATTTTGTCAGCAAGCTGCCCGACGCAGACGCGGAGGCGTCCTAGACCCGTACGTGGCTTCGGTTTGCGCGCTCGTCTGAGTATAGCGACGAAGACCCCTTTCGGGAACTGGACGAGCAGTACGATTAGATCTGCGGGGGCCTCGTTCGCATGATGAGCGCTCCCGAAAAGTGGTGCGGCCCTGCCGACACCGCCCAGGACCCTTCTTTTCGGTACGACACGGAGTAACACCCTCTCCCCCATTCGCCCTTTCGCCCATTCCCCCGTTTCGCAAATGCACAGGCGCTTTCGCATCCAGGTGGCCCTCCGCGTCGCGGCGATCGCGGCCCTCGTGGCGGGGGCGGCGTACCTCATACTGGGGCTACAGCTGTATTTGCCTGGCAGCCTTCTGGGAGCCTGCGCGATTCCGGTGGCCATCTCGCTGGTGCGCTACACCGAGAAGACCACGCGCGATCTCACGCGCTTCCTGGAGTCGGTGCGCTACGCCGACTTCACCCGCCGCTTTACGAGTGACGACCGGGGTGCGATTTTTGAGGACCTGCGTGACGCCTTCGAGGAAGTGACGGCGGAGTTTCGGCGGCTGCGGGCCGAGAAAGAGCGGCAGGTCCAATACCTGCAGCAGGTGGTGCAGCACCTCGGCGTGGCCCTGATCACGTACAAGACCGACGGGGAGGTGGAGCTCATGAACACGGCGGCGCGGCGCCTCCTCCGCACCGGGCCCATCCGGCACGTGGAGGCGCTCGAACGAGTGAGCGACGATCTGGCGAACGCGCTCCATACGCTTGACTCGGGCGAACAGGCGATGGTGCGGGTGGAGGAGGAGGACCGCACGCTCCAGCTCGCCGTTCGCGTAAGACGCTTCCAGCTGCAGGGAGAGCCCCACGCCCTCGCCTCGATTCAGGACCTGCGCAACGAACTGGAGGAAAAGGAGATGGAGGCGTGGCAGCAGCTCACGAGCGTCCTTACCCACGAGATCATGAACTCCGTGGCCCCCATCTCGTCGCTGGCCTCCACCGCCTCGCGCCGACTTCAGGACCCGGGCGACAACGGCTCCATCACGGCCGACCAGGCCACCGACGCCCGGGAGGCCGTCGACACCATCGAGCGGCGCAGCGAGAGCCTCATCAACTTCGTCGACGCCTACAAGAGCTTCACCGACATCCCCTCGCCCGAGTTTGAGGTGCTCGACGCCCGAGACCTCCTCGACAACGTGCAAAGCCTCCTCCGCGCCCAGATCGAGGAGCAGGACCTCAACGTGTCGGTGTCCGTCGATCCGCCGGACCTGACCCTCTCCGCGGACCCGGATCTGCTGGACCAGTTGCTAATCAACCTGGCCCTGAACGCCGTGCAGGCTGTCGAAGAGGACCCCGACACCGAACAGGGCCGCATCGAATTTCGGGCCTACGTCGACCGGCGGAGTCGCCCCGTCCTTCAGGTGGAAGACAACGGGCCCGGCATTCCCGAGGACGTGCAGGAAAAGATCTTCGTCCCCTTCTTCACGACCAAAGAGGACGGGTCGGGCATCGGGCTGAGCCTCTCGCGCCAGATCATGCGCCTGCACGGCGGACGCCTGTCGGTCCGCTCGGAGGAGGGAGAGGGGGCGGTCTTTACCCTGCGATTTTGATGGATGGCGGTGGCCTTTGATCACCGACTCCGCCACACCGCCCACTGAGCGTTGCCCGATATTCGTTGTTCAGTGTGGGCGTCTGGGCGTTTGGGCGTATGGGCGACGGCTCATTTACTGACGCCCACACGCCCATACTCCTACACGTAGGACTCCAGATGACAGACCGCGCTCGAACGCGCCTGCCCCTCACGATCGCAGGCGGCTGCTACGTGCTGCCTACAGCTGCTTCCCGGTGCGCCCGGCTAATGCGCTTCCACTTGTCGGTCCAGAAGCGGTAGTAGATGATCGCGGCGGGGACGCCCGTCTCCACGAACAGGGCCCCGTAAAGGCCCCAGAGGCCCAGCGGCGTCGTGGCGCCGAGGTAGGCGAGGGGAAGAGCGAAGCCGAAGAGGCCCACGAGCTGTGCGTAGAAGGGCCACGTCGTGTCGCCGCCCGCGCGGAGCGGCCCCATCGCCCCGTTCATCACGCCCCAGAGGAGCACGCTCACACACGCGGCGCGGATGAGCGCGGTCGTCGTGGACTGCACGGCGGCATCCGTCACGAACAGGGCACTGATCGGCCCGGCCACCAGGAAGACGGCGACGCCCACCAGCACGTACGCTGCGATGGTGAAGCGGAGGGTGTCCCAGGCGTAGTCGGTCGCTTCCGCCTCGTGCCCGGCGCCGAGCGACTGGCCCACGAGGCTGCTGGAGGCAAGGCCGAAGCCCCAGCCGGGCGTGTTCATGAGGGCGCGGACGCGGAGGGCGACCACGAACGCCGCGACCACGGTGGGGCCGAAGAGGCTCACGATGGCGAGGAGGGGAAACTGCCCGCCGTTCTGCGCCACCTTCCGCAGCGCGAGGGGCGTCGAGACCCGCGATAGGTGCTTGGCGTCGTCCGCGTCCCAGTACGGCGCCGACCAGTCGATGCGGAGGGGAAGTTCTCCGATGAGGGGAAGGTGCCCGGTCGTGAAGCCCCATCCGAAAATGAACACCCCCCCGATGCTGCCCACGACCGTCCCAAGCGCCGCGCCAACCACGCCGAGGTCGAAGACGAAGATCAGGATCGCGTTCACGGCCACGTTCACCACCGCGCCCCCGGCCCGAACGATCATCGGGGTCCACGCGTCGTCCATCCCAATGAGGGTGCGGCTGCCGATCAGGTTGAGGGCCGCGAAGGGCATTGCCAGGCTCGCCACACGGAGGTAGCGCGTCCCGTACGCGATGGCCTCCTCCCCGGTCCCAATCAACCGAATGAGCGGCTCCGGCAGGGTCCAGAAGACGACGACCAGGGGGAGTGTGGCGAGGAGAGCGGCCCCGATGCTCACCTTCACGGCCCGGTCGATGTCGCCGCGTCGCCCCGCGCCGTACCGCTGGGACACGAGGTGGATGGTGCCCCCGGCGATGCCGCCCCCGAGCATGAACGTCATCGTCCAGTACGGCACGCCGTAGCCCACGCCCGCGATGGCGGCAGGACCCAGGGCAAGACCGACCATCCCCACGTCGGCCGTCGCCTTCGACATCCGGGCCAGCCCCGTCACAACGCGCGGCCAGGCCAGGTCCGAAATCCGCTGGGCCCGGGGGCGTCCGATGAGGTTCAGATGGACGAGCAGGCGACCGATGCCTTCAAGTGTGGCGCGGACGGGATTGAGCAAGGGGATCGGAGCGGAGGGAAATCAACGGCGTTAAGAAGAGGGGACGTGTCCCTGGACACTGAGACACTCGCGGGAAACGGGTTGTTCGAGGCGGGCAGCGGGACGCGTCCGGAGCGGGCGAAGAATAACGTGTTTCTGGCATTCCTCTCACGCGGATTTCGTTCTGGGTGTAGGGATGGAGAGCGTGGGAGTAGAGGAAGAGACGTCCAGTCTGGAAGATGGAGGCGAGGCGGCGTTCAGTGCTTTTTGGGGGAGGAGGGGAAAGGCACTCCGGTGTGCGCTGGGCGTCGGGTCGGCGGGACCTTCGGGGGAGGGCCGCGGTAGCGGGGATACTCGAACGTGGGATTGCCGGCGGCCAGCTTCAGAAACCGGTCCAGGGCCACGACCTCGAACTCGTCGCCGAGGGCGTCGAGGATGCTCTTGACGCGCTCGATGGAGCTCCGCTGCCGGACGTGGAGCAGCAGGAAGTAGGGCCGCTCCGGGTTCAGACGCGCCAGTTCGCGGAGATCGGCGAGGACTGCTTCCTTCGGGCGGTCCGGACTGAGGTAGTAGTCGTACGACACGAAGGGACGCCCGTCGCGCAGGTCGAACGTGGACGCCGGGCCGTAGCCGTTGATGAAGCCGATGGCATTGGGCATTCCTTCGTAGTAATCGTCGACGACGGATTTGGGAAGGTCGACGGTGCCCCAAAGCCGATTTCCCTCCGAGTAGTCCATGGTCTCGAAGACGCGCAGATCGAGCCGCTGCATGAGGTGCTTCGCCTCGTCGATCAGAGCCGGGCGCATCGAGTCGGGGACGGCCTTCGGATAGAGGTAGCCCGGCCCCGAGAGGGAGCCGATGAAGTAGTCGTTGGGCGTGGCCTGCTGGTAGAAGTACTGAAGGATCGCCGGGGAGAGCCAGGCCCAATTCATGGTCACCTCCCAGGCGTACGGAATGGAGCCGCGCCCCGGCTTGCGCCACGCGCCGATGCCGAGCCCGTCGGTCTGGACCGGCGACACGTACACCTTCTTCTCCGGCGAGAGCGTCGTGTCGGGCGGCACCGAGTGGTTGTTCTCGAAAGAAAACCCGGGCGTGGTGGAGATCTGCGTGTTGAAGCTGGTGTTGGGGAGCGTGTTGAGGCCCTCCATGGCGAGGGCGTGCTGCGACACGAGGGTTACGTGCTGTCCCTCCGTGTCCTTCGCGTACGAGTGCCAGCCCATGACGAGCCCGCCCGTGTTCATCGAGTCCAGAATGCGATCGGCCAGGGCCAACTGGGTGGTGTCCTGCGGATTCGCCGACAGATCGGTAAAGAACGCCTTCCGGTAAATGCCATAATCCGCAATGCCCGGCTGCATCCGATGTCCGGAGACGCCCCCCATCCAGACGATCACCTCCTTGCTACAGCGCTCGCCGTACCGGGTCCAGGCCCACCGGTAGATCTCCGCGTCGGTCTGTCCGGTAAACTGACCCCGAAAGTCGCCCACCTTCGCCAGCCCCGCCGCCTCGACCATCGGAATCTGATCCGCCGTCACGACGACCGCGTTTTCGAGCCCGGCCAGCGTGAACGCCACGTTCAGCGACGTGCGCACGTCGCGGTCCCAGACCACGTAGCCCTCTACGTGCTCGCGGAAGCGCGACAGGGCCGCTCGGGGCGTCTCGATCGTCGAGAAGCGGATGTTGTGGGTGTCGCGGTAGTAGTCGGCAACTGGCTCCGTAAACGGGTACGTCCAGTCCGGCGGATAGACGAAGTAGAGGCGGGGCGCTCCCTGATTGACGACGCCCTGGAGGCTGATCAGGAAGGCCTTGGTCGGGAGGGCGCCGTCCACCGTCCAGCCCGCCTCCAGGTGCATCACGGCGGCCGACCGCGGGGGCGGCTCGGTCGGCTGCGCCGAGAGAGGGGCAGTCCCCAGGCCGAGGAGGAGGGCGCAACACAAGACGCTCATACGCTGCATCGGTGTGCAGATGGGGGCGATGAGGGGTCTGGTGAAGCGAGGGCACGAGTTATACCATTTGCGGAAGATGAATGTGCATGTCCCACACACGGAGGTCAAGGAGCAGACCTCCCCCCACTTCGATCTTCTCCCGAAACATCACATAGAGAATCGACCGGCACTGAACCAGCATGACCTCGTTCCACTCGGCCCCCGGTCGACCCTTTGTTCATTTTTGGGATGAAAACATGCACAGTGGATCGTCGCATTTGGTATTATCTCCCGGGGCGTGCCCCCGACACGCGTTCAAAGACGTATCGGCGGGCCCGGGGGCGAGTGGACCGACGTTCAAGGACGATGAGCCGATCCCCATCGGGGGCCACGCGGTACTCGGTATCCGTTCGGATGCGGCGGGTGCCCTGGGAGACCTGTACCCAAAAGCGGCTCGTGACGCGGAGGGTGCGGCCGTCGTCCAGCCACTCCGACGCGACGCGTCGAGGCCGATCGGGATCGACCGTGGCGCCGATGTGGCGGTTGTCGGGCCACTCCGAGAGGGGCGCGCGGTGGGCGCTTCCGTCGATGGGGACGTGGATCGAGTCGACCGCCGTGTAGTCGGTGGGGCCGTGCCAGCGGCGGAGGAGTGTCAGGCGGGAGGGGCCGGCGTTGATCTCGACGGTCAGGGTGTTCCACGGGTCGATGGGGCTGCTCTCGGCCTTCAGGAGCTGCCAGGTGTCCGTCAGCCGCTCGTCGGGCGGGGCGGCGGCATCCGAGAGGTAAGGACTCTGCCAGGCGCCAAGCCCACCGGCGAGCAGCAGCAGGGGGAGGATCCATCGTCGGGGGAGTAGGGAGGATCCCTTCGCGACACAGTCCATGCTCGTCTTTGCTTGTTCAGACGCGGGAGGAAGATTTGTCGGCCGGTTTATTCCGCATCAGGACCCCTGGGGTTCACCCGAAGGGATGAGGCTCGATCGATCCGAACCGTGAGCATCGACGAGCGGACGTCCAAGACGTGCCCGCCCCCATTCCGGCGCGCCGTCACAAAGTGGGCGTGGTGCCCGACCGCGTTGACGCCCTCAAACACGTCTGGGATGTAGAACCCTACCATTGTGCCCTCGGCGTCATTGAAGGTGAACGTGTTTTGATTGGCAATGACCTCTTTCAGTGCCGGATACGGGGGCTCTTGGGCGGGCACGCTGCGGGTCTGGAGGGAGTCGAATTGGCCGGTGACCTTGAACGCATACAGGGGAGTTCCGGGCGGCAGCGCCTCGTCGAGCTGAGACTGGAAGTCCGCGAAGCTCTCCACCTGGGTGAGCGTGAGGGTGGTGTCGGGGTCGAATCGGGTAACGACCCCGAACGGGATCCCGGTCTCCGCACCGACCTCCTCGGTAGTGCCGTCGTTGCGGACCGCATAGGCCGTCCCGTCGACGATGATCATTTCCCCGTCGAGCCGATCAACGGTTCCGAGGCCGAGGGTGCCGTGTCTCGTCAAGTCGCCTGCAGTGTCGGTCCCTTCGAATTGGCCCCCGAGCAGCGAGTTGAGCGTGGCCACCTGGTAGATGACCTCCCCTCGGCGGTCCTCCGTCGCGCTGGGCCGGCTCGTCGGCTCCGTACACCCGACCGCGAGCAGACCGGCCAGCAGACCGAGAACGAGGACCCTGCGCGTTCGAGTGGATTGGTTGATTGGCATGGGGTGACCCAACTCGGGGTCGTCTGTGATCGGATTCAAGAAGGGGCTCCCTCAGAGGTTACAGGTCAGCACGGCGGTGGGGCAGGGCGACTCCGCGGAGGGGTCCATCGTCTTGGGGCCCGTTCATCATTCGCCGTGGAGGGCGGCGGCCAGGGCCTCACCCGTCTCCAACCCGTCTCGGACTGCGGTGTGGAGTCGCGCCTCGCCTGCGACCCAGTCGCCCGTTCCGTACACGCCGTCGTCGGCAGCGTCCTGAAGCGCGCCGTTCCGGATGCCCTCGTCGACCAGCGCGTATTTCCAGCCCTGATGGTCGGTCCAGTCCGGGTCGGCGAGACGCCGGTCACCGATAATCTCCGCGGCGTGTCGTGCGAGGTCGGCGACGTTGCTCTCGGGGGGATCGTTGTATCTCTCGGTCGACCATTGGGGGCTCGCCTGCACGACGAGGACCGATTCTCCGTCCGGGACGTGTCCCGGCTTGCATTCTTCGCGCCCGATCCAGCCCACGTCGTGGTCCTTGTCGGGGTTGATCAGTGCGTAGTAGGGCGCGTCGATCTCGAAGCCGTATCCGAGGACGGCGGTCCAGACGGATCTGTACCCAACCGTTCCGGCAGCATCCCCGAGACGATCCGCGGCGTCGACGCCCGTGTCGCTCAAGAGATCGGCCGTCTGAGGGGCCGGAGGATTGAGGAGGAGGGCGTCGAACGGGCCGTAGCCGTCCCCGTCGGAGTCCGTGAGACGCCAGCCGTCCTCGTGGCTGACATCGACGATACGCGTCCTGCGCTGCACCGTCGCCCCGGTCGCCCCGAAGAGGTGCTTGGCGAGACGCGTGATTCCATCCGCGTACGTCCACCGTCGCTGGGTTGCGGATCGTCCCTCCGAGACGGTGCCGTCGGCGTCGAAGGTCCAGATGGGGCCGTCGACCTCAACGAGGCCCTCGTCGAACTCGCCGGTAACGAGTTCGCTGACCCGGTCATCCTCGTCCTTGAGGTAGTTTGCCCCGTACTCGTAGACGGTTCCGTCGCGTCTCCGGGCAGCGGCACGGCCGCAGACGCCCCTTGATTTCTCAAAGACGGAGACCTCGGCGTCGGGGAGCGCATGGTCTACGACGTATGTCGCAGCCGCGGCGGCACTGCCTGCACCGATCACGCCCAGTCGGACTGACATCGTTCTGCAGTGGGGGGCCGTAAAAAAGAACCGATCGCCTGAGGGGGGGACTGTAGAAAAAGCCCGCCTGAGGTCGTCTCTCAGGCGGGCCGTGAATCGTGCGCTCGGGAGGATTCGAACCCCCGGCCTGCGGTACCGGAAACCGCTGC
>JBDGQN010000110.1:0-3795 GCA_042219055.1 Salinibacter sp. | reverse complement strand
TCTCGGGTCGACAGGCTGCACGTCTCGAAGCGGGACGGGAGGACGAACAGGTCGGCCCGGTCGTACCACGTGCGGAGAGCCGGGGGGGACACCGACCCGGTCCACGTCATGCGGTCGGTCAGGCGGGCCGCCCGGAGGCGCCGGAAGACGCCCGCGGCGTATTCAGGGTCGAGCGATGCGTCGCCCACGAGGATCCACCGCCACGGCACCGCCCGCACCTCAGAGAGCACGTCGACGAACGACCGGAGCTCCTTCCCGGGCAGCAGGTTGGCCACGGTGAGCATGCGCGGCGCTTCCTGTCGTAGGCGAACGGGCAGCGCCCCTCGGTACCGCCCATCGAGCCCGGGCCGCACAACCGATATCCGATCGGCGGGCAGGTCCTCGTCGAGGAGCGCCTGCCGCACGAAGCGACTCGGGGCAATGGCCGCGTCGACCGTGGCAAGGGTCGCCCGCTCGTCCGCAGCAGCCTCGGAGTCCGACGCGTGCGGGTCGACGCAGTGGAGATAATGGACCAGAAGGACGAGAGATGCCGTCGGGTTGGCCTCCCGCACGACCAGTAAGGCGTCGGGATGCTGCGCCAGGAGGCTGTCCGCCACGATTACGTCCGCCCCCGAGATGTCCGCCCCCGGCGCCTCGGTCGGGTTCCAGGACACCACCCGCACCGGGGTCTCAGGACGCAATGCCTCGGCCATCCGACGGTTGAAGACATTGCCTCCGGTCTGAAGGTCGTGAATGTCGGGGACGAGAAACAGGACGGTCACGGGCAGCGCGGGCCTCCTTTCGGGAAATCGACCGGGGGCTTCTTTTGCTAAGAAACCGTCGACGCTCACCGTAGGTCCGCACGCAGCGACAATCCAACCTCCCTACAGGCTGGCGCCCCTCCACAACCGAGAACGTCCTACGGCGTGCCTCGCGACGAGCAGTCTCCTTGTGGCCGTCCCGAGCGGAGAGTGACGATCCTTCAGAACGAGAAGCCCACTCCGAACCGCACTTCCGTGGCGAGCGTACGGACTTCACCGTTCGTCTGAATTTACAGCCGCGCGTGCCATGAGCCAGCTCGCGATCGATCTCCCGCCGCAATCAATCTCCGCACTGCGGCGTTATAACGACGCATCCATCCTTCCATTTCCAATCTTCGATCCCTATGGCCGGACACACGCGCAAGTGGGCAAAGGTCAAGCGCAAGAAGCAGAAGGACGACCGCCGCAAGTCGAAGATCTGGGCCAAGCTGTCGCAGGAGATCGAGACGGCGGCCCGCGAGGGCGGCGGCGACCCCGACGCGAACGTGGCCCTCGCCCAGGCCCTGGAGCGCGCTCGGGACGAGGACATGGCGAAGGACACCATCGAGCGGGCGATCAAGCGGGGCACGGGGGAGCTCGAGGAAGAGGGCCAGGAGAAGGTCACCTACGAGGGCTATGCGCCGTACGGCGTGGCCGTCTTCGTGGAGGCCGAGACGGACAACATCAACCGCACCGTGAAGGACCTCCGCAACCTGCTTACCGACCATGGCGGCAACCTAGGCAAGGACGGATCGGTCGGCTACCTGTTCGAGCAAAAAGGACGCTTCGAGATTCCGGCCGACGCGGTGGAGGAGATGACGCTCTTCGAGATCGCCGTGGAGGCCGGGGCGGAGGAGATCGACGAGACCGACGACACATACGTCGTGACCACGTCCCGGGATGCGTTTGCCGACGTGGAAGAGGCCCTCGACGAAGCCGACTTGGACGTTGATGCCTCCGACCTCGTCCGTGCACCCACGACAACGGTTTCCCTCGATGCCGACGAGCGCGACGAGGTACGGGGCCTCATCGAGAAGATCAACGACCTGACGGACGTAGAGGCCGTCTACACGACCCTGCAGATTGAGGGGCGTCCCCTGGCCCTCGGCCCGGACGTGGACCCGGTTGGACATTGAGCGGGTTATCGCAGACCTTTCGGGACCCGTTCTATCTTCTTTCTCCCGCAAGACCAATGATCATTCTCGGCGTCGACCCCGGCTCCCGCGCCACCGGCTACGGACTCGTTGACCGCAACGACGGCGACGAGCAGCCCGTGGCCTTCGACACGATCCGCCTCGGGGGCACCGAGGACCACCCCGCCCGGCTCAAGCAGATCTACGACGCGCTCGTCGAAATTATCGACACGCACGAGCCCGGCGAGTTTGCGATCGAGATGCCGGTCTACGGACAGAATCCCCAGTCTATGCTGAAACTGGGGCGGGCCCAGGCCGCCGCGATGATGGCGGCCCTCAACCACGATCTTCCCGTTGCCCAGTACACGCCCAAAGAGGTGAAGAAGTCGGTGACCGGGAACGGCAACGCCTCGAAGAAACAGGTCCGCTTCATGGTCCAGTCCATCCTCTCGACCGGCGACGCGGAGTTTACGCACGACACCGCCGACGCGCTCGCCATCGCTCTGTGCCACGGAAACCGCGACGCGCACGACGACGGCCAGTCCTACACCGGCTGGGGCAGCTTCGTCGACGCCAATCCCGACCGGGTGTCGGAGTGAGGAGTGGGGAGTTTGGAATGGGGAGTTCAATGGGAGCGGTCGAACCTCCCCCCCAACTCCACACTCCAAATTCCCAATTCCGAATTTGCTACCGGTATCCTTTCTCCTTGTCCCGCACCCGGATTACCTCCTTCACCTCATCGAGATCGAGCTGGTCGTCGCTCAGCTCGCAGGCGAGTTCGGCGATGCGCTCAACCTTGTTGGGCGCCTGTCGCCATTCCGGATGCGCCTGGTCGATGAGGCTGATGAGAATGCGGAGATACGGATAGCGGTCCGCGCGGGAGTCGAGATCGGCAATCGACTGCGCGAAGAGCTCGGCGTTGCGGCCCACCTGTCGGTCGACCATCGTCGTGTCGTAGCGCATAGCGGCAAAGCGTCAAGCAAGTACAGTTGCATGCACCGCTCCGATGCCCAAGCGGTGCTTCGTCCGTCCCTGGGCGAACCCGACGGACTCTCATCCTACGCAGCGGCCCGTGGAGAGTTGCCCGGCCTAATTTTTGTTCACCGCCCACACGCCCCGCGCCCCGGTGGAGCCCGTGGCGAACCTGCCCTCGAAGACGCCGTACAGAGGACCAGTATTCACCAGTTCCCAACGCGCCATGAGCACTGACGCCCCCTCCACCCCATATCGGCTCGATCGACTCGACGAGGTCCCCGCGTTTTGCCGCCACGCCCGCCGCGACGATCGCCTCTCCGAGGGCCAGCTCGTCTACTACGGTCCCCAGCCGGCCTACTACGGCATCGGCGAAGTAAAACGCATCAACGGCTCCGACATCGCCGTTGACTTTCGGGGCACCGGCCAATTTAACGTGCACGAAGAGATCATCGAGCAGCGGTACCTCATTCGCATCCCGCCCGAGAAAATGAAGGAGCTGTAGCCCGGCGTGCCTTCTCCGTGCGGACCATCCCCCACTCGACCCCGCACGTCTCTGATCCGTCCAGGACGCCGCCGCGCATTCTGCCAGGGCGTGCCCGCCGTCCTCATTCTGCTCCGCCTCGTAGACGCTCGTCGATTGGGCCTCCCCACAGGCTGTTCCCGCGCGAACGGCCAACATCAGCGGACAGAATACCAGGCGTTCAGGAAGCCTTGGGGACCTGATCGTCGTGGTCAGATCCCCTAATTCAGTCCGTTATCATACCGCACGTCACAGAAGCAGTCCAACGAACACGGACGAATGCAGTCCCAAGCAATTCCTTTGAGGTAGAGTCACTTCGAGCATAGCGGAGCGGAGTCGAGAAATCTCCCCGAATCCACCGAGGTCGACAGTAGTGGGGCGACCTCTA
>JBDGQN010000011.1:0-6846 GCA_042219055.1 Salinibacter sp. | reverse complement strand
ACGAGCGTGAAGCTCAAGACGAGCTCGTCCCTGGGCGACAAGAAGGACTCCTACGGGCGCTTGCTCGCCTACGTCTATCTCGACCTGGACGGCGATGACGAGCTGGAGATGCTGAACAAGGCGCTGCTGCGCCAGGGCTACGCGACGTTGACGGGCTTCAAGCACGATCTGCAGAGGGACTTCCGCGAGATCGCGAAGCGGGCGGAGGATAAAGGGCGAGGGCTATGGGGTCAATGTAGATTGAAGGGAGCCCGATCTGTGGAGGTATCGCCTGGGTGAGGATTTGAAACTGTGGTGGCCCCAGTCGTATAAAATGCATTAACTCCAAACTCAACGAGTTTTCCAGCATATAAGGAGGGAGCTATGCCGCTTTCAAGGCGTCAACTGTTGAAATATGGGTCCATGCTTTCTTTGAGTGCAACATTTACAATTCCGCATTTGGGATATTCGAGTAATAAGGTTATGGAATTTATTCAATCTCACTTTAACTATGACAGTAACAATCAATTCTTCACCGATAAAGCAATTACTGAAGCACAAAGAAGACTGAACGAATTTAAGCAAGAAGGTGCTATTAATTTATTGAAATCTATAAATAACTACACAGAGTTAAACAAGATAAGAGCCGACGATTTGCCCACTCTCGATAATATGGTCGAGCCATACGAGCCGACGGCCGCGTCCCGTGGATTAAAAGCGATACACCAACGATTTGGGAAACTATTTCCTTCAGATATGATGCAAGAATGGCTGACTCTGCACAAATTTAATCCCGGGATCTATGATTTGCAAGAGGGGATTGAGACAAATCCTTCTGCACGGCATCGGAGATGGCTGGCACAACCTCAGGTGTTTGCTACGGAATTGGAGCAGGCTAACGTCAACTATCTTTATCCAGATGTTCTATATTTGGCCACGAACGAGCTCCCCGACAAGCCAATTCAACCGCGCCCGGTTTCGCTTGATCTCGAGTTTATTCGTCAATTAGACGCGGCAGCCCAGGCTGGTCAAAACGGGCTCAGTTCGCAAGATCGGCCGTTGCTTGATAGGCGCTATTTGTATGAATATCTTCAAGAGACAAGTCAACGGGATCTCTTCTTTAAGCGAAACGAGCTTGAAAACACGTATAAATCCATTTTGGAAGAAAGGGCTTTGTCACTGCCCTTTAGACAAGAGGTGATTGATTCAGCTCGTGAAGAAGGCGTCAATATTGACCGAAACGACTATGATCCAGATCCCTCAGAACTTAGCACAACAGCACTGTTGTACGTCACGGTCAGTCGCCAACTTATAACGCGTGAGACGCTCACCCACTTGAAGCATTTGCTGACTGGTGATCTCAGGGACCGCTATTCTGAGTGGGGCGGCCGTGTCATGATCAAAGATGGCCGATTGCACTTTCAGAAGGATCCTATCGTGACTCCAGGAGAAAATGACCGGATCAACCGACGACTCCCTAAGTATGTCGCCTCTGATTTCTCTGCATGGCATGCGCATGCCATCGAATCATTAAATGAATCTGCATCTGTCGGACCGTCTTCCCTTGACCTTTCTGGAGGAGCTGCCCGCAGGGGAATGCCAGAATTCGTGGTCACGCCGGTCGGGCAGCGTGGGAACAACCTGCGTATGAACATCGACATATATCAGACGACTCGCTCTTGCATACCGTCTGAGTCTATCCGAGGTGCCTGCCCTTGGATTAGTGATCCAAATGTTCTAAGCACTTTTGTCGTGGATCTCGGCATCTTTGAAGCATAGGTACAAATAACTTTGTTAGCCGCCTGTCGTCGACGGTCGGTGCCGCGGAGTTGAGCGTAATTCCGATTGCAACGGCATGGCTCCAGCGGTTTCCTACCACGGTGCCTCAATCAACAGAGGCCTACCATGAGCAAGGCCTCATTATGGCTGCTGCGCAAAGTCTTCAGAATTCCTGCAGTTGGGCACGTTTGGGTCGCGTCGGAAATTGGAACAGCTCTTGAACCATTCCCCCGTGTTGGAATTCTGCCGATGAATGAGGATGCCTGCCCGACATCTCGGGCAGGCTTTCGTCGTCTCGCTGAAGTCGCCGTTGACGCATTCGAGACGGTAACCGGGCCCCTTGAGCGTCACCTCGCCGCCGCAGCACGGGCAATGGTTCAGGAGTTTGAGGTTGAAGGTGAAGTGGCAGTACGGATGGTGGGTGCATCCCATGAAGCGATTCCCGTTGCTCTCCCTCTCGACAAGGCGTCCTGTTCGACAACGGGGACAAGCCGGATCGGAGTGGTAATCGTGGCCGAACATCGCGAGATGGGATTCTCGGTTGATCACTTCCTCCAGGAACCTCGACGTACCGCGTTTGGGCCCGATCAGAAAGGCGCGATCCTTGGCGCGGGTTGCGCCAACGTAGAAAAGCCGTCGATCTTCCGCGTGGGGAAAGTCTTCGATCTGCGGCATGGCCAGCTCAATGATCGGATCGTCGGCGATATCGGTCGGAAACCCATACGTGCCTTCGCTGGGCCGTCGTTGGGCGTCGAGCCCGACAAAGATCACGTAATCGGCTTCCCGACCCTTGGCCTTATGAATGGTGGAGTCCTCAACCTTCAGATTATCGTATTTGTGCTTCAAGGCCGACATGTCGTCTGGAGAAGATCCCTTGTAGCGTCCGAGCACGAGCACGTGCTTGGCTTGGCCAGCGGCGTGGTCTGCGATCCGATCCAGTGCTCGCTCGATCAGTTGTTCGCGATCCTCGTGATCGTGAATGCCGATTTGGACGGCGGGTCCGTCCGAGACGCGCTGTGCGGAAACTTGTTTCTCGATTTGTGAGGGATTCTGAAGGATGAACCGGGTTGCGAATTGAGTTATTTCGGTATTGCACCGGAAGGTTTGGGTTAGATAGGAGTGCTCGGTGGGTCCGAACGGTTGTTCGAAATTCCGCATGATGGCCACGTCGCTGCCGGCAAAGCGGAAGATGGACTGCCAATCGTCGCCGACGCAGTGGAGCACCGCATCCTCTCGCTGGCCCTTCAGTGCCCGCAGAAGCTGGGCGCGGCTTCGGGCAATGTCCTGAAATTCGTCGACGAGGATGTACTTGTACGGCGAGCTATATCGACCGGCCTCAACATGGTCGGCAGCCCGGTTGATCATGCCGTGGAAGTCGATCCGCGAATTGTCCTCCAACCAGGCCTCGTAGGCTCGCCGAATGGGCCGAAAAAGATCCAGGAACGCATGGGCTCGTTGAGCCTCGAAATTCGCCCACGTTTCGGCCTTTTGTCTCAGCTCATCGTCGCCCAGTCGATTGGATCGGACGTGATCCATGAAGTCAGCCACGAGTTCGGTAAACTGATCCACACGCCCCAGCCGTTCCAATTCCGCAAACACGTTCTCTTGGTCCCGGGGCACCAGCTCCACACCGTGCTGGCTGAGTTTGTGTTCCAGGTTGTCGAGGAGTTTGCCATCGAACCGTTCGTAGCTATACGTCGTGATCAGGGTCGTCCTCTTCCGCTCATGCAGCTCGTGTTTCCACTCCATGTCTTGGAGATACTTGGACTTTTCGAACTGAGTCATGAAATCGGGGAGGCGGTTCTCATGGCCGAGGGCGAAATGTTCGAGATAGACATCATCGGGGAGACAAAAATCGGGTTTGTATGAACGTCGACTTTCGTCACCGTTCAGATGAGGATACGCGCATTCGTATTCGTAGTTGACATTTTGCAGATAGAGAAAGTTGGCAATCTCACACTCCTCGAAGCTTTTGACGTTGTCTCCCTTCAAGGTGATCAGATTTTGATTGCGAACGTAGTCGATGTAGTCCGTCCAGCTGGTGAACTCGAACGGGTTGCGGTAGGTTGCGAAGTGACTTTGAAAATAGTTGAGCAAGGTGGATGTGAAGTCAGGATCAGCTCTCAATTGATCGATGATCTCTCGAATTAGCTGCTTCTTTTTCGGCCTCTCTTCCGCCTCTTTGGGGACTGTTGGAGGAGGGCTTTCGCAGTGGCCCACAATTTGGTTGCCGAGCGAGTGGAAGGTCTTGACTTCGGGAACCTCGATCCCCTCATCGAAGTGCTCGCGTAGGCGTTCCCTGAGACGTTCTTGCAGATCGCTCGTAGACGCCTTGGTAAAGGAAAGCAACAGGATCTCGTCCGGCCGACAGAGGCCCTTCTCCAGCAGATAGGCGACCTTGGCCACGATAACGCTCGTCTTGCCGGAGCCCGCGGCCGCGACGACGAGGTTGTTGTCCTCGTCGATGAGCGCGGCACGGCGTTGCTCTGGGGTCAGCTTGTTTTTCTCGATGACGTCGAATAGCTCATTCTCGGATGCTTGCTCGATGAATCGCTCGTTGCACTCGGCCTTCCATTGCTCTCGTTCCGTCGGGTCGGCGAAGCTCTGCAGGGCTTGAATCGTCTCGTGGAGGCTGGAGTCGTCAATCTTCGCAATCAGATCGTCGCGCTCGAGCAGGTGGAAGGGCGAATCGTTAAGGCGGTTGCGGAGCGGACGAAGATGGCGATCGCCGATGTAATGATCCGCTGATTCGAGTTGCTGGATCTGCTGGTGAAGGTCATACAGCGGCTCGGATTGGGCTGTGAAAAGATGGTTGATGCACGATGTGACAAATTCCGGTGCTCGACGTTTAGAGATGCCACCGAGCTGGAAGTGCCCGTCGGCGGTTTCGATCTGGACCGTGCTCCAGATCCATCCCTCGTCCTGTCGGACGTCCACGACTTGGTGGAACTCGACGGTTTCGCTCCCTGCTCGGCCGTCGACTTGTATCCCATGATCGAGGACTGTTGCGGATGATGCCTCCGAATTTGACTTCCCAATCAACTTTGCCCAAAAAGAGGTTGCGATGTGCATGGCGGTTTGGGCCTCCGGTCATGAGGATGACCGCGACTGTAACATAGACCCTTCCCGGATGTTCTCGGGGGCCAATCCTCCCTCAGGGACTTCCCACGAACTGAATGAGTCGAGATTGACGAGCAAGTTGGACAGATTGCGATGATGCCGCCATGAGATTCGATGAAGACCAAGAACTGCAGCAAGATGATCCCCGCTGCGCCCGCTGCGGCGGCCCGAGCCACGTGCTGGAGGTCGAATCGGTCCTCAACCTGACCGGTTCGCATTCTGGATCGAGCACCTATTGGGCGAGCCACTGGTGCGTCGCCTGCATGCGGGAGGCCTGGCCCGCGAGCGTCGTCGACGAGCGCACCGCCCTCGTCTGGAAGGCGGTCCGGGCGGAGCGGCGCGGCAACGCCCTCTATCACTGGCAATCCTTCAGCGCCGAGCTATCGGACTTGTCCGCCGCCGAGGGCGGGTTGGTCAAGTCCGAGCTGACGCGCGACGGGGACTGGTACCGCGGCATCATGGGCGCCCCTTACCGGCTCCGCTTCCCCAGCGCGTTGCTCGGCAGCGCCAACTTCCTGCTCTCGCCGCTGGGGGCGCTCAAGGAGCAGCATCGGCAGGCGGGCCGGCTGCTGCCGCCCGATGACGCCTCAACCATCGTGGCCATCCTCGTGCCGTGGGCACACCTGGCGCTCGACGAGAACCAGGTGCTGACCGCGGATGCGCACGCCCCCTACGTGCCGGTGCACGCCTTCGCCGTCAACGAGCTCGCGCAACGCAGCCTGCCGCCGCAACGGGCGGCGGAGCTCGTCGACGCGCTTCCGGAGGCGTGGGCGGAGGTCGCGGACTGGGAGACGCAACTCCGGCCGGCGCTGCCGGCGGACTGGCGGGAGCGGCGGCGCGCGGCCGAGCAGCTGGGGGCCGGCCTGTCGCTGTTGCGCCGACTGCCGGTTCACGAGGACCTGGACAATCCGATCGCCGACGTGAAGGCCAAGCGGCAGCGGGACGAGCTCGACGAGGCGGAGGCCGACGGCGACACGGTCGCCGAGCGCTCAATCCGGTTCAGCCGGTTCCTGGGCGTGCTGGCAGAGGAGCTCTTGAGCGATCCGGCGCGCGAGCGCCGTTATCATCAAGCCCGCCGGATTTACGACGGCGCTGTCCGCGACGAGGGCCAGGCCAATCCGCTGCGCGGGGCCGACATTCCGCTGATGCGCCCGTCGTTCGCGCTGGGCAACCCCAAGTGGACCGCGCTGGATCTGTCGGATTACGAGGGCGTCGAGCGCTGGCACTGGGTCCAGCCGTGGCTGGAGCTGGAGTCGTTGATGGATTGCCTCCGCGACGACGAGGTCGAGGTCTGGATGCGGGCGTTGGCCAAGGCGGTCGAGGTGGCCAAGCTGGATCCGTAAGCTGCGGCCTCCCCACGACTCAACGGCGAGTGCCTTCGGCCCGACGCCGAAGCCAAGGTCTTCGGCCTGTCGGGCCTCCGGCACGCGGTTGATGGGCCCACCCGCCTCCCGAACGGCGACATCCCGGTCTCGTTCCACTGTCGGGCTTGGTCGCCGCTCATCGGCCCACATTTGCCGTTTGCGGAAACGAGCCTATCTGGCCGGCGGGACTGGGCTGCGGATGGACACGGGCCTCCGCCTCCCGACGATGTTCGGCGAGTGCCTCCGCTCAGCAGCTCGGCACAGCCTCGCTACGCTTCGCTCGGGCCCATAATTGATGGCCATCCCGGCCTCCCGGAACGTCAACGGCGGAACCGGTGAGCGGCCGCGCGGCGCACGTCGGCCGGCCCAGCCGCCAGACCCCGACGGCGCCGCTCGGCCGCGCTGTCTGGTTACACCCGGTCCGTTGAGAGGCGGGGTTCCGGCCGCCCGCCGCTCGACCCGGGTGTTGTCGCCGACGGTGATGTCGTCAGCCCCTCCCTCCACACGCACCACCTCCCCGACGTCAACGGCCCAACCCCAACCAACCCGGATCCAGGGTATTGCGGTGCTCAAGATGTCAACCCGACCTGCGACCCTGGGTTCG
>JBDGQN010000109.1:0-6001 GCA_042219055.1 Salinibacter sp. | reverse complement strand
GCTCGTGGGCGCTGCCCACCGGGTCCATGCCGCTCTCGTACGGCATCGTCTTCGTTCCGCTGGGGCGGCTGGGGCCGATGTACGCGGACGCCGCCAGCAGAGTGAGGGCCAGCCCGAGGGCTAGCGCGAGCATGATGAAGAGCGGCACGAAGTCGCCAAACATGGCCGGTCGGGGTCGGGCGGTTGAGAAGCGGCGAGGGCTCTCTTCGGTACGGGAGGTACGCGAGGGTAGGGTACGGTACAGATCAGTCCCCGCGGATGCAACGATACGTCCGTCTGAACGCCCAAAAAGCGGGTGAACTATGGGCGAGGAGTAGACGGGGAGGGGCATGGACGGGGAACGAGTGGATGGTCTCCGTCAACATGTCCCGGCTTCGCCTCGCCATTCCTAAAGGGGAATCTCGTAGGTAAGGCGGGCGATGACCATGCGGCCCAATGCGGGGGCGCCGACGAACTCGCGGTGCTCGTTGCCGAGCACATTCTTGGCGGTGAGGTTCACACTCAGTCCCGGCACCGACGGGATGGCGGCCCGGGCCCGTACGTCGAGCAGGGAGTAGGAACTGACCGTTCCTGTATACGGCCCGTAGCGGACCGGAAAATCGTCAACGTAGTGGGCGGTGGCGCCGATGCTGGCATCAAAGCGGGGCAGGCGGTAGTCAAACCCGCCCTTGACTTTGAAGGCCGGAGCGTTAAGCGCAATGGGCCTCCTCCCGCTTCCCTCGAAGGAATCGTCGCTCACGACCGAGGTATTGCCGAACATCGTGAGTTCTTCGGTGACGTGTACCACCGCACTCGCATCCACCCCCCAGTATTCGATGTCGCCCCCATTCCGATATTGAAAAGAATTCCTCTCGACGTTGGGCACAAGGACGTTATCCCGTGTCTCGTAGTAGGCGTCCAGTGTCAGCCGCCCAGTGTTGGCAAATTGGCCTTTGTAGCCGGCCTCCCACGTCTGCGTGATCGTGGCCTGGGGCGGCGTAGGGGCCCCCGAGGCGATTTGGAGAAGCGGGGACGCCGAGGGTACCGAAACGGCTCGGTTATAGCTGGCGCGGAGCGCGTGGCTCGGGGCTGGTGTGTAGACGAGGGCAGCACGCGGCGAGAACTGAACTTCTTCCCGCACACTCAGGTAGTCGGCTCGGCCCGCAAGGGTGAGCGTCCATGAGGAGGCGAGGGGCGTAGTGGCTTGAAGGTATGTGCCGGCCGTCGTGAACTCGTCCTCCTCGGGCCCGAGAACGCCTGGTTCGTCGCGCAGCCACGTCGCGTCCACCTCACCCCCGACGAGGAACTTGGTGCGGAGGGGCCCGCCCTCGAACGCGTACCGCAGGCGTCCATCCACCTGCGTCCCGTCGTCGGAAATGGTTCGCCCTGTGCGGTAGCGATAGGTGAAGTTGCCAGACGGGTTGTGGTTGAGGACCACCTGGGCCGACAGGTCGCCGGTCTCCAGGCGGAGCTGCCCGTAGCTGTAGGCAAACGAGGAGGCCTGAAGCGTGCCGATGGGCGACTGGAGGGGGCTCGTCAGCGACGCGTAGCCGCCGCGGAGGCTGAGCGATGTCTCGCGTCCGAAGCGGTATTTGAGCAACCCGTTGACGTTGTAGCTGCGGTAGAGGTCCTCGCGGCGGAGGCGGAATTCGGGACCCCCGTCATTGTCTCTGTCAATTCGCGAGAAGTTGCGTCCCGTCGGCACAGCACTCCGCTCGTCGTACACCTGGTACTGACGAAGCTCTGCGGCGTCCTGGGAATTCTGCGGGTCGAGCGCCCACTCGTCGGCCCGGCCCCACTGGCCGGTGAACTTGTACCCGACCTTGTCGCCGAGGATGCCCGCCTGCCGAAACTGGGCGCTGAGGTAGTTGCGCGATCCGCCGGAGAGTGCGAGGGATGTACCGGGATCCTGAAATGGGTCCCGTGTTACAAAGCGGAGCACGCCCCCGTCCACCCCTGTGCCGTACAGGGCGCCCGCCGGCCCGCGCACCGCCTCGATGCGGCTGAGGTCGAGCGCCGTGTTCGGCATCACGCTGTAGAGGTTCAGTCCAAGGGCCGGGGCGACGGCCTCCCGGTGGTCCGTGAGCACGTAGGGCGCCGTCGAGAACGCGCTATTGAAGCCGCGGAGGGCCACTTCGCGCCGATCGACTCCGGTCTGGGCCACGTCGATGCCCACCACGGACCGCAGCGCTTCGACCGAAGAAGTCACGGACTCGCGGCGAATTCGCTGTGGCTCCAGTACGGACACCGACGCTGGGGCCTCCAGGAGCCGCTGCCGGCGCCGCGACGGCGCCTCTACGACCGTTTCGAGACTGAAGGGATCCTGTCGCAGCTCAAGGGCGAAGTGCCGAGCTTCCTCAAACTCAAACGTGAAGGGAATATACCGCTCCTTATATCCGAGGAACGACACCTCTAAGAGATAGCGACCGGGTCGAACCCGGGGGAACTCAAAGCTCCCCTCGGTGCCTGTTCTCGTCTCCCGGACACCCGTCGGCTCGTCGAGCTTCCGAAGCCGAACCTCGGCCCCGACGAGTGCTTCTCCCTGCGCCGCGTCGACGACGGTTCCTGTGACGACCCCGAGCTTCTGGGCCGCGGCCGGCATGGCGCTTCCAAAGAGCAGCACGACCGCAATGACAAGCCTCCATGAGTGCCAGCACGGACCTCTGTGAACCATGATGGGAGTGATTAGAATTCTTGCACGTCGGCGAGTGGGACGGAAAGAAGTGCTGTTGTTGTAACGATGCGTTTTTGAAATGACGTTCCAGATTGATCGAGGCTTTTGTCCCATTTTTTCGACTGTTTTATCCCGTGGTCGTGGAGGCCGGGACGGCACCTCCCCTCAAGACGATCGCATCTGTTGACAAGCGTGTGCCTTTCGCACGGTGACATTCCGACTTTCGAACGCAACGCTACACCGAAATTAGGGCTCGCCCCCCACGTAGCTCCGGCTCGCCGTCCCGAACGCAGGTATGTCGACTTTCCCTCGTTAGAGAGGCATCTTCCCACTCCTGTCGCATTGGCGTCGAGAGACTTGCTGCGCAATAGTAGCGAGGGGGGCGCTGGTGAAAACGGGTGCGCGCCGGGTCTTCTTTGAGGTGTCGAAGCACTACCCGAAGAAAGGGCTCTTCGCGGGGGGCTCTCGCGTTTGCAGGCGGCCAGGGGCCATACAGGGGGGCTGTCCTGAAGGGGCTGTCTGGAGGGGGCTGCCGAGGGGGCGTGCCGGAAGAGGAATCCCCCACCCCGCTTCGAGCTGGGGGCATGGAGCTCTTTATTCCCGATCGGTAGAAGGGACGGCAAAAAGCCCCGACTCGACCCGTTGAACGAACACCGAAGTCCTTCGCCGATTCAGGAGCCCGCTCACAACCGAGTTGTATCCCGGATCCAGCCCAATTCGAGACGAGAATCGACCTTCGAACGGACTCGTGATCAAAGCGGGTTAGCGGCGTTGCATTAGCGCCCCTCCACGAATATTTTCCGACCGGTTTCTCCTTCCCACTGTTGCTTCTGCACCAAGTTGCTCCCGGATCATGATTCGTCGCGTTGTTTCCCTTCTCGCCGTTCTTCTGATTCTTTCCGGTGCCGCGGGGGAGGTCCAGGCGCAGGACGGGCCCGAGTTTACGCTCAAAAGCATCCACGCCTCGTCCACGTTTCGGCCCGAGGCCTTTCAAGGGGGCAAATGGGCCGACCAAGGACCCATCATCACCTATATTGAGCCTGCCGACACTGCCGACGCTACGCACCTGATGCGGTACAACCTGCGGACCGACGAGCGGACGCGGGTGATCGACGGGACGAACCTGTACGCGGAGGACGTAGATCGGATCGTGCCGATTCAGGGCTACTCCTTCAGTGAGGAGGGTGATAAAGTGCTCATCTACACAGACTCGAAGGAGGTGTGGCGGGCCAATACGAAAGGCTTCTACTACGTCTATGACGTGAATACGCAGACGCTAACCCCGATTGCGGATCGGGACGACGGGTACCAGATGTTTGCGAAGTTCAATCCCTCGGCCACGAAGGTCGCCTTCGTGCGGAACCGTGACCTATACGTCGTCAACCTGAAGACCGGGACCGAAACCGCCCTCACGACCGACGGCAGTGACGGGAAGATTATCAACGGGACCTTCGACTGGGTTTACGAGGAGGAGTTCGGTCTGCGCGACGGGTGGCGGTGGAGCCCTGATGGGAAGCGTATTGCGTTCTTCAAGCTCGACGAATCGGAGACCCGGTCGTTCCCGCTGATGAACAACACGAAGCGATATCCGAAGATCACGCGCTTTCGCTACCCGAAGGCGGGCGAGGTAAACAGTGAGATCAAAATTGGAGTCGTAGATCTCTCGGCGGTCGACACCTCGAAGGCGGGCCAGCCGCAGGCGATCCGCTATTTCGACACGAAGACGTGGGATCCGGGCCTCACGAAGAAAGAGGAGGCCTCGGACCCTCACGAGTACATCGCCCGCATGGGATGGACGCCTAAGATCGACGGCGAGCACCGGGTCTGGATGTTTCGCCTCAACCGCACGCAAGACACCCTCGACCTCCTCTACGGACATCCGGGCACCGGCAAGACCGAGCAGGTGCTCCAAGAGACGCAAGACACGTACATCGACGTCACCGACGATAAGATCTCATTTCTCGATGGCGGCAAACGGTTCGTCTTCCTCTCCGAACGGACCGGCTACAACCACGCCCACCTGTATCGGAACGACGGGTCGTATCTTGGACCCATCACGTCCGGCAACTGGGAAGTGACACAGTTCCACGGCATCGACGAAGAAGCCTCCACGGCCTACTTCACGGCCACCCGCGACACGTCCATCGAACGGCATCTCTACAAGACGGAGGTGTCGTTGAAGCAGCACGAAGCGGCGCAGACCGCCCAGAAGATCACCTCGCGTTCCGGCTGGCACTCAGTTAATCTCTCGAAAGATCGAGCCTACTACATCGATCAACATTCGTCGGTAAGCGTCCCGCCGACCTGGACGCTCCACAAAGCCAGTGGGGACCGCCTCACGACGCTCCAGGCAAACGACACGCTGGCGCAGCGCCTCGACAGCCTCAACCTCCCCAAGAAACGCTTCACGACCCTCCCGGCCGCCGACGGCACGCCGTTGAACGCATACGTCATCAAGCCTACGGACTTCGATCGGTCGAAGCAGTATCCGGTGCTCATGTACGTGTACGGCGGGCCCGGGGTGCAGACCGTCACGAACCGGTGGGGCAGCAGCCGGCAGCTCTGGCACAAGTACCTGGCCAAGAAGCACGACGTGGTCGTGGTGAGCGTGGACAATCGAGGTACCGGGGGGCGGGGGAAGGCCTTTCAGGACGTCCCCTACCAGCAGCTCGGTCAGCCGGAGTCAGCCGACCAGATCCACGCGGCGCAGGCCCTCGCAGACTCCGCGTGGGTGGACGGCGACCGGATTGGCATCTGGGGCTGGAGCTACGGCGGGTACATGACCCTCATGTCGATGCTCAGGGGCGAGGGGCCGTCCACGTTCGATACGGGCGTGTCCGTGGCCCCCGTTACCAGCTGGCGGCTCTACGACACCATCTACACCGAGCGCTACATGGCCCCGCCCCAGCGGAACGCGGACGGGTACAAGAAGGGCGCCCCGCAGACCTACGCCGACCGCCTGCGGGCCGATCAGAATCTGCTGATGGTGCACGGTAGTGACGACGACAACGTGCACTTCCAGAACAGCGTCCAGATGGTCAACCAGCTGCAGGCGGCCAACAAGCAGTTCCGCTTCATGATGTACCCGACCCACGAGCACGGCATCGCGGGAGGCAAGACGCGGCTGCACCTCTTTACCATGATTACGAACATGGTGACGGAGCACCTGGCCCCGGCGTCCGCGAGGAAAACGTCCCAGGTGAACGGCCCTGCGGGAAAGTAGGCGTGTTGGGTTAAAGGTAGGATTGGGTTAAAGGTAGGAAGGTTAAAGGTAGGAAGGTTGAAGGTGGGAAGGTTGAAGGTGGGAAGGTTGAAGGTGGAAATTTGAAAATTGGGAGCGTTGACGGA
>JBDGQN010000108.1:0-18813 GCA_042219055.1 Salinibacter sp. | reverse complement strand
CGGCTGAGCGAGGGATCACCGAGCCGGATCCCGATCATCCGGCCCGGCAGGTGGTACGGTAGAGACTGGAAGAGTAGAAGGTAGAGAGCGCCAACCCTCACTACACCTTTCTGAGGTATACCTTTTGGAGGTCGAGCGCTCTGAGGCGGGCCGCGACGGCAGCGACGCGGTCGGCGGGGGCGCCGTCGGCGTAGAGGAGGGCGGCGCGGGCAGCATCCTTGGTGATGTGCTGTCGGACCGCATCGGCCAGGTTGGAGACCTTGACCTGCTCGTCGTCGAGGAGAAGTTGGCCCTTTTCGTTCATGAGGACCCGGACAACCTGGATCCCGGCCTTTTCGAAGAGGCGGCCGCGGGAATTGGACGTGGATGTCCCGCTGGGTGTAGCAGCATTGTTGCTGGCCCCATCTGCTCCATCGTCGAGACGAAACGTTACGGGGAGCGACATCCGCACCTTTACAGGCTCGCCGCGCTGCTTGCCTGGTCTAAATTCCTGGGCCCTCACCGCTTTGACGGCCGCTTGATTTAGCGCCTTGTTGACGCCCCGTAACACCTTCGTGTTCGTCACGTTGCCGTTTTTGTCTACTACGAACCGGACGATGACCTGCCCCTCGATGCCAGCCTCTTTTGCCAGTTCTGGGTAGCTCACGGCGTTTTCGAGGGCCTTTGCTCCTCCTACCAGTTCGGGCGGTTCTTCAACGTCCATGAACACCTCGTCCTCCTCAGCGGCGGATGAGGGGGAGGACTCGCTGGTCGCAGGGGCGTCTGGGGCGGGGGGCGGTGCGACACTGTCCGAGCAGGCGATCACGCCGAATGTGAGGACGAGACCGATCGTCACGAGGACAGTGCCGAGGGTGAAGCGGGAAGAAAGGAGCGAGGGCATCGACGAGCGCATGGCAGAGAGGCGATCAGTGAGGGAGGACGGCGATTCGGAAAGGGAAAGGGCACCCCGTCGATCGGTAGAGGCCCCGTCCGCAAAGGCGGCCAGGAGGCGGGCGTAGTCGCCGGGGGGCGTTTCCCCGTCGTCGAGGACCGCCGCGTCGCAGGCCCGCTCCCGCGCCTCGGCAATCTGTCGCCGGAGTCGGCCGACGAGGGGATGCGCGGCGAATAGGGCGGCGACGAACCGTTCGACGAAGTGGGCGATGTCGTCCCAGCGGCGGATGTGGACGAGCTCGTGGCGGAGCGTCATGCGGAGCTCCTTGGGCGCCTCCATGAGTCGCTCCGGCACAAGAATCGTCGGTCGGAGGCCACCGAGCGTCATGGGCACGGCCGCGTCCGACGAAAGGCAAAGCTGGACGGGGCGACGGATCTTGAGCCGCTCCCGGAAGCGATTGATTTCATCCTGCAGGGACGGTGGGGGGGCGCCCTCCAGGCGACGCCGGACGCGCCCCACCGCGACGATCTCCAGCCCAAGGCGTCCCAGCTGAAACAGCATGACTCCCAGGGTCCCGACGGTGAGAAGCCCCACCGCGTGCATCCAGGACCACGCCACGGCGGGCGTCCCCACACTCGTCGTCTCAATCGTCGGCAGCACGACGACCGACTGCGCGAAAAGCACTGTGGAGCGCGCGGCATCGGGCAGCATCTCGACGACACTCACCGCTGCAATCCCGGTTGGCAGGGCAGCGAGGAGCACCTGCGAAAGGCGATATTCGGCGTTCGGGTGCAGTCGATCAGTCCGGTTCAGGAACGTCCAGAGCGGGAGGGCAAGGACGGTCCACGCCAGAACGGGAAGCCACAGCACGTCTGTCGTCGCCGTGCCGAGGTCGGTCAAAATGTCAAGCACTGTCTGTATCATCGGTCGCAGACTCCTCTTCTTCGAGGGCGTCAATGAGGGTCCGGATCTCCGCTCGCTCGTCGTCGGAGAGGTCTTCGCGTTGGACGAGCGTCTGCACGAGGGCCGACGGGGAGCCCTGAAAGACCTTATCCATCAACCGCTGCAAGAGGCTGTGCTGCACGGCGTTCGGCTCCTCGGCGGGCTTGTAGACGTAGGAGCGCCCTTCCTTGTGATAGTCGAGATATCCTTTCTCGGCCAGCTTCTTGAGCACCGTCATGACCGTGGTGTACGCCACGTCCCGATCCTCCAGGATGCGCTCGCGCACGTCGGCCACGGTCGCCTCGCCGAGGTCCCAGACGTGGTGAAGGACCTCCATTTCGGTTTCGCCGAGGTGGGTTAGGGACTTGTGTTGCATGGTGCGACAGTCATTTTGGAATGGTACGATTTAAGTAGTATTAGAGAGATCGTAGAAACGCAAGTCGATTCCCGAGATTTTCACCATTCGACCTTTTCCGCGCTCAAGACTGAGAGTGCCTCTCTGTGTCCGGGGCGGGGGCGTGATAGAGGTGGGCCACGCGCTTCGGATCGGCGCCCCACATGTAGTGGCTCCAGAGATAAAGGTTGCGGAGTTGTTGCTGAAGGGGCCCATGGCGGCGAAACCGCCGGGCGGAGGTGGTAACGGCAGAGTCGAGGAAACGAAAGCCCCCGTGGTCGTCGAGGCGCGCGGCGAATTCCAAGTCTTCGAAAATCGGCCACTCCGGGAATCCGTTCACGGCCTCGAACGCCGATCGCTTTGCGAACTGGGCCCGGTCCCCGAAGCAGAGCCGGGTCCACGGCCAGCGAGTGCACCACGCGTAAAAGCGGAGCAGGGGAGTCGGGTTGTCGAATCGAAGTCGGAAGGTGCCACTCGCCGTGTCGGGATCGTCGAGTGCGCTTCGGATGGTCGACAGACCGTGCGGGGGAAGGAGGGTATCGGCGTGGAGAAATAGAAAGATGCTGCCGGTTGCGTCCTCGGCCCCGCGGTTCATCTGTGTGGCGCGGCCCTGAGGGGCTTGGCGTACGGTGGCTCCTTTCGATCGGGCGAGGGCCTGCGTTTCGTCCTCCGAGCCCCCGTCCACGACGATGATCTCAAACGGTTCGGCTTGCTGGTGGACGCGCCGCAGGGTCCGGTCGATTGTAGAAGCCTCGTTGAGGGTCGGGATGATTACTGAGATGCGGGCCGGCTCATGCACGCCGTGGCAGGAAATTGATGAGGAAGGCGGGGAGAGGGGAGCAGATCTCTCCGTTTTGTGGGCTCACCAGATCATCTGTTTCATACAAAAGACCGAGCCCCCCGCCTTCAGAAACTCGCTGGTGTCGAGTTCGACCGGGACGAAGTCATGGTCCCGAAGTAGCCGATTTGTCTGTTCGCAGCCCTCCTGAATCAAGACGTGTTTCCCGTCCGGGCAGTGGGCATTGCAGGCGAACTGGTGGCGCGCTTCGTGGTCTGGAACCTCGATGGGGGTATCGAAAAGTGCGTCGATGAGGGCCCGTCCGGCATCGTCGAGGGCCTCCGGGGCCACGAGGGCGTGCTCGGTGTCGAGCGGGCACAGGCAGGTGTCGAGGTGATAGTAGTCGGGATCGGTGAGACGAAGCAGAGCGATTGGGAGGCCTAGGAGCGCGTCCAGGGCCTTGTACGCCTCCGGGCTCGTGCGATAGCCGTATCCGCCCCACAGCAGCCGGTGATGAGGGTGCCACAGTGCATCTCCCATCCCCTCAAAGTCCGCGGAGAGATCCTCCGGGAGAGATTCCACAGCGTATCCCTGATCGTTGAAGAACCGGTCGAAGTATGGAACCTCGTCCTCCCGATGGTCGCTGTGCATGCGACTCAGCACAACCCCTTTCGTCTCGGTCTCGGGGGTGTAGAAGGGGAGGGTCTGGTTGGCGGTGAAGACCATGTCGGGCAGTCCGGATTGCCCGTTCACCACGATCGGTTCTTTGTCGAGAGCCGTGTACGCAGCTCGCACTGCCTTCCACTGCTGCCAGGCCACTTCTTTGTTCACGGCCCCGATGTTCTCGGACATGTGCGGGTTGATAACGTACTCGACGTCGAAATGGGACGGAGTAGTAAGGACGACCCGGTCCGGACGGGGAAGCGTCGGCACGTCGTTCAACTGAACGTCGAGTTCATCAGGCGACTGGTAGACCATGTGGGAGGAGGTCGGCGGTGAGAGGGAGGGTGTGCTTAAGAAGGAGGGAGCGAATGGTGCGACGTCTACGGCTTAGAAGTCCCGCCGGGCAAACCAGTAGCCGGTGACTCCGTACGCGACGCCGCCGAAGAGGAGGGACGAAAAAAACGGGTACCACGATGAAACAGATTTGTCCTTCGCGAGGCTCGAGACAATCTGGGTAACCTCGGTAAAGTTGGGCAGGGTATGGTACAGTCCCCAGAAGACCGGTCGGCCTATGGGGCCGAGGGTGGGGCTGATCTTGTTGGACGCTGCGAGTACCATCGACACAAAGATCAGTCCGTAAGAGACGATGAGGCCCAGCGCGGTGCTCTCGGTCCATACGCCCATGAGGGTGACGGCTCCGTACATGACCGCAAACATACCCACGACGATGAGAAGTGAGAGCAGGAAGCGGAGGTTCCAGACCCCCGTCTTCAGCGACATGATGATCCAGACGCCGCCCATGAGGTAAAGCGTGAGCACGGCGACGGCGCTCCACACACCCAGGACGTGCCCGAACAGGGCCTGCGTGCGCCCCACCGGCTTCGACAGAAGCAACTCCACCCGCCCGTCCGACTGTAGGTCGGGAAACAGGGATGCGGAGGCGAAGAGGGCCAGGAGAATGCCGATCCAGTAGGTGACGCCGGCCACCACGGACTCGACGGCGATCACCACGCGATTGAGGGTGAGCGGCGGGGCATTCTCGCCCCCCATGTTTTCGGGCGTAGCCTCCTGGCCGAAAAGGCGGATGCCGGCGAGCGATCCCTCCACCACGTCGAGATTGAGCGCAAAGGTCACGGCCAGCAAGACCAGCGAGCTAATGATGAACAGCCCCAGCACGATTTTCCGGGCCCAGAGCTCCCAGAACGTAATCAGAACGAGGCCAAGGAGGGGACGCATGGTGCGGTGTACGGGTGGTTGGGCGTACAGGCGTGCTGCTCGGCTGAACAGTGGGCTCAGGCTTAGGAGGTGTCGACGACATCGATGAAGTAGTCTTCGAGCGATTGCTGCAGCGGCCGGATCGACTCAATTTCGACGCCGGCCCCGCGCAGACGGTCGAACACGTCGTTCAGGGTCGCCCGGTCGTCGGCGTGAACGCGGTACTGGGCAAGGTCGGGCTCGGGGGGGACGCCGTCGGGGGCGAGTCGGAGGGGGAGGTCCGGGTCGTCCAGGAGGGTGTCGGGGACGGGTGTAGCGACGAGGTCGTACACGCGCTCCACGGCGGTGAGCTCCTCCACGCTTCCCTGTCGCACAAGGGATCCGTCGCGCAGAATCGCGATTTCCGTACACACCTTCTCCACCTCCGAGAGCAGGTGTGAGTTGAGAAAGATCGTCTTCCCTTCCTCCTGCAGCTCCAGCACGATGTCGCGGATGGCACGGCGCCCCACCGGATCCACGCCCCCGGTTGGCTCGTCGAGAAAAAGCAGATCGGGATCGTTGAGGAGGGCCTGTGCGAGCCCGAGCCGTTGGAGCATGCCCTTCGAGAAGGTTTTGACCTTCGAGTCGCCCCGTTCGCCGAGATCGAGGCGTTCCAGGAGCGTGGGGATGCGCTCGGTCCGCTCGTCGCGGGGCACGTCGGCGAGGCGTCCGTAGGCATGCAGCGTCTGCACGGCGGTAAAGAATCCAGGGAACCGGTGGTTTTCGGGGACAAACCCGATGCGCTCCCGTGCGGCGGGGTCGCCGGCGGGACGGTCAAAGAGGCGCGCCGTGCCGCTCGTAGGGTGGACGAGGCCGAGAAGAATCTTCACGAGGGTGGTTTTGCCCGCCCCGTTGGGACCGAGGAGGCCGAAAATGGCCCCTTCGTCCACTGTGAGCGACACTGCATCGAGCGCCTGCACCGAAGACTGCCGCAGTAGCCCTGTTTGATACGTCTTCGACAATGACGACACAGAAAGGGCAGGCATCAAAGGGGGCGGTCAGTTGCAATGTTTGGATGCTGAGGAAGAAGCCCCTTCCGGTCCGTGATGGGCTGTAGCGGGGCGCCTCCCGCGATTTGGACAATCAACGAACGGATGTCGTCCCGGACGAGGGGGGAAAGAAGCGAAAACGAGTTCAAAAGGACGAGAGGGGGGGCGTAAAGCGGAGACCGCAGACGACGCGGCTGGAGCCGGACCGTTAGTGGACTGAACTGCAGGGACGAAGAGAGGCTGGGAACGGGGATTCAGGGGCAAGGCCGAGCCGAGTAACGGGTGACAAGGCCGTTTACGCGTCCGAAAGGGCTGCAACACCGGGGAGCGTGTCTCCTTCGAGAAACGTGAGAAGCGCCCCGCCGCCGGTCGAGACGTGACTAATGCGGTTCGTACATCCCGATTTCCCGAGGGCCGACACCGAGTCGCCCCCGCCGACGACCGAAAAGGCAGAGTCGTCGGTCGTGTCGGCCACCGCCTCCGCGATCGCCGTCGTGCCGTTCGCAAACTGATCGATTTCGAAGACGCCCATCGGGCCATTCCACACCACCGTCTTCGAGCCCGCAAGAGCGTTCCGGTAGGCCTCGATGGTAGCGGGGCCAATGTCCAGTCCCATTTGGTCCTCCGGAAGGTCCCCTTCGACGACCGACGCCTCAGCGTCCGGCTCCGCCGCTTCGGCGACCACGTGATCGCTCGGAAGCATGAGCGTGTCGTGCGCCTTCTCGTAGAGCGACTCGGCAGTGTCGAGCCGGTCGGCCTCACAGCGGGAAGTGCCCACCTCGTTGCCAAGGGCTTTGAGAAACGTGTAGCTCATTGCGCCCCCGATGAGCACCTGATCGGCCGTGTTCGACAGAGTCCGAATTGTCCCAAGCTTGTCGGACACCTTCGACCCGCCGAGGATCGCTACCATTGGATGGTCGGGACGATCGCGCACCCGACTGAGTGCCTCGATTTCCTTCTCCATCAGGCGCCCCATTGCGGCAGCGTCCACGAACGCGCCTACGCCGGCGGTCGACGCGTGGGCACGATGAGCCGTGCCGAAGGCATCGTTGACGTAGACGTCGGCGAGCTCGGCCAGCGCCTGTGCGAAGGCGTCGTTGTTCGACTTCTCGCCGGCATCAAACCGGGTGTTCTCCAGCAGAATCACGCTCCCGTCGCTCATGCCATTGACAATTTCCTCAACGGTGTCGCCCACAGTGTTGCTGGAGAACCGCACGCGTTCCTCAATCAGCGTGTCGAGGTGATCGCCCACGCACGCCAGACTCAGGTCCGGGTCCGGCTGGCCTCCAGGGCGTCCGAGGTGACTGATGAGGATGGCCTTGCCCCCATGGTCGAGGACGTGACGGATGGTGGGAAGGGCGGCTCGGATACGGGTATCATCCGCCACACAGGGACTTCCGTCCTCGGAGGTGTCGAGGGGAACGTTGAAGTCGACCCGAATGAGCACCCGCTTGCCGCGGACGTCAATGTCGTCGAGGGTGAGCTTGGACATGGGGGTGGGGGACTTGGCGACAAAAGAAACGATCCGTCCATGCGCTCCGGGCCGGGAATTTCAGCATCCCAGAGCGCGCAACGGTTCAACGTCCCGCTACGTGGTGACGTTCGCAAGTCGCTCCACGAGATCCACCGTGCGGTTGGCGTAGCCCCACTCATTGTCGTACCAGCCCACGACCTTGACCTGCGAGCCGGCCACGTTCGACCACGGAGCGTCGTAGATGCAGGAATGCGGATCGTGGATGATGTCGCGGGACACGATCGGATCCTCACTGTAGTCGAGGATGCCCTCAAGCTCACCATTGGCTGCCTCGCGGAAGGCCTCGTTTACCTCCTCGATGGTCACGTCCTGGTCCACGACTGCGGTCAGGTCTGTGATCGACCCGTCGGGGGTGGGGACGCGCATCGCCATGCCGTCGAGCTTGCCGTCGAGGTGAGGAAGCACCTCGCCCACGGCCTTCGCAGCACCGGTCGTCGTCGGGATGATCGACTCAGCGGCGGTGCGGGCCCGGCGCAGGTCGCTGTGAGGAGCGTCCAGGATATTCTGGGAGGACGTGTAGGCGTGAACGGTGGTCATCAGCCCGCTCTCAATGCCGAAGGCGTCATCGAGCACCTTCACGAGGGGGGCCAAGCAGTTGGTCGTGCAGCTGGCGTTGGACACGATTTCTTCATCCCCCGTCAGCACGTCGTCGTTCACGCCGAGTACAACGGTCGCGTCGACTTCGCTCTTCGCAGGGGCGCTAATCACGACCTGATCGGCGCCGGCGGTCAGGTGCATTGCAGCCTTTTCCCGCGTCCGGAAGATCCCGGTCGATTCGATCACTACGTCGGTGTCGAGCTCGCCCCACGGAAGATCTGTCGGGTCCTTTTTGCTGAAGACCGGGAAGGACGCTCCGTCCACCACCAGGGTGTCGTCGTTCAGGCTCACGTCTCCCGGAAATTGCCCATGCACAGTGTCATATTTAAGCAGGGTCGCCAAGGTCTCGGCATCTGTCACGTCGTTGACGCCCACGATGTCGATGTCCTCTTCGTCACGCTCCAGGATCGCCCGAAAACACAGCCGCCCAATACGACCAAATCCATTGATACCGAGCTTTATAGACATAATAGCAGGTCCAGTCTGAGTTCGACAGTCAAAGCGAACGGCCCGCCGTGACCACGGCCTGCAGCCGTGTCCCACGCGAGACGCCTGCGCAATGTCCACTGCGACGCGAGAGAGGCATCGGACATGACGCACTCCTAAGGTATAAAATATCCGGAAGCCCCCTTGGTAAAAATCACATGCAAAACCATCCCGGGAGCCGGTCGGTCCCGGCCTCGGGGAAACGAACGAACGACGGTGCGTTAAACGGCATTCGACCTCCCAGCAGGCGCTGGGTACAGCTCGCACCTGCTACAACGGTCGGCTTCACACTCATCTGACCTTTGGATTGTCCCCTCGCACATGACTGCCCTCCAAACGCCCGAAAAAACCTCCCGCCGCAAAGAGCTTCGGCAGAACTTTTTGGTCGACCTCTACGCTCGGGTCCTGCTCTTTTACGACAAGTACCGTCGTCTTGCTCAGGGGCTGGGGATCGCACTTCTCGTCCTTGTCTTGGCGATTCCGGGATACATCTACTATCACCAGCAGCAAGAACAGGAGGCCAATAAAAAGCTGGGTCGGATTCTCCCGGTTTATGAGCAGAATAACTTCCAGAAGGCCCTCGATGGGACGAGCAACCGGGCGGGCCTCCTCACGATTGCCGAGGACTACAGCAATACGGAGGCCGGCAATCTCGCCACCTTCTACGCCGCGAATGCCCTGTATCAGCTCGAGAAATATGATCGGGCCCTGACGTTCTTTCAGCGGTTCGAAAAAGGCCAGGACTTTCTGGGGGCCAGTGCGTACGCTGCGCAAGCTGCGATTCACGAGAACAAGGGAAACTTCAAGCGCGCCGGGGAGCTCTACGAGCAAGCCGCCTCGCAGTACAAGAATAAATTGACCGCGCCCAGGTATCTGCTCAATGCCGGGCAAGCATACGAGGAGGCGGGCCAGTTTCAGGCCGCCGTGCAGGTCTACCAGCGGATCCGGGAAAAGTATCCGGATTCCGAGCAGGCGAGCACGGCCGAGCGTTACATGGCCCGGGCCAAAGTGCGGCAGGAAGGGACCGCCCCTTCGTAGAGGAGGAGGCGAAGGGCGGCTCGCGGGGGGGCGTTTTCGAATGAATTCCGGGGACCAGCCTCAGGAGTGATTGCCCGGTCTCGTCTCGTCCTGTGAGGTCCCGAGGCTGGGCACCAGAGAGATGCGGCACGTTCTACAGACGAGTCCCCCTGTTCCAGATGCCTACGATTCTGGTTGTTGATGACGAGGCGAGCATTCGTCGGACGCTCCGCGAAATTCTCGAGTATGAGGACTTCGAGGTGGAGGAGGCTGTCGACGGGGAGGAGGCCCTGGAGGCCCTCCGCGAGAGCGCATACGATCTCGTCATTCTGGACGTGAAGATGCCCAAGATGGATGGGATGGAGGTGCTCGAGACGATCGCGGAGGAGGGCTACGAGGTGCCCGTCCTCATGATCAGTGGCCACGGCACCATTGAGACGGCCGTCGAGTCCACCAAGCTGGGGGCGTTTGATTTCATCGAGAAGCCTCCGGACCTCAACCGCCTTCTGGTGACGGTGCGCAACGCGCTGGACCACGGGCAACTCGAGGTGGAAAACCGGCGCATGCGGCAGACGATCACCGAGCAGAATACGGGTGATCTGCCGCCCATCATTGGGGAAAGCGGGGCAATCCAGGAGATCAAAGACACCATTGAGCGGGTGGCGCCGACGGAGGCCCGTGTGCTGATTTCCGGGGAGAACGGGACCGGTAAGGAATTGGTGGCGAAGTGGATCCATCAGAAGTCGGCGCGCGCCGAGGAGCCGATGGTGGAGGTTAACTGTGCAGCCATTCCGAGCGAGCTAATCGAGAGTGAGCTGTTCGGGCACGAGAAGGGCTCGTTTACGGGGGCCACCCAACAGCGCATCGGCAAGTTCGAGCAGGCCCACGAGGGGACGCTGTTTCTCGACGAGATTGGGGACATGAGTCTTTCGGCGCAGGCGAAGGTGCTGCGGGTGCTTGAGGAGAACGAGATCGAGCGGGTGGGCGGGGAGCACAGCATTTCGGTCGACGTGCGAGTCATGGCCGCCACGAACAAGGATCTCATGGAAGAGATTGAGGAGGGGCAGTTTCGGGAAGATTTGTATCATCGGATTGGCGTCATCCTCATCGATGTGCCGCCGCTCCGGGAGCGGCGCGAGGACATTCCGCTGCTCACCTGTCACATTGCCGAGCGGGTGGCGCAGCGCAATGGGCTCGTCCCCAAGACATTTACCGACGAGGCCATCCAGCGACTCAAGCGCTACGACTGGCGCGGCAACGTCCGTGAGCTACACAACGTCATCGAGCGTCTTCTCATCCTGGTGGAGGGGGACACGATCGAGGCGCCCGACATCGACCAGTTCGTGCAGCCGGGCCTAGGCTCGGACGGCCCCACCCAGAAGCTCATTGAGGCGTACGACGACTTCAGCGACGCCCGCGATCAGTTCGAAAAGCACTTTATCCAGCACAAGCTCCACGAGCACAACTGGAACGTGAGCCAGACGGCCGAAACGATCGGCATCCAGCGATCGCACCTGTACAACAAGCTGAACAAGTATGGCCTCGAACGTGGGGATTGAAGGGGTGTATTTCGTACCGTGTAGTGCGCGGCGCGTGAGGGTCCTGCAAAGAACAGCGACCGGATACGCAATGCGAATTCCTGACCGTTCATTCCGGCCCCCGCCCGATACGAGTTTCGATCTCACCTTTCGCTTCCAACCTTCCCGCTACCGTGGACGCTCCGCTCCTGACGGTCGACGACCTCGTCAAGCAATACGACACCGGGGGCGACGAGTTGCTGACGGTGCTTGAGGATCTGACCATGACCCTCGAACGCGGGGAAATCGTCGCGGTCGTGGGGGAGAGCGGCACCGGAAAGTCGACGCTGCTCCATCTGCTCGGGGCCCTCGATCGTCCCACCTCCGGAACCGTTCGGTTTAATGGAAACGACCTCTTTACGAAGAGTGACGATGAGCTTGCCGCGTTCCGCAATCGGTCCATCGGGTTTGTCTTCCAGTTCCATCACCTGCTTCCCGAGTTTACGGCCCTCGAGAATGTGGCCATGCCCGCCCTCATCCAGCAACGATCTTTGAGTCAGGTGACCCCTCGTGCCCGAGACCTTCTTGATTTGCTGGGCTTAGCCGACCGGGCCGACCATCGTCCGAGTACCCTCTCGGGGGGAGAAAAACAACGGGTAGCCATTGCTCGTGCCCTCATGAACGAGCCTGCGCTCGTGCTCATGGACGAGCCCACCGGCAACCTCGACGCCCGGACGGCCGAGCCGATGCATCGAGAGATTGAACGCCTCAGCCGTGAAATCGAGCAGACCTTTGTGCTTGCCACGCACGATCCCTCCCTTGCCCGCATTGCCGGACGCGCCCTGCGGCTCGAATTTGGACAGCTTCACGACCTGGCGCCCACCGACGAAATGGCGTCTGCTCCGGAGCGGCCCAAGGGGAACGAGGACGAGGCCGGCGTCTGAGTCGCCTGGGATTGGAGTTGAAACGATACTGATTGGTCTGGGAAGCCCCTCGAACCCGGAATGCAGGCATGCGTTAAATCGCCTGTTATCGTACCAGCCTGCATTCGAGGATAGAATCTCCTTGAAACCACGGTGCCTAAATCACGGGTCTTAAACCACGGCGCAAGGTGCAAAAAATCCTTGCGGACGTTGCGGATTCCGCCCGTAACGTTCTGGGGGCGCCCGCTTTGGGCTCCATTGCCGGCCGTGTGGGCATAGGCACTAGGCCGTTTCTCCACGATCCTGAACGTCTGCCGTCTCATGGATTCGATCGATTCCCTTCCGCTTTTTCCGTTGAGTCTCGTTCTGTATCCCCGTGAGCAGCTTGCCCTCCACATCTTCGAAGAGCGGTACAAAGAGCTCACCGCGTACTGCCTGGAGCACGACGTTCCCTTCGGCATTGTGCGAGCCGAGGAAGAGTCCTGGGCCGAGGTCGGGACGATGGCGCGGATCGACGAGGTCGTGAAGAAGTACGAGGACGGTCGCATGGACATCGTCGTGCACGGCGAGGAGCGGTTTCGCATTGAGGCCGTCCACGAACGATTTAGCTACTATACGGCCGACGTCACGCTCATTGAGGACGAGGAGACAACCGTCGACCTCGACCTGAAAGAGCGCGTCATTACCCAGCACATGAAACTGCTGGAGCTGGCGGGGCGCACCGTCCGGCCTGATCTCTATAAGAACGTGGATCGACTTTCCTTCGTCCTGGCGCAAAACGGAGCCCTCGAAACTGCACAGAAGCAAGACGTGCTGGAGTCGACGATCGAAAACGAGCGCATTCGGTATCTCATTCGTCATTTCCAGTCCATCATCCCACGGATCGAAGACAAGGAGGGCGTCCGGCGCCGCATTCGGTCCAACGGACACTTCAAAGACTTTCCGCCGGAGGAAGTGTGAAGGGGCGTGAGGGGGCGTGGACATTAAGCGCGCTGTTTGCAACATTGGCCGTTCCCCATCGGCTCCCGCACAGCAGTTCGCTTCCTATGCCTCAAATTGGCCCGTACACCCTTCACGCCATCGAGACTGGCCGCTTCGGGCTCGACGGCGGGGCCATGTTTGGCATCGTGCCCAAGCCCCTCTGGTCCCAGCGCATCGAGCCGGATGCCCAGAATCGCATTCCGTTGAGCATGCGTTGTCTGCTTCTGGTGGGCGGGGACCGCGTGATCCTCATGGATACTGGGGTCGGGGATACGTTCGAGGGGACCAAGTACCAGGACCTTTACGCGGTCGACCATAGCACAGCGACCCTGGAGGAGGCCCTGGCCGAACACGGGATCGGGCGAGTAGACGTGACGGACGTAATTCTCACCCACCTTCACTTTGATCATTGTGGAGGGAGTACGCGGCAGACGGAGTCGGGACCCACGGTCACCTTTCCGCAGGCCACGTACCACGTCCAGGAACGACACTGGAACTGGGCCCTGGACCCTACGCCGAAAGAACAGGGCTCCTTCCTTGCGGACACCTTCGCCCCTATCGAGGCGACGGGCCAGCTTCATCGCGTCGACGGAGCCGGGACCCTACTGCCCCACGTTGACGTGGCCCTCGTTCACGGCCACACGGAAGCACAGCAGATCGTCAAAATCTCCGACGACACCACGACGCTCGTGTATGTGGCCGACCTGTTGCCGACCACTCATCACCTGCGCCCCACCTGGACAATGGCCTACGACGTGCGTCCCCTCCAAACGATTGACGAAAAAGGGGACTTTCTGGATCGGGCCGAGCGTTCGGAATGGAACTTGTTCTTCGAGCATGACCCGGACGTTGAGATCGCCGACCTTTCCCGCACCGAGCGCGGAATCGAGGTGGTCCGGCGACGCCCGCTGAACGACCTGTAGTTGCGCAAGGGGCCGGAGGGCAGTGCCGCGTTCACGTCCGACTCTTTTTCTTTTCAGCACCGATTCTCCGATACGATGGCCGAGTTCGAGTCTCCCCCCGAGACAGCCGAAGAGCTCCACGAAGTCGTCTCCTCAGTGTACCATGATCTGAACAATCCTCTCTCCATCATCGCAGGAAATGCACAGTTTCTGGTAGAGCTGAGCCAGGAGGAAGAGCTCGACGAGCAGTTCTTGTCGTCGGCCCGGGACATTCAGGAAGCCAGTCAGCGCATGTCCGAGTCGCTCCAACGGCTTACGCGTCTGAAGGAATATCTGAAGGAAAAAGAGCAGTAAAACGGGACGGAGGAACTCGGGGGGGCGCTGTTGTTACCTACTAGTGCCTCCACGGGTCGAGGACGGTCCGAGGAACGTGCGCAGCCGAGTTACATTCATATCCATCGGTCGTACGATATTTGGCTTCCCACCCCCGATGGATGTCGGGTCCATTTTGCTTCGACGAATCAATTCTAACGGGTCTATTGATCTAGCGATACGGATGACGTTTGCCACCAACGGTAAGTGTGGCATTCGGCAAGGATTGATTCAGCACCTCTCTACCCGCTCCGGAGTACCCTGGGGCCTTGGCGGCGGTTGTGCTGATCTTCGTGCTTGCATTCGTTTCGCACGCGACTATCGTTTATATGACCGATTTCTCTTTCTTTCGTCCCCTTCCGTCGTTCTCTGCAATCTTCGGAGTGTTCGTCCTAGCCGCGGCTCTGGCGGTCCCGGCCCACGGACAGGTGGCCCAGTCGTCGGCCCTCTTCCTCCGGATCGAGCCGGACAGCCGCGCGGCTGGCATGGGTAACACGGGGGTAGCCATCGCCAACGATGCAAATTCGATGTTCTGGAACCCGTCGGGTCTGGCCTTCCAGGAGAACACCCAGATCGGGATTACCCATTCCAACTGGCTCCCAGAATTCAATGCGAATCTCTTCTATGAATACCTCGTGGGCACCTACCACGTCGATGGCATAGGCACCTTCGGCGGAAACGTACAGTTTTTGAATCTTGGAGAGACCGAAGTTCGGAATGCTCAAGGGACCAAGATCACGGTTGTAAACTCCTATCAGCTTGCTGTCGGTACGTCCTACGGGGTCAAAGTCTCGGAACGACTCGGACTAGGCACTTCGCTCCGGTTCATTTACTCGAAACTTGCCGCGGCGCCAGGGCAAGGAGGAGGGGATGGAAAAGCCTCCACGCTCGCGACGGACCTCTCGGCCCTTTATCGATCGGCCCCCTTTTCTCTGGGAGGGGCGGACGCCACGTTCTCCGCGGGACTCAATATTGCGAACTTGGGAGGGACCTTAGACTTCGATAAAAATAGCCCGGGCAAGGATCCCATCCCTGCGAATTTTCGGATCGGACCCGCCCTGACGATCGACTTTGACGAGTACAACTCGGTCACGTTTGCGGCTGATTTCAACAAATCACTGGTGAGCGTCGACCGAAAAACTGTCCAAACGAATGACACGACCAGAACGGTCCGGGTCGGGAATACAGGCTTCGAGGCGCTCTTCGACTCCTGGGGGACGGCTCGGGGGCAGGTTGTGGAAGGGAAGGTCAAGAAACTCAGCTTGCTCGAGCAGTTTACCGTTGGGACGGGCGTGGAGTACTGGTACAACGATCTCTTTGCGCTCCGGACCGGGTACTTTTACGAGGATCCGGACAACGGGGACCGCCAGTTCTTGACCTTCGGGGCCGGACTTCGCTACAACATCGTGGGGGTCGACATCTCGTATCTCTACACCTCCGACAATCGAAGTCCGCTGGCCAACACGCTGCGGTTTTCGCTCCTCTTTGAGTTTCAGTAGTTCGTCGCCGGGATAGAGGGGGGAGCGTCCTGCCAAGTTTCCCTTGTCTCCCAGACGATTACCCGATACGCCTCATCACCGCGATGTGGCGTGTCGGGTTTTGCTGTTCCAGGGGCTCCGAGCCGCCGGTGAGGGACCGAACGGCTCCGCCGCCCAGTGACAGATCATGCCCTCCGGAGAGAGGTTGGATAACTGCGCGGCGAGTGGTACATTAACGTTCAGCCGACGTTCATCATTGGGCGGCGACGTTGACGCGAAGCGCTGCTTCAAAATTGGTCAATTACCTTTCCCAGCGGGTGACCAGTATGAGTTCCACGTCTGACGGGGCCCAAAATGGAGACCTTCGGCGCCGCATTTTGGATACGGCCCGCCATCAGCTAGTGGAGAGCGGGTATCAGGACCTGTCGATGCGGAAAATTGCCAGCGCCATCGGCTACAGCGCGACGAGCATCTACCTGTACTTTGATAGTAAGGACGCCCTCCTGCACGCCCTCATCCACGAAGGCATGATGGAGCTGCGGGATCAGTTGCAGGAGGCGGCCGCGCAGCATCCCGACGCGCCGGTGCGACGGATGCGTGCGCTCTGCCGGTGCTTCGTCGAGTTTGGGCTCGACAATCCGGAATACTACGAGATCATGTTTCAGTTGCGCCCGGAACGGATGGAACGATACCCCCCTGAGAAATACCGGCAGGCACGCGAAAACCTCGGCTTCTTTGCCAAGGCGCTCGAAGAGGGGGTTGAAGACGGCATCTTTGAGGTCGACGATATTCAGGTCTCGGCCAGCACGGTCTGGGCCTCACTGCACGGGACGATTTCGCTTCTCCTCGCTGATCGGGTCGACGTCCAGATTGAGCCCGACACCTTTATCGACACCACCATTCGGCAGGCCATCCGGGGCTTCCGTCGGAGGTCGGCCCCCTCTACGCCCTAGCAAGGACCCGGCTGCCTGCGGTGTTCACTGTGCTTCTTTCTCACTGACGGACCTTGTGGCGCATGTCCCACTCGATCCACGCTGCCCCCTCGGACGCGGGTCCCTGCGTTCGCGGAAAAACGCTTCCGGACCTGCTGTACGAGGCCAATGACGCATACGACAATCCCCAGGCCCTGAATCAGCCCACCGACTCGGGGTGGGTACCGATGTCGCTGAATCAGTTTCGGCAGCGTTCTGAGAAGACGGCCCTCGGGCTCCTCGATCTTGGTCTGAATCGGGGGGACAAGGTGGCGCTCCTGATGGAAAGCGACGTGCACTACTGTGTCGTGGACATGGGCTGCCTCATCGCCGGGCTCATTGACGTTCCCTTGTATCTGTCCAGTGCGCCCGACCAGATGCAGTACGTGGCCGAGCACTCGGAGGCGAAGGTCCTCGTCGTGTCCAACGTGAAGCGCTTGCGACAGGCCGCCGAACTGCTTCCGGATCTGCCTCGCATCGAGACCGTGGTCCTTTGCGATTCCGGAGACGAGGAGCCAGAAGTCCCCGAGTTGCCGGAGGACATCGAGTTGAAGCGGCTGACGGAGGTACGGAAGGCTGGATGGGCGTCGGTGGACGACCCGGCGGGGGCGATCGAGAATCTTCGTGCTCAGATCGATGCCGACGACCTCGCCACAATCATCTATACGAGCGGCACCACCGGGCGGCCCAAGGGGGTGATGCTGTCCCACGAAAATATTTCTTCCAATGCGATCACCTCCGTTGGGGAACTGGATGACTTTGAGACAGGGCCGGAGGGGGAGGTCGTTATCTCGTTTCTGCCCCTGACGCACGTGTTTGCCCGGATGCTCCAGTATGCGTTCGTGTACCGGGGCGTGAGCGTGTATTTTACCCATCCCGACAATTTGGTGGAGGCCCTTCCGAAGGTGCGGCCTACGGTGTTCGCGTCCGTTCCTCGGGTACTGGAAAAGGTGTACGCGGGCATCAAAAAGAAAATCATGGCGAGGACGGGCGTGGAAAAGGCCATCGGAGAGTGGGCACTAGAGGTGGCGCAGGACTACGACATGACGGAGGGCAGCTCCGTCCTTTATTCGATCAAACATTCGGTTGCGGACCGGCTTGTCTTTCGCCAGTGGCGCGCCGCGTTTGGGGGGCGGGTCAAATACATCGTCGTTGGAGGAGCCGCCTTGCAGTCGGATCTTGCCAACCTCCTCGCGGCGGCGGACATCACGACGCTTCAGGGCTACGGTCTCACCGAAACGAGTCCTGTGATTACGTACACGCGCCCCTGGCGCAACAAACCGGGCACGGTGGGCGAACCCCTCCCTGGCGTGGAAGTCAAAATTGCCGACGACGGGGAGATCCTCACGCGCGGTCCTCACGTGATGCAGGGGTACTACAAGGCCCCGGACAAAACGGACGCTGTGATTGAGGACGAGGGCTGGTTCCACACGGGGGACATCGGCGAATTCGACGACGAAGGCTTCCTCAAGATCACCGATCGAAAGAAGTCTCTGTTCAAGCTCTCGACGGGCAAGTACGTCATGCCCCAGCCCATCGAGAACCGAATGGGCAGCAATCCGCTTGTGGACAACGCTGTGGTCGTAGGCAGCGACCGCAAGTTCTGCACGGCGCTTGTCTTTCCGAACCTGGATCAGGTGCGGGCGCAGGCGAAAGAACTCGGGCTCGACCCGGAGCAGGACGTTGACGATCTGCTCGCTGAACCGGACATTGTGGAATCCTACCGGGCCGTCGTAAAGAGCGCGAATGAAGGAATGGACCACTGGTCTACCGTCAAGCGCTTTGCACTGATTCCCGACGAGCTCACGGTGGACTCGGAACTGCTCACCCCCACTCTCAAGATCCGCCGACCGAACGTACGCGAGACCTACGCCGACGAGATTGAAGCACTGTATTACGAAAACGATGGCCTCCCGACCGATCGTACGGAGCGGGGGGCGGTGCTGGTGGAGGTGTAACGTTCCGGATCCGTGCGGACCGTAGAAGGCCCGCGCTGGGCTGGAAGTAACTCCCTCTCGTCGCTCGTGGTTAACGCCGTTAATTTCTCCAACACATCGATCATTCACCCACATCTCTGACTGCCATGGAAACCAAGGCCCTCGACACGCGCGCTCTTGATCTGGAAGCCCCGGCCACGCACCGCC
>JBDGQN010000107.1:19898-23029 GCA_042219055.1 Salinibacter sp. | reverse complement strand
GCGGCATCGGCATGAGCTCCATCGCCGAGGTGCTCCTCAACCGCGGCTACGACGTGACCGGCTCGGACCTCGAGACCAGTGAGGTGACCGAGCGGCTGGCAGCGGAAGGGGCCACCATCTACGAGGGGCACGCCGCCGAGCAGGTGGGCGAGGCCGACGTGGTGGTGTACTCCAGCGCCATCGACCCCGAAGAGAACCCCGAAACCCTGGAGGCCGAGCGCCGCCGTATCTCCCTCATTCCCCGGGCCGAGATGCTGGGCGAGCTCATCCGGATGAAGTTTGGCGTCGGCGTGGCCGGCACGCACGGCAAGACGACCACGACCTCCATGGCGGGACTCGTCGTGGCCGAGGGCGGCTTCGATCCCACCGTTATCGTGGGCGGGAAGGTCACAGCCTTCGGCTCGAACGCGGTGACGGGGGAAGGAGACGTGATCGTGATCGAGGCCGACGAGTACGACCGCACGTTCCTGCGGCTCACCCCGTCACTGGCGGTCATCACGAGCATCGAGGAGGATCACCTCGACATTTACGAGGACCTGGATGCCATCAAGGAGGCCTTTACCCAGTACGCCAACAGCGTGCCCTTCTTCGGCGCGGCCATTCTCTGCCTCGACGACCCGAACGTGCAGGCCATCGTCGGCGACGTGGAGCGCCGTGTCATCACGTATGGGACTACGCGGCAGGCCGAAGTGCGGGCCGAGAGCGTCCGGCGCGAGGGAATGACGACCCAGTTCGACGTGACGCTGCGTGGGAAACCGCTCGGGTCCATCGAACTCCAAGTGCCCGGCCTGTACAATGTGCGCAACGCACTGGCCGCTGTGGCGGTGGGACAGGAGCTCGAAATCGCGTTCGACAAGGTGCGGGCGGGGCTGGAGAGCTTCACGGGGGTGCGCCGTCGTTTCGAGAAGAAGGGGGAGGCCGGGGGGATCACTGTGCTCGACGACTATGCCCATCACCCGACTGAAATTGAGGCGACCCTCGACGCGGCCCATCAGGGCTACCCGGACCGGCGCGTCGTGGCTGTCTTCCAGCCGCACCTGTATTCCCGAACCCAGAACTTCATGGACGAGTTCGCCCGCTCCTTTTTCAATGCCGACCAGCTCGTGCTGACCGACGTGTACGGGGCGCGCGAGGATCCGATCGAGGGCGTGAGCGGCGAGCGCTTGGCCGAGCGCGCCGAGCAGTTTGGCCACCGCGCCGTGCAGTACGTGCCCGACCAGACCGACCTTCCGAGCCGCCTGCGGACGATCACCGAACCGGGCGATGTCGTCCTCATGCTGGGGGCGGGGGACATCTGGCGGGCGAGTGAGGATTTCGTGGATCTGCTTGAAGAGAAGAGTACGGAAATGGCTGAATAGTGCGTATTGCGTATTTCGTATTGCGTCGTGTAAGGGCGTGAGAGAGATACGCAACACGCAATATAGACAATTTCGAAGACGATACACGCTCGTGTAGCATTCCTTTTATGACCCGCGAACAGATCTCCGTATTTGGTGCCCGCGCCCTCCGCCTTGCGGGGATTGGGGGGGTTGTGGCAGGAGTAGTTGCGCTCGGCCTGCTGGGCTGGCGCTGGCGGTCGAGCGCGACGGTCGAGCGCGTGGCCGTGACGGGCACCCAGCACGCTCCGCCCGACACGGTGCGCCGCCTCGCGCGGGTGGACAGCGGGGCCGTGATGTCGGCGGTCGATCCGACCCTCGTCGCCGACCGAGTAATGCACCATCCGTGGGTCGAGGACGCGGCGGTGACGCGGCACTGGATGTACGGCACCCTCACCATTGCGGTGACGGAGCGGATGCCCGCAGCCCTCGCGGTGGACGAGCAGGGCCGTCCGGCCTACTACCTCGACCGCGCCGGGCACGCCCTTCCGCTCCCCGACAGCGCCGGATACGACGTGCCGCTCGTGCGCGGCCTCGACGCCGAGACGCCCTGGACGCGGCCCGACAGCGCGCAGAGTCCCCCCATCCTGCGCCGCGTGCTTGCGGCGCTCTCGGGGGCAAAAGGGGCCGATCTGGTGGCGGAGATTGAGGTGCAGCCCGGCGGCTCAGTACACCTCGTGACGACGCCCATCGGGGAGCACGAGGCAATATCGGTGCGCCTCGGTCGCGGCGACGTGGCGCGGAAGCTGCGCACGCTCCATGCCTTTGCCCGGCAAGTGCTCGCGACCACGCCGGACGCTCCTATCGAAGAAATCGACCTTCGCTTTGACGGACAAGTGGTTACTCGAAAGGAACCGCTCGACGGATAATGTGCACGATACATCCTTTATGACACGTCTCCGTTTGTCCTGTGATGCGTGAGGCGTGGTGCGTGAGATGTGACAAACGGCGCCCGGCGATCGCGCATCACGGATCACGCCCCCTTCCAAATTGACCCTCAACGTAGCCATGAGTGAAAACTTCATCGTAGGAGTCGACATCGGCACGACCAAGGTGTGTGCCGTCGTTGCCGGCAAGGATGACCTCGACCGCGTGAACATCCTCGGGGTGGGCATGGCCCCGTCGGATGGTCTCAACCGGGGGGTCGTCGTCAACATCGACCGCACCGTGGCGGCCGTGCGCGAGGCGGTGGAAGAGGCCGAGCGCGCCGCCGGGGTAGAGGTGGAGGACGTGATCGTAGGCATTGCGGGCGACCACGTGCAGAGCTTCCAGACGCGCGGGGTGGTGACCATCAACGCCAACGAAATCACCCAGAACGACGTGCAGCGCCTCCTGGAGGACACCACCCACGTGGCCCTGCCCGCCGACCGCGAGATTCTGCACGTCATCCCGCAGGAGTTCATCGTGGACGGGCAGGACGGCGTGGCCGATCCCGTGGGCATGAGCGGGGTGCGCCTGGAGGGCGACGTGCACATCATTACGGGGCTCGTGTCGGCGGCCAAGAACATCTACCGCTGCATCGAGAAGGCGGGCTTCCGGGTGTCGGACCTCGTGCTGGAGCCGCTGGCCTCTTCGTTCAGCGTCCTGCACGAGGACGAGAAAGAGGTAGGCGTGGCCCTCATCGACATCGGCGGGGGCACGACCGACATCGCCGTCTTCGAGGACCACACCATCCGGCACACGGCCGTCATCGCGGTGGCCGGCGACAAGGTGACCGACGACATCCGCAAGGGGCTCGGCGTGATGCGCGACCAG
>JBDGQN010000107.1:18429-19839 GCA_042219055.1 Salinibacter sp. | reverse complement strand
TGCCGCCATGGAGATCAAGCGCAGCGGCTACGGCCGGCACCTGGGCGTGGGCTGTGTGCTCACGGGCGGCGGCTCGCTGGTGCCCCACACCGACGAGCTAGCCGCCGAGGTGCTGGGCATGGAGGCACGCCTGGGCCGCCCCATGGGCCTCAGCGGTGGGCTCGTGGAGGAGGTGAGCGATCCCAAGTACGCAACCGGGGTGGGGCTCGTGCTCTACGGCATGCGCCACGACATCATCGGCGGCACCACCCTATCCGAAGAGGTGCGGGCCAACGGCACCGCCCAGGGGGAAACGCTCATGACCCGCATTGCCAACCGCATGAAAGCCTGGTTCGACGAACTGTAGGCGGTTGAAGGTTGGCACGTTGAACGTTCGAACGTCGACGGTCCGCGCGCTCCAGCGTCACTCGTCAAACTTCCAATCTTCAACCTGCCAATCTTCAATCTGCCAATTTTCAACCTTCAACCTGTCAACGCATCAACGCACTTCTGACGGATCGGCGAGCGATCGCCTGAAGCCGCTCACTTCGGGCACGCCGGACCGTTCATCTTCACATTCAAAACCACAGACCCACTGGAGGGACCATGGATCAAGACTTTAGCTCGAAATTTTCGTTCGACGATGCTGCAAATGAAGAGGCCAAGATCTGCGTCGTTGGGGTCGGCGGGGGAGGCGGCAACGCCATTAACAACATGGTGCAGAAAGGCATCCACGGCAGCGTGGAGTTCATTGCCATCAACACCGACGCCCAGGCGCTCAACGAAAATCGCGCGCCTCAGAAGATTCAGGCCGGCCAGAACCTCACGAGTGGCCTGGGGGCCGGCGCGCGGCCCAGCGTGGGCGCCGAGGCCATCGAGGAGAGCAGCAACGAGATTAAGCAGGCCCTCGACGGCTACGACATGGCGTTCATTACGGCCGGGATGGGCGGCGGCACCGGCACGGGGGGCGCCCCCGTGGTGGCGGCCCTCGCCCGCAGCCTCGACATCCTCACCGTCGCGATTGTCACCAAGCCCTTCGAGTGCGAGGGGCAGCGGCGCATGAACACGGCCCTTGAGGGCATCGAGCTGCTGCGAGAGAACGTGGACACGCTCATCGTCATTCCCAACGAGCGCCTGCTCGACATTGCCGACGAGGACACGAGCCTCATCGAGGCGTTCGAGAAGGCCGACGAGGTGCTCTACAACGCCACCCGCGGCATCAGCGACCTGATTACGGTCCACGGCCTCATCAACCTCGACTTCGCCGATGTCCAGACGACCATGGAGGACGGCGGCACGGCACTCATGGGGGCGGCCACGGCCACCGGGGAGAACCGCTCCGAGAAGGCCGCGGTGCAGGCCATCAGCAGTCCGCTACTCGACGGCCTCTCCATCGCCGGCGCCACCAACGTGCTCGTCAACATCACCAGC
>JBDGQN010000107.1:0-18419 GCA_042219055.1 Salinibacter sp. | reverse complement strand
GGCCACGAGCGTCATCCAGAAGGAGGCCGGGGAGGACGTGGAGGTCATCTTCGGCACCGTCATCGACGAGGACATGGAGGACAAGCTCCGCGTCACCGTCATCGCCACGGGCTTCGACCGCGAGGAGGAGCCGGAAGAGGACGGCGAGGACGGGCGACGGACCGTGCCGCTCGACGAGCAGAACGAGGATTCTGATCCTGCCGAGTACAAGGGCGAGGACAACCTTCGCCAACTCGACGAGCCGGCCTACGAACGTCGCAGCGCGCCCCTCCGCTCTCAGCAGCCGGACGAGGCGTCCCTGGACGAGACCGACGACGAGGAGGAAGACGACGACACCACCATTCGACGCCTCGAGTCCGACGACCTCAGCGAACGCGAGGACCGCGAGGAGCGCTCCCGGTCCGACGAGGAGGACGACACCGACACGCCGGCCTTCCTCCGCAAGATGATGGACTAATCCGAGTGTGGAGTTTGGAATGCGGAATGGGGAGTGCGGAATGCAATGGCCCTAAGACCTCACTCCACATTCCCCACTCCCCACTCCCAGTTCGACCCAAAGCGGGCCCTCCAGCCCCACCACAGGCGATCCCGGCGGTCGTGGTGCCCGGTCCTGAGTAGTGTCAGCGACGGGCCTGCGTGCGGTCGGGAGCACCCTGGCCGTGACGTCTGAGCAGCGTCGCGGAACTGTGGTTTGCGGCGGGGCCTCTCCGGCAACGATCGGAGGTCCCCCGCTTCCTTGCAGCCACGCCTTCGGCACCTACGCCGGGGGCGTGGCTTTCTTGTTTGGGACTTTCGTTGATGAGGTGAAGACTGTCGAGGTTGACTGGATCTGTCCGGCGTAGGGGAGAATACAGAATGGGGCTTTCCCACGCGCTCGATCATTCAATTGGACCGTGTGTTCTTCCGACCGGACGGGTGCGAGACTGGGAGAGCCTTCCTGTTCCTTACGTCTATCTTTCATCGTTCCGGGTAAAAAATTGAACGCGCGGGGCCGGCGGCGAGTTTGAAAAATCCGTCGCCGCTCGCCGTCCTGATTTCTCCATGATTCCCGACGAGCTGTTCGAAAAGATTCGCCGCCTGGAGGTGCGGGCGCGCGGTAGGGTCGATAGCATCTTTCAGGGCGAATACCAGTCCGCCTTCAAGGGGCGCGGCATCGAGTTTGCCGAGGTGCGGCCCTACCAGGTGGGCGACGACATTCGCACCATCGACTGGAACGTGTCGGCCCGGATGGACGAGACCTACGTGAAGGTCTACGAAGAGGAACGGGAGCAGACCGTCATGCTGTGCGTCGACGTGTCCGGATCGGAGAACTTTGGCTCGCAGGGCAAGCTCAAGCGCGAGGTGGCGGCCGAGATCTGCGCCGTCATCGCCTTCAGCGCCATTCGCAACAACGACACGGTGGGGCTGCTTCTATTTTCGGACGAGATCGAGCGGTTCGTGCAACCGCGGTCGGGGCGGCGCCACGTGCTGCGGTGCATCCGCGAGCTATTTACGACCGAGCCCGCCTCGATCGGGACCGATATCAGCGGCGCCCTCCGGCGCGTGCTCCGCATCCTGCAGCGCCGCTCCATTTTGGTGCTGGTGAGCGACTTCTTCGACACCGAATACGACTCAATGCTGCAGGCGGCGGCTCAGCGGCACGACACCATCGGGGTGGAACTGCAGGACCCTCGCGAAGAGGAACTGCCGCCGGTGGGGCTGGTTGATCTGACGGACGCCGAGACGGGGGAGACGGTGACGGTGGACACCCGCGACCCCGAGGCCCGGGCGGCCATCGAGGCGGCGGCGCGAGCCCGGCGCGAGCGGACGCGCGACTGCCTCCAACGAGCCGGGGCGGGGCACGTGATCGTCCGCACCGACGCCGATTACGTGGAGCCCCTCATCGCGTTTTTTCGGCGGCGCGCCCGGCGTGGATAGCGGCCTGGGTCCGCCGCCCCGATCGACTCGCGACTTCCATGCACCGACGACCGTGGCCCGGGTGGTACGGGAGGGTTCTCCTGCTCGCGGGGCTGCTTGCAGGCGTAGCGGCGCCCGCGGCGGCTCAGCAGGCCCCGCGCGTGGAGGCCCGCGTGTCGGCCGACAGCGTAAAAATTGGAGAGCGTTTTACCCTGACGCTCGTGGCCGAGCATGCGGCGGACACGACGGCTCTGTTTCCGTCGGCGGACGCCGGGGCGGCCCTCTTCGGCGACCTGTACGTGTTCCGGCGAGGCGCGGTGCAGACGCGTCGCCGGGCGGGGGGGCGGCGGGTCGACAGCGTGGCCTATACGGTCACCACCTTCGTGCTCGACACCGCCCGCGTTCCCGTTCTGCCCGTCCGCCTCGCGGCTCAGGGCGACACGACGGTCGCGGGCACCCTCCCCCGGGTCGTGCCCGTTGTGTCCGTGGTCGGCCCCAATGCGGATGGCCTGCGCACCCCCGCCCTGCTCGCCGCGTTTCCGCGTCCGTTCTGGTGGTGGGCCGGGCTCGCCCTCCTGGCGGCGGCTCTGGGGGCGGGACTCGTCTACGGCTGGAGGCACTGGAAGAGGGACGAGACGGAGGCCGGGGCGGAGGAAGAGCAAGAGACGCCCTACGAGGCCGCGTCGAAGCGCCTCCAGCGCCTCCAGCGGCGCCATCCCACCGGACGTCGGGCCTGCAAGGCCTTCTACGTAGATCTCACCGAGACGCTGCGCGTTTATCTGGCCCGGCGGGTGGGCGTGCGGGCTCTGGAGTCCACCACGTCCGAAGTGGTGGCTGCACTCCGCCGCCGGCCCGAGGTGCAAGAGATCGTCGTCCGGCGCCTTCAAACGGTGCTGGAACAGGCCGACCTCGTCAAGTTTGCCGGCGCCCAGCCCTCCCCCGACGAGAGCCAGGCCGTCCTGGAGGACGCCCAGGGGGTCCTCCAGGCGCTGGAAACGGCCCAACGCCGCACTGAACAGGAGACGGACGATGAGCCTACCCCTGCATAAGGGATTGAGCGGAGTCCTACGGGGAATTTGCCTTCCGAATGTGCAAATGTTGGAGAGCGATTCAGACCTGCGGATGACAGCGGATCCGCACCGATACAGTGACCACCACTTTTCAAGGCGGAAACGAAATCATGCCTGAATTTAGCGACACCCTTGTCGATCGATTGGCCCAGGCCGATCACGTGGCCGTGCTCACCGGGGCCGGCATTAGTGCCGAGAGCGGCATCCCCACCTTCCGCGACCCCGACGGCCTCTGGGAAGAGTTTGACCCGCAGGAGTTGGCCAACGTAGAGGCGTTTCTCGACGACCCCGAGCTCGTGCAGGGCTGGTACCGGCACCGGCGAGAGGTGGTGGAGACCGCTGAGCCCAACGCCGGCCACCGGGCGCTGGCGGAGCTGGAGGCACGCGGCCCGGACGTAGCCGTCGTAACCCAGAACGTGGACGATTTGCACAATCGGGCCGGGAGCAGCACGGTCATTGAGCTCCACGGCAATATTACGCACAATTATTGCATGGACTGTGAGCGGGCGGCGGCGCCGGAGACGGTCGACGCGGCCATTCAGGACGGCGCACCGGCCCGCTGCCGGGAGTGCGGCGGGCTCATTCGCCCCGACGTGGTGTGGTTTGGCGAGCAGCTTCCCCCCGACGCTGTGAAGCGGGCCGACGCCGCGACCCACCGGGCGGAGGTTTTCCTGAGCGTGGGCACCAGCGCCGTGGTGTTCCCGGCCGCGCGCTATCCGGTCATGGCTCGGGAGCATGGTGCGTACGTGGCCGAGATCAATCCGGACACAACCGGCGTTACCGACGATGTCGACGAGTCGATCCGGGGGCCTGCCGGGAAAGTGCTCCCCGCCCTCGTCGACGCCGTGTCCGCTCGACGGGGCGCGTAGAGGGCGTTCTGGAGAGGCGCTTGTGTCGCCGGAACGAATGCCCAGACACTTAGAGGGGTCGGAGGTCGCGCGTCCGGCCTTCATACTTCCCCCCTTTAGGCCGCCCGACCCGCGTTCGGGAAGCGAGTTCCTTTGCGCCTTCCACCGTTTCAATCTTCCGATTTTGTCGTGCGCTTCGCCAATCCCCAACTGCTGTGGCTGCTTCTCGCTGTGCCGGCGCTAGGGGCATGGATGTGGTGGCGGGGGCGACGCGAGGGGGGACTCCGATACAGCGATGTGGGACCGGCGCAAATGGCGCCTGTCTCGTGGACCGTGCGCTGGCGCTGGGTCCCGACGACGTTCCGCATGGGGGCCTTGGCCCTTGGCCTCCTCGCCCTGGCACGGCCCCAGACAGAGGCGGTCACGAAGACGACCTCGGCGGAAGGCATCGACATCATGCTGGTGCTCGACGCGTCCTCTTCCATGCAGGCCGAGGACTTTCAGCCGACGCGTTTCGAGGCGGCGCGCGCGGCGGCGAAGGAGTTTGTGGAGGGACGCGTCTCCGATCGGGTCGGGCTCATTGTGTTTGCCGCCGAGGCCTACACGCAGGTGCCCCTCACGCTCGACTACTCGTTCCTCCAGCGAATGCTCGGCAAGGTGGAGATTGGCGCGGTGGAGGATGGGACGGCGGTGGGCACGGCACTGGCGACCGCCGTGAACCGGCTCAAGGACAGTGAGGCGGAGAGCAAGGTCGCCATCTTGCTCACCGACGGCCGCAACAACCGGGGCCAGATTGACCCCCGGACCGCCGCCCAGGTGGCCCGCACCATGGGGGTGCGGGTCTATGCGATTGGGGTCGGCTCGACGAAGGGGACAGCAAATCAGTTGGAATCGGTCCCCGGCGACCAGCAGAGCGGATCGGAGGGCGTGGACGCGGAGATGCTTCGGGCGGTCGCCCGCACCACCGGTGGGCAGTACTTCTCGGCCACGAACCGGGACGCCCTGGAACGGATCTACGCCGAGATCGACACCATGGAAACGACCTCGGTCGACGAGCGCATCTACACGGATCGCACCGAGCGGTATCCCTGGTTCCTGGGCGGCGCCCTCGGCCTCGTGCTCCTGGAGGTGGCCCTCTCCACCACCCTCTTCCGCCGATTCCCCTAGCGAGTGGGGAATGGGGAATGCGGGATGCGGAATGATGCGAACAGTTTTGGGGCCGCTCCGAATTCCTTTCCGGCAGAACCACTCCCCATTCCACACTCCGAGTTCCGAATTCGCACATGGACTGGTTGCATCCGACATATGCGTGGGCGCTGCTCGTCGTCCCGGCGGTCGTGTGGCTCTACCGGCGGGCGGTGCAGGAGCGACGGGCAGCCCAGGAGCGCTTTGGGGGAGCGGCCCTCATGCGGCGGCTTGCCCCCGCCCTCCGTCCCCGTCGTCGCACGTTGAAGGCAGGGCTCGTGGTGGGGGCGCTTCTCCTTGGCGTCGTGGCGCTGATGGGCCCGCGCTGGGGAACCCAAGTGCGCACCGTGGAGCGCCGCGGGGTGGACCTCGTGGTGGCGCTCGACGTGTCGGCGTCTATGCGGGCCCGGGACGTGCCCCCGAGCCGCCTCCGACGGGCGAAGAACGAGATCCGCGACCTCGTGGACCGCCTCTCGGGCGACCGGGTGGGGCTGGTTCTCTTTGCCGGCACCGGCTTCGTGCAGTGTCCCCTCACGTCGGATTACGGGGCCTTCCGCCTCTTTCTCGACGCGGCGGCCCCCAATCAGGTGTCTGCGCCGGGCACCAACCTGGCCGCCGCCGTCGACGCTGCGGCCCGGGCGTTCGGTGCGGCGCGCCCCTCTGCCGACTCGACGGCGGCGCCCACTGAGACGCGGCCCCGCGCTTTGCTGATCGTCTCGGACGGGGAGAACCACACCGGCGATCTGGAAGACGCCCGTCGGCAGGCCGAGAAGGCAGACATGAAACTCTTGACGGCTGGGGTGGGGACGCAGGAGGGAGCCCGCATTCCCGTCTACGAGCAGGGGCAGCGCGTCGGCGTGAAGCGCAATGCGCAGGGCCAGGTCGTCCAGAGCCGCCTCCACGAGGACGTTCTGATGCGCCTCGCCCAGTCGGGGGCGTACTTCCGGATCGGGGCTACGACCAGTGCCCTCCCGGACGTGCCGGCGGCCCTTCGCCAGATTGGGGCCTCCACCTACGAGACGGAACAGTTTGCGGACTACAGAGAGATGTATCAGTGGCCCTTGGCGGCGGCCCTGCTGCTGTTGGTCATCGAAGTGCTGATCCCGGTCCGGCGACCGGCCTCTCGGGGGACGGACCTCGGGCGCCGCCTCGGCATCGGGCGGGAGGAATCGTAGCGGCCCGGGAATCGAACGACGGAGATCGGCGTATGGGAGCGTGTGGGAGTGGGCGAAAGGGCGAGAGGGTGCATGTCTGCAGAATTTGAATGCTCCCGTTCTCCCTTCCTCATTCTCCGCTTCTGAAACCAAATACGACGGTTTATTGTACACCGCTCCCCAAATTTACTGACGAAGGGTCGACCGGGGGCCGAGTGGAACGAGGTCATGCTGGTTCAGTGCCGGTCGACCCTGCTCCGTGGGAGAGTAGAGTTTCGGGGAGCAAGAAGGAGATGCAAATCCCCCGAAATTGTACAGTCATCCGTCATAGCCGGTATGAATCGCAATCAGCATCACTTGAAGCGGCTTTCGTGAAGGGATGATCGTACGCACGGTGTGCATACTCCTTCTCTTCGGCCTGCTGGGCGACACGGGGCCGGAGAAGGGACGGGAGGGAAATGCCCTGTTCGAAAAGGAGCGCTACGCCGCCGCGGCGGCCGCGTACCGGGAAGGGATCGACGCCCTGGCCGACACGACGGGGGCCGTCTACGTGGGACTGCAGAACAACCTCGGCCTCGCCCGTCATCGGCAGGGCCGCCTCGATGCTGCCCGCACCGCCTTCGGCCGGGCCCGTCGTGCCGCGGCCACCAAGGCTGGGCGCATACGTGTTCTCTTCAATGCCGCCGCCGTGGCCGCCGAGATGGGCGACCGGAAAGTAGCCCTCCGCAATTACCGGCAGGTGCTCCTCCTGGACCCTACCCACGAGGCCGCCCGGTTTAACTACGAGTATCTCAAGCGACAACAGCAGTCCCGGGCCTCTGGCTCCTCCCCGAATATTGAGCCCTCGCCCTTTGCCAAACGCCTGAAGAAGCGCGCGGAGACGCTTGTGGCCCGCACCCAGTACGCCACCGCCGCGGCTCTCATGAAGAACGGGCTTCGGAAAGACTCGACGGTGCGGGCGTACCGCGACTTCACGCGGCGCATCGAAGAGATCGCCAAAATTTCCCGCTCTGCTCCGTGATGCCTCTTCGCTGGATCGGTGTTCTTGCTGGACTCCTCCTCGTGCTGGGAGGCGCATCGGCCCAGGCCCAGTCTCCGGCCGATGCCTTCTTCCACGACGCCGCGCAGCGGTACGTGGACGGCAACCTGGCGGGCGCTCGACAGGCTGTGGAGCGGGGGCTGGAGGTAGCTCCCTCCGACCCACGCCTGCAGGCCCTTCGGAAGAAGCTGAAGCAGCAGCGCAAAAAGCGGGGGGGCGGGGGCCGGTCGTCTCGGAACGGCGAGCAAAGCCAGTCGCAGGACCAGCGGTCCCGAGGACAGCAGTCCCAGAAGCAGCGATCGGGCAAGGCGGGTGATAAGTCTCGCCCTCGGGCCGACAGGTCGTCCGATCAGCGGTCGTCCCGGTCGTCGGGCAACTCCGATGGTCGGTCCGAGTCCGCCTCGAAGCGCCGTACGTCGGAGGGAGGACAGAAGGACGGTCGCCGGTCGAACGCCCTGAGCCGCGCCCAGGCGGCCCGCCTCCTCCGCGCCCTCGAACGCCAGGAGATGAGGCTGCTCCGCGAAGTGCAGGCCCGGGGCCGACCGTCGAAGTCTGCGACTGTGGCGAAAGATTGGTAGTGGCCCCCTGAAAGAGAAGACGGAAACGACCTGCCACGACGCGCCGCCGACGCGTCGCAAGACTGCGATCATTACGCGAACGAACGGGACGAGACCCCATGTCCGTCCGAACCGCCGTCGTCATTCTAGTCCTGGGCGGTCTGCTGGGAGTCCGCGCGTCCGCCCAGTCGGGGTCGTCGGTGCGGGTGACGGCTCAGGCCGAGCCGATGACGACGACGGTGGGCGAGACGATCGCATTCACGGTGCGGGTGGAGGGAGCCCCCGCCACCGTGATCCAGACCCCGGACCAGCCGCGAGCCGTCAATCTGGAGCCGCAGCGAGAGGCTCCCCAGACTCAACAGATCCGCTCCGTAGAGGGCGGAACACTGCGTCGGAGCGTCGTCTATTCGTGGCAGTTTCGGGCGCAGCGGGCAGGGACGGCCCGCCTCCGGCCCGTCACGGTCGTCGTTCGGGGCGAGCAGTACACGACGAGTTCCATTCGCATTCGGGTGTCGGCCGACGACGCGTCCCGTCCCACCCTCACGCATCCGGAGGGGAAAACGAGCGGCACCCTCGACAGGAACGACCTGTTCGTACGGGCCAGCGCCTCAACCGACCGGGCGTACCAGAACGAGCAGGTCGTGGTGGAGTACCGCCTGTTCTACCGGCCCGGCATCCGGCTTCGTCACAGCCACCTGGCCGACTCGTGGGACGCGCCCGGTTTCTGGCGCGAGGAGCTCAAGGTCGCATCCCGGCCCACACCCGCCCCCCGACGCGTGGGGGGACGGCGCTACGAGACCGTTGTGCTAAAGCAGGTGGCCCTGTTTCCCACGCAACCCGGCACACTCCGCGTCGATCCCCTCCGCATCGAGACTGAAGCACAGGGCACGGTGCGCAGGCGCCATGGCGGCCCGGCCCTGCGGGGACGCTTCGAGTCCGTGCAGCTCGCCTCCCAGCGTCTCTCTGTGCGGGTCCGACCACTGCCCCCCGGAGCGCCTGCGTCGTTCGACGGGGCCGTCGGCCAGTTTTCGATGACGGCCCGTGCAGACGCCGACAGCATCACTGTGGGGGAGTCTGTGCCTCTCACGGTGCGGATCACGGGCACTGGGGGCCTGTCTACGCTTTCGCCTCCCTCGCTCGACGTGCCCTCGGCCATCGAGGTGTACGAGCCGACTGTACAGACGGACATCGACCGCACAGGACAGCGAATTCGGGGCACTAAAACGTTCACCTACACGCTCGTGCCGCGGTCCGGCGGTCGCCACGTCCTGCCGCCAGTGTCGTTTTCGTACTTCGATCCCGAGGCCCGTCGGTACGAGACGCTCCGGGCCGAGGTGCCGCCCCTGCCGGTGTCCGGTACGGCGGCCCAGCGGGTGGTGGGGCGCACGGGCAACGGCCTGCCGGTGGGCGACGTGACCGCCCCAGTGAGCGCGGAAGAGACCCAGTGGGTGCGGACCCCTCGTCGGCCTCTGTACCGGCAGCGGTGGCCCTACCTGGCCGTGCTGATTCCCGTTCTGGGAGCGGGGGGCGCCGTGGCATACCGGCGCTGGGGGCGGGGGGGCGAGTCGGACCGCGACGAGGACACAGGAGGCTCCCTCGACGCCGCGCAGGACCATCTTCAGGAGGCCCGTCGTCGCCTCCAAGGTGGGGGCGACGCCGCCGTCTCCGCCGCCGTCGAACAGTCTCTCCGGACCGTTCTCGGCGCCCGACTGGAACGAGACGGAGCCGAACCTTCGCGCACGATGCTCGACCGGCAACTGTCCCGCCACGACGTGCCGGACGATCTCCAAACCCGCCTCTACGAACTCCTCGATCGCTGCGACGAGGCCCAGTACGCGCCCGGCTCCTCCACGCGCGACCTCTCGACCGAAGACCTCGACGACGCCGAAACCCTTCTCCGTCGGCTCCACGAGCAGGTGTCCTCGCCGACGGACCGCTCCGAACGGTCGTAACGGACTCTCACTGCGGTTCGCCCACTGTCGTCCGCTTCAAAATCCATCGGCCCGTGCGTTCATTCTGGACCCGTTTCCTCCATTGGCTCGCGATTCTCGGGGGCAGCCTCGGGCTCCTCGCTTCTCTGGCCTCAGCGCATCCGCGAGGGCTTCCGGAATCCTTTCCGCCGTCGGTGGGGGCACAGTCCGGAGACTACTTTCAGTCGAATACGACCCCGTCGCTTTCGCTCAGGGCGCTCCCTTTGGTCGGGGGACAGCCCGATCACCTCCGTCAGCGGTTCAAAACGGCCAACGAGGCCTATACTCAGGGCCGGTACGAGCAGGCGGTGCACGACTACCGGGCCATCCTCGACGCCGGATACGCGAGCGTGGGGCTCTACCACAACCTCGGCAACGCCTACGTCCGGCTCGGCCGCACGGGCTTGGCCGTTTGGGCCTACGAGCGAGGCCGCCAACTGCGGCCCGACGATCCGCGCCTTCGGCACAATCTGGAGTACGTCCGGCGTCGGGCGGGCCTCCCCCTGGTCGGCCTGCCCCCACGCGGCCTCGCCGCCCTCGTGGCCGGGTGGTCGCCCCTGCTCCTGTACGTCGGGGGTATACTGCTCCTGAGCGGGGGACTGGTCGGGGCCGTGATTTGGGTCGGGGAAACGTGGGGGGGGACCTGGCGCCGCCCGATGGCCTGGGGACCCACCGCAGCGGGCCTCCTGCTCGTCGTCGGGGCGCTGGGCACCTCCTACGTACAGGCCCACGATCGCCGCGCCGTCGTGACGACCCAGTCGGTTCCCCTTCGCCCGTCGCCCACCTCGTCGGCCGCCGCTGATTCGACGCTGAAGGCGGGCACGATGGTGGACCTCCAGATGGCCCAGTCCCAGTGGCGGCGGGTGCGGTTGGGGGACGGCACTGTGGGATGGTGTTCGGCAACCGCGTTGAGCGAGATCTAGTCGAAGCGCATCGCGGACAAGTCGGGATCCGAAGTGGAGGGGCTTCGTTTACATGGTCCACACATGCGTTGGGTGTCGTGTTACTAAGGTAAGGCATCCGGGTACGGTTCTCCGTCATCATTATCCAGTGAGCTATGCCTGAGGGGCACTTCACCATCGGCGACTTGTCGTTTTCGTTCGAGGGCGATCTCAAAGAGCTGGCGCACTGCCAGGAGATCATCCGCGAGATTCACCGGGCCGAGCGGCGGCTGCGCCGGGCCGCCGGGGCGGAGGAGGTGTTTCTGGTGTATGATCGGGACCTGGAGGGGGAGCGCGGCACCTTCGACAAGATGCGGCTGCGCGCCTACGACGACGCGAAGAACTACACGCTCGACCTCGGGGTGACCGACAACAACCCGCTCGGGATCTACGTGGGGTACGACCAGAACATTGAGGTCTACGACCGGGAGGAGGGGACGGCCTGGCAGATCGATCCCGAGGGCAACCGTGTGGAGGGGGGCGAGGAGGACGAGGCGGCCGCCCCGGAGGAGACGACCGCCCGGCAGGGCACCGGCGCCTCTCAGGCTCAGCCCTCCGCCGCGGCGGACCGCTCTGCGCAGGCAACGCAGCCGTCGTCTGCATCAGAGGGGGAGGGCGCGTCCCAGGCCGAGATCGAGCGGGCGGCGGAGGCCCTTCGACAGCGTGTGCGCACCCATGCGCCCGACCAGCTTGTGGGCGAGACCACGATCCCGGACGGGCCGCTTGGGGAAAAGCTCCACGACTTCGCCCGGTACTGCGGGCGCACCCAGGGCTACCTGCACCGCGTCCTCGATGCGGTCGGCGTCTCCACAGTGGGCAACCTCGCAGTCGGACAGGTGCCCGACGTGATTGACATGATGAAGGACGAGGAGGTGCTACGCCAGAACGAGAGCTTTGAGCCGGATACCGAGCTCCCTTTCTAGTTTGAGTCGACACAGTGCTGGGAGGCGTTGTAGTCTTCTGTAGTTCGTTGAGGCCCCCGAGGAGAGCCCGCAAGGGCCGCAGGCGTCATCTCGGCCCCCGGCGAAGGCACCGTTTGGCAGCCCTGTGCCTGTTGCCGCCGGTGCAATCTGTGCCGTCCTCGTGCGGTTCATCATTGGTCCCGTTTTGGATCGTGCGAGCCACGACGTCGAGATGCAGCTCACCAGCTCGCCCGAATCCGTCCGTCCTCGCATCCATGAGGGAAACCGTCGTTGGTAACGGGTCGACAATCCTCCATGAGTACGATGACGGATCACGTATTTGACCGAAGCGGAGTTGTCTCTGGAATTGGGCGAGGGGCCCCGCGCTTCTTCGCTGCGGGCCTGATTGCGGTCCTGATACTGGGGCTCGGCCCGTCGGAGGCGTGGGCGCAGGAAGGGCCTGCCGGGCGGCTCACCGGTCGTGTCGTGGAGGCCTCGTCGGGCGATCCCCTTCCGAAGGCGACCGTTGCCCTGTGGAGGCGAACCGAGGGCGATTCGACGCTCGTGGCAGGCACGGTGACGGGGCCGAAGGGCCGGTTTGAGCTCACGGAGATCCCCGTTCAGGTCTACCGTCTCCGGATCAGTTACGTGGGGTACGAAACGCTCCGTCGTTCCGACGTTCGCCCCGCCCCGTCCTCCAACGCGGCCGATCTGGGCACACTGCGCCTCGTGCGCACGACGGCCGTGAAGGAGGGGGTGGAAGTCACCGCAGACCGGCCCGCAGCCCGGATGAAAACGGACCGCAACGTCTACAACACCTCCGAGCGGGCCCTCAGCGCCGGCGGCTCGGCACGGTCCGTCCTCGAAGATCTTCCCTCGATTCGGGTCGATATGGATGGAAGCATCAGTTACCGGGGCAACGAGAGCGTGTCGGTCCATATCAACGGCGAGCCGGCCTCCCTGCAGGGTCAGTCGCTCCTGAGTTACCTGGAGAGCCTCTCGGCCTCGGCTGTGAAGCGGGTGGAGGTCATCCCGAACCCCTCGGCCAAGTACGAGCCGTCCGGCATGTCCGGCATCATCAACATCGTCCTCCATCAGAATCTCAAAAACAAGTGGAGCGGCGGCGTGACACTCGGGGCCGAGCGCGACGCCAATAACCGCTACGGCGGCAACGGCTCCGTGAACGTCGGGTACCAGTCGGGGGGCTGGCGTCTCGTGGGGACCTACTCGCACCGGCGCGACAGCGAGGAGGACACCGACTCGCGGCTCGTCGAGCAGTTCAACGAAAACGGTCCCAGCTCCTGGGTAAAGCAGACGGGGCGCCAGACGGAACAGGAGCGCTCCCACTCCCTCCGGACCGAGGTCGGCTACTCCTTCGACGGGGGGACGTCCCTGAAGTTGGAGACCAGCCTGAGCCTCCGCCGCGATGAGGAGACCGGGCGCAATGAGTATTGGGAATACACCGGAGAACGCCGCCCCGAGAACCTCACGGATCACTACGTCCGGCGGGTGGACAACGCCTCCTCCGACGAGAGCTTCGACGGACGGCTCGACTTTACCCACGACTTCTCCGACGACCACACCCTGAGCGCACAGCTGCGCTACGATCGCGACCTGGAGAGCGAGGACGGCACGTATCGCGTGTATGGCTTTCAAAACGGAACGCAGCTCGACACGGCACAGCGCCGAGAGGGGGAGACTATGAACGAAGACGAGCAGGACGGGTCCCTCAAGATTGACTACTCGCGCCCGCTTGGCCCGATCTCCCTGGAGGCCGGATACAAGGGCTCGATGCGTCGTCTCGACAATGAACGGGTGTTTGAGGGAACCGAGTCTGCCTTCACGTTCGACGAGGAGATCCACGCCGCCTATGGCATCCTGAGCAAGGGCCTCGGAGCCTTCACCCTGGAAGCCGGCCTCCGGACCGAGTACGTTACGACGACCATTAATCGCGTAGAGGACGTCGGGGCTACGAAGAGCTCCTACGTGAGCTTTTACCCGAGCGCCTTCCTCACCTACAAGCCGAACCAAAAGCGGCAGGCCCGCCTCTCGTATAGCAAGCGCGTGGATCGGCCCAGTCTCTGGGACATCAACCCCCTCGAGGACAACGAGAACCCGACGTTCATCGAGAAAGGAAATCCAGGACTCGATCCGGAGTACATCCACTCCTTCGAGCTAAGCATGACGCAACGGTGGAGCACGGCTTCCGTGTCGGTGACGCCCTACCTGCGCCACACCGTAAATCAGATCGAGGAGGTGAGACGCGACTCGACGACGGCCGGCGGAGAGACGGTGGTGGTTCGGCAGTCTCAGAACCTGTCGTCCAGCACCTCCTACGGGACCGAGCTAGTCGCCACGTTCAACTACGGCGATCGCATAGAGGGAACGCTCAGCGGCAACCTATATCGCTCGGTCACCGACGGGTCCAACCTCACAACCGATCTCAGCCAGGACGCTGTTCTGTTCTCGGGACGGGCCAACCTCCGGGCCAAGCTAATGGGCGGCCTGCAACTGGAGCTCAGTCAGTTCTACCGGCCCGCCCGCGACATTCCTCCCCAGGGCCACATCGACCGGTTCACGAGCACCGAGCTTGCCTTCCAGCAAGAGCTGTTCGGCGGCGACGGAAGCCTCACTCTTCGGGTCGACGATCTCTTCAACAACACGAGCATGAACATGTGGTATCGGGACAACGACATCTACCAGCAGTCGACCTCTCAGTGGGGCGCCCGAGAGGTGTCGCTCTCGTTCCAGTACACCTTCGGCTCGGGAACTGACGACGAGCGAGATCAGCGAGAGTATGACGACTACCGATAGTGGAGAAGGTCGTCTGGAAAGTACTGGGGCCGGTGGGACGATACCGCTTCGCTCGTCGAGAGTTGAGCCTGGAGTAGCGAAGCGCAGGTACATTGAACCTGGTGTAGAGAAACACTGTCACGTAAAATTGGAGCCAAGCGAGTGTGCTTTCCTGGCTTCGAGGCACGAGCGGACGATACCCCCTAGTGAGTTTCAGCGATCGTCCGACATTCAACAGCACACGTGCCCGATTAGGACCAGAATAGTGTGCAGTTCGGTTGAGAATAGTCTGATAGAAAATAGTGGCCGGGAGTGCGACGTTGTGTACGGGGAAAAGAGGCGTAAGTGGTACAAGGTTTGACATAAATACCCACAAGTTCGAGTGTCACGGTGCGTTTTCAGGGCACTCACCGCCATGTAGGGGAGCATTGGGGCGCTCCAATCCCCGCACAGTTCTTCGAATCAACACTTCTCTTTCTATGAGAACACTGACACAGCTTCTTTTCCTCTTCGCCCTTTTCGCACTGCCTGCACAGGCTCAGACGAATCTACTTGACAACTACGATCGCTCCGACAACAATAGCCTCGGGATGACACCCACGAGTCCGAAGTCATTGTCCTGGGTGGAAAAGTCAGAAGATACAGGCGAAGAAGTTCGGATCGAGAACAATGCCGCACATCTTACTTCCGACGGCTCGGGCGGAGTCAAGTCTGCTGTCGTCGACATGACCACCCTGAGCAGCTATCCTGTTCCGTTGAATACTGCAGACTCGACGGTTACGTGGGCATTTAATGTACGGCCGGGGCAGACGGAGCTGACCGGATTTGCCAGCGGCAAAACCGGCGTGATGTTTGTGCTGGCCGGAACCTCCAATGACATCAAGGGGGCGGCCAACGCATACGCCGTGATCATTGGAAGTCCCGACAATGCCTCTACCAATCAGGATTCCATCAAGGTCGTTCGGTTCAACGGGGGGTACTCGGACAACGGAGAGTTGACCCCTGTTACGAGTGGAATTGCCGGGGTCGATTCGGACTACCGCAGCATCCGCGTTACCTACAATCCCACCGGGAACGAGTGGTCGCTCTATGCTGCGGCCTCCGAATCGAGCTTCCCGTTCGACAACCCGCTGAACGTGCCGGATTCCAATCAGCTCGGCAGCACGACGGCGGATTCAGGGGGACCGGTGGGGAACTCCTCGGCGAAGTTCCTGGGGTTGCACTACAATCATGGCAACGATTCGACCGTCGATGCCATCTTCGACGACGTATACATTACCGATCCGGGCGGCGAGCTCCCGGTTGAGCTCGCTACCTTTGACGCCACGGCCGATGGGGAGGCCGTTCACCTGCGCTGGAAAACGGCCTCGGAGACGGGAAACGCCGGGTTCGAAGTGCAGCGCGCCACGGAAAACGGGTTTGAGACGCTTGGCTTCGTGGAGGGGGCCGGCACGACCACCGAGGCGACCCGGTACACGTATACGGCGGAGGGGTTGTCGCCGGGACGATACACCTTTCGCCTGAAGCAAGTGGACCTGGACGGCAGCACGTCGCTTGGGCCCGAGCGGACCGTTACGCTGCGGCCGCAGGAACTCCACCTCGCCACCACCGGTCCCAATCCGGTTCAGGAGGGAGGGCAGGCCGCCTTCCGGGTCACGACCAATACGGAACAAGTCGTGACGGTGACGCTCCACGACGTGCTCGGGCGCACAGTCCGCACGATCTACGATGGACGCGTCGGTCCTAACGGAAGGAACCTGTCTGTGCCCGTGTCCACCCTCTCAAATGGCATCTACTTCGTGCGTGCGCAGGGTTCTTCCGAAACCACGACGCGCCGCATTACTGTGACCCAGTAGCAGTCCCCGGTGTCGCAATTATTGATCGGAACAGGGCGGCCCACCACTGCGGTGGCCCGCCCTTCCGTGCGTCGGGACCGGTTTGGGAACAGATGTTCTTATTTTCCATCGGAGGCTCTCTACTTTTTAGCTTTGTAAAAAAGTTGGTTTCCTTCGGGCAATATTTGGCGGCCGGTGCTTTTCTCCTCTGCGCACGAATCCCATCGATGCCAGCCATCTGTCATCATTTGTGAAGCGTCTCTTTTCAGGATTCCTTTCTCGCCGCGACTGACTGCGGTCGGGCGGCCTGCTGGGGCTGTCCGATCTGTTCGGGGTGGGATCGGTGGCGGGAGAGATATCCGCCGTCGACCAGGATAAAACGTCTTCCCAGAAATACGACGGAGAGGGTGACGCTGGTGGGAGTGAGTGGCCGCAGGAAGGGGTGCAGACGAGCGGCTCCGTCAATTCCAAGTGCAATGGCTTTGGCACCAACTTCGATGGCGACAACGAGGTCTACACGTCCAATGCGGAGGCCTTCTCAGCCTCGTCGCGCTGGTTTCCGTGATGTTGAGCGGTGGAGTCGGAGTCGTCGTCGGGGACTGCGGGCATCCCGACCGGTCTGTGCGGGGAGAAGCCGGTGATCGCTTTTTTTGCCAACCGAGGCGGTGTTCAACGGCCGGGTTGACCGTTCCCAAATTGAAATTGCAGAGCCACGAACGGGAAGACGTGCGACGTGGCCTTGACCTCTTCGCCTCCGTTTTTCTGCACGCGGGCGAAGGTCCACCGGTAGTTGGTCCCCACGAGTAGGTAGGGCTTCACTTTGTATCCCACCCGTGCGTCCAGGGTCGAGTTTTCATCCAACACGAATGCGTCGCCGAAGTCCTCCACAGAATTGCGGTTGTAGACCGCGTGCGCCGTGACCTTGGGAATCAGGTTCGGGGCCCGGGCCTCGAGACGAAGGAAAGTGTTGTCTCCCTTGTCGGGGATCTGGAGAGAGCCCCCAATGAGAATTTCGTTGAGGACGTGCCCGTACAGCGACCCGAACGTACCATTCTGGCCTTTCGACCGGTCGAGTTTGCGGAAGGGATGGGTGGCAGGTCCTTTCCGAAAGCCGAGCTTGTTGGCCTCATAGACGGCCCCAAAATAGGAGCCAGAAAAGTTCTCGCCGAAGAAGCGTCGCTCGACCTTGGCAGACAACGAAAAGAGATCAGCGATCAGCTGAAGGTTGGCGTTGACACCCACCGACGTACCGCTCCCGGGAGTGAACTGCTCGGCAGTGCTCGTGGTGTCGGCAAAGGCCTTTTCACCCGGATCAGCAATGTTGGCGAACGCTACGTAGGGGACGATCTGGAGGACGGAGCCGAGCGAAATGGGAAGGCCCGCGTCGGCCCCCCAGATTGTGAGGGGTTCCCCCCCCGGCGTGGCCGCGTCGGACTGGTCGGTGGCGTAGATGCCCCCGACCTCAAAGTTCTTGAGCAGTGGAATCTCGGTCCCTGCGAGCTGGAAGGGCCGGACGTACGGACGCACGCCCACGACGGAAAGCTCGCTGAAGTCGCTGTAGAGACCTTCCAGGCCTACCTTTCCGTCGTAGTTCACATTGAATTCCGTGCCCCAATCCCGCTTCTCGTAGTTCGCCACGTTCGTGTACTGGTACATGACGAGCCCGAAGCCCAGTGTGGCCCCGGACAGGTCACCGACCTTGACGTAGACTGGATCCTGCCGCTCGCGGCCGTAGCGGAGGTACCGAACCAACCGAAGCGGTCCCACGCCGCCCGTGAATGCTTCGGAGCGAAAGGAGCCGTCTTCGAGGCTCACCATGAGCGGAATGTCGAGCCCCACCCCGAACTTGCCGATCGAGAGGTCGGGCTGGAGGCGGAGGGAAGCGTAGGTCTCGCCGCCGATGATGGTCGGCCCGAGGGCTCCCGTGAACCTGTTGCCGCCCATCAGGCCCTGTGCGCCCATCGCGGTTTGGGCCACGTCGCCCATCGGGAAGTCGACCCCACCGGGGGCTTTCTGGGCGCGGGTCCGTGGGACGAGCAGGACGAGCAGGAGGGCAAAAAAGACGGGGAGAAGTCCCAAAGACCGATCGTTCATGACAGGACCGCTGTTCGGGTAAGAGCTCTGAGAAAAGCCATCTGAGTAGCAGAAGAAAGAGCGCTCTTCTGTACATATCGTCTAGGAGGCTGTTCAAAAAGTCGCTTCGTGCTACACATTCAGCCCCGCTTTTCG
>JBDGQN010000106.1:0-9995 GCA_042219055.1 Salinibacter sp. | reverse complement strand
GGTGAGGCAACACCGGTCGACGAAAGGGCTTAATTAGATTTCGGCGAAAGCTCCTCAGCGGAGGCAACCGCGGGGAGCTTTACCTTTTCTCGGCGTTGGTACGGACGCTGCTTACCCCCTTTGCTGATTTAGGCCCGACTGTAGCACAGACCACCCTCAGCGCCCAAGGACAGCGGTAACGGCATAATTCCGTGAAATAGCATATTTGTACGCTTTACTTGCATTTCTTTCTTAAGCCTGGGCTTGCCCCGGTTTGGCGGACAGTTGAAGGCTGAACATCTTGAGCTTTCCGGCAGTGACCTCGATCCGAGGCCGAGCCGCCTGCTTCCGTTCGTAGCGCAGCGGCGAATCGTAGTCGAGCGCGGAATGGCGTCGATGTGGGTTGTACCAGCCCTCGATGAACGCGAAGATCGTCCGCTGTGCCTCTTCCCGATTCGTGAACGTATGGCGCTGCAGCAGCTCCCGCTCCAGCGTGGCGAAGAAGCTCTCGCAGAGCGCGTTGTCGTAACAATCGCCGCGCGACCCCATCGACGGCCGGACGCCCGCCTCTCGGCAACGTCTGCCGAAGGCGATCGAGGTGTACTGGCTGCCTTGATCGGAATGATGGATGACGCCCTCCGGGCGTCGTTGCCCGATCGCCATGTTCAGGGCCCGCAATACCAATTCGGTGCGCAGGTGCGGTTCCATCGCCCAGCCGACCACGCGGCGGCTGAAGGCGTCGATCACGACCGCGAGATGGAGAGACCCGCTCCGTGTGGGAATGTACTTGATGTCGCCGACCCAGAGCCGATCAGGCTCGTCGGCGGAGAAGTCCCGATCGATCCGATCCGGCGCCGGTTGGGCGTCGGGATCGCGTCGGGTGGTGCCGCGACGCCGGCGACCGCTGCTGCCTTCCAGCCCGAGCTCGCGCATCAGCCGGGCGATGCGCTCGCGCCCCACGCGCACACCCCGATCTTGAAGTTCGGCATGAATCCGCGGTGAGCCGTACGTGCCGCGGCTGCGCCGATGGATCTCGGCGATCTCCCGCTTCAATTCGGCGTCCTCACGATCTCGCTTCGAGAGGGGCCGGTCTCGCCACTCATAGTATCCGCTGGTGGAGACGCCCAGCAGACGGCACATCGCGGCGACCGGGTACGGATCCTGGTAACCGCTCACGAACTCGTCGACCTCCCGGGTGTTGAGCCGGCCTCCCTAGCGTAAGGCCGTGGCTTTTGCCAGAATCTCCCGCTCCTGGCGCAGTTTTCGGTTCTCTCGGCGCAGGCGCTTCAGCTCTTCGTCTTCATCGGCCTTAGGCTCATCGGCCTGATTGGCCCGGTGGACCCACCTGAGGATCGTTGCGTAGCAGGGCTCAAACTCGCGGGCCAACTCGGCCATCGACCGCCCATTGCGGGCCAGTTCCACGATCTGCTCTCGGTACTCCGGTGGATACGGGGCTCTCGTCCGTGCCATGGTGGACCCCTGTCTATCAAGCCTCAGGGTGTCCGCCAAAGCGGGTCAACTCCAGAAAGCCATCTTTCAGGCGAGTTTCAGACTAGTTCTACCCGGTGGCCCAACGCCGATCAGCGAACTCGGGTATTCTCTTGAGTTGTGGAGAAAACCAGTCGCCTCAACCAGCCTGATTCGAGTCGGAAACACGCCCAAGGCGCTTACGGCGACCTGAGAGATTTGGCAGTCGGCTAGCAGGGCTCCGGGGATGGTCAGGCGGCCTGAAGCTCCAGGTTCTCCACCTCGGACGAGGCGATGCGGCGGGACGTGATCTGGCGCGGGGCCAGCTCCGGCTTGATCTTGAAGACGGCGTAGACGACGTCCTGGCCCTCGTCATGCTCGCGCTGCAGCGAGGTCTCGCGGGCCCAGCGGTTGAAGGCCTCGTATCCCTCAAGCTGCATGACCACGACGGCGTCTTCGGGAAGCCCGTCGATCAGCTCGGGGCGCTCGGCCATCGCGCGATTGAACCGATAGGCCAGCGTCGCGTTGATGTCCTCGTACTTTTGGCTCATGGGAACTCGCCCTCGTCGTATCGTGCCACGTATTGGCGCCAATGCGCCTGGACGTCGCTGATAGCATACGTAAGCGCGTCCGCAAAGTTCAAGCCCAGGTCCTCCTTGCGCTGCTCGCCGTCGCGCCGGAGCCGATCGCAGTGGGCGAACCCGTGCACCCCGTCGTAGCGGATGACGGGCGCCCATTGGAAATCGTCCCCATTATCCCCCGTGCGGAGGACCTCAAGCTGGACGGCGAACTGCTCAACGCGGCCGCGGTCGGTGACGAACCGGACCCGCTGGCGGACCGTGGCGCCGGCGTCGAGATAGATGATCCAGTGCTTGTCGGCCATGCAGGTCGAGCCGCCTCAATCAGCCTGAGACAGGCCCAAATCGATCCCGAAGTGCTCGCAATGGCGCTTCAGCCGGTCGGTGAAGACGGCGCCGCGGCTGGTCTGGATCTGTCCCTGGCGGGCTTCGTCCTTGACTTCACTCAAAACCCGATAGACGAGGTCCCGCAGCATCGGTGTTTCAATGGCCCGACGAGCCACCCGCTGATAGAACGGCCAACTGTGCTCGTCGCCGACGACACGGAGGATTTCCTTGGCCAGCTCATCAGCCAGCACTCGCTGCTCCTCATCCGGCTCGAACGGCAACCGCAATGGCTCCCGTGACTGGCGATCGGCGCCAATGCCGTCGCCGCGAGACTGTTGGATCTCTGCGACGGCCCGCTCACCGGGAACGTAGGTGACCAGCCAGTCGCGCTCCTCGGTTGCGGTGGCGCTCCACCGCACGTCCTCGAGGAACTGGGTCTCCATGAGTTGGCGGTGGGCCGGCTCCAGGATCTGCTTGGCCTGCGATTGGTAAGGCTGGCGCTTGAGCGGCAGAAGCTGGCAGAGTGTGGAGTAACGGTAGCCGATCGAGGTGTAGCCAGCCTGCATCAGCCCGTAGAACTTGACGCCCAGTAACTCATAAAGCCGCTTCGCCACATTACTTCCCAGCGACTTGTAGTAATCGTAGTCGAGGGGGCGCACGTAGCGTTCGTTGAGATTCTCCAGATACCAGCTGTTGAGATAGAGATAGTTCTTGTCGGCGATCTCCCCATTGCCGAGCTCCTCGCCCTTGAAGATCACCCGGTCGTAGATGTGAAAGACGTCGTCGATCCACTTCTTGCGCCCCTTGACGTAGAAGGCGCCACTCGACTTGACGGTCGTGGCCACAATCCGCTCCAGGGCCTCCTTAACCTTGCGGTAATCGGCTCCCCCGGTCGAGCGAAGCTTCATGCGCTTGCAGAGCTGATAAATGGAAAAGCCGATCGGGTTTTCCACCGGGTGCGGGAGGTCGTTGATGATCTCCTCAATCGCCTTGTGGACCTTCTGATCGAACGGACCGGGGTAACCGTACTCGGCGCTGGAGCTGACCCGCCAGACAATCTCGACCTTTTCATCGCCCCGTTCAACGACCGCGGTGAACTCCGACATGGTCTTGTCCTTGAGCCCGCGGCGCGAGAGCGCGAAGAACGGCAGCGTCAACAGGTTGACTTCCGCGCGGATGATCTCTGGAGTGACCGGCAGCTCATCCTCCGGAATCAGCTCCGGTTGATCGCTGGCATGCTTGGCCATTATGCCCCCTTGGCTGGATCACGTTGTTGACCCCTCGGTTTATACTCGTTTGGTGGGTTCAGTGTAAAGGAAGAGCATCCCACGCAGCGTGCCTTCATTGAAACCCCACCCTTGGCCTGCGAAACGGGCACGAGTGCCGTTGGGGTGTTTCCTTGCGTTGCCCCCGAACGTTGAAAACCTTTAAGACCTTAAACCCCTTCATCTGGCAATGAAGATGCCCAAATTCCGTATTTGGAGGGGAGTTCCGACGTCGGGGATTTCATTCAAATCCCGATAATCCTTCAGTCAAATCCCAGCATCGCTTCATTCAAACCCCAGTAATCCTTCAGTCAAATCCCAGCATCGGCGGCCGGGCCGGTGTACACCGGCGGGTGACCAAGTTTGTCGGCGACTGATGCCGATCGTCGCACGGTCTTCAGTCAAATCCCGGCATGCCGTTCGACAGTGTTTCAGTCAAACCCCAGTATGATGGCAAACCGAAATTGAGTCGCAATTTGAATTTCATGTGGCGATTGCCTCCCCTTGCGGGATATCTGAGTTTTCAGTCAAATCCCAGTATGGCTCTGGCGGCCGGGCTGCGGATACGACCGGTCTTCACTCAATCCCCCGTATTGTCCGTCACGTTCGGCGCCTGTCCAAAACGTTATCCATATCTAACTCGTTATCTAGTTTCCAACACAACATCATGCGCCAGCCATTGCGTGCAACGTTGGAGCGTGACGAACGCGGATGAACGTCTAGGCTTCAGATATCGAGTTCGTTGACGGTGACTGTGCGGATCGGCAGCTCTAGCTCGCCCTGCTCAACCAACTCCAACCCCTGAGCGAGCAGGAAGTCGGCCAGTTTGCTGACGCCGATGTCCTTCTCCTCGGCCAACCGCTCCACGCCTTCGATAGTGTCGGTCTTGAGGTAATACGTTTTGCGGGCGCGTGTCGGCTTGTCGGTGTCGCCTCGCTTGGATGCTGACGAGGCACTGTCTTCGTTCGGGATCCAGGAGTCAGTCGACTTGTTGCTGCTCATTGGGAAACCTCCTGTTGATGGCGTTGCAGGATCTCTTCGGCGAGCGCTCGGTAGTCCGCTGCGCCGTGGCTGCTCGGCGCGTAAGTAAGGATGGGCTCGCTGAACCGGGGTGCCTCCTTGAAGCGAACGTTCTCGCGGATCACCGTCTCCAGCACCAGCCCGTCGAACTGCTCGCGCAAGTTGTCAATCGCCTGACTGGCGATGTTCGTCCGTCGGTCAACGCGGCAGGGGAGGATCCCGTTGACGACGAGATCCTCGTTCAGCTTGGCCCGGAGCTTCTCGATGGTGCTCAACAGTTGGACGAGACCGTCGAGTGCCATGACGCTGATCTCCACCGGGATGAGGACCTCATTGGCCGCCACAAGCGCGTTGACGGTCAACAACCCCAGCTGCGGCGGGCAGTCGAGCAGGATCACGTCCCAGTCTTCGGGCAGGCCCTTGAACTGTTCCGTGAGCGTCATCTGCGGCAGCATCTCGGAGGCCATGACCTTCTCGATGTCGAACAGCCGCGGCGAGGCCGGGACGACGTCAACGCCGGGCGTGCCGGTTTCGGTGATCGTCTGGACGAGGCCCTGCTCTCCATTGAAGACGGAAAAAAGCCCATCGTCATCGTTGGAGTTCGGGATGCCGAACCACTTGGAGGCTGAGCATTGCCCATCCAGATCGACAAGCAAGACCCGACGGCCAAGTCCGGCGAGCGCTGCAGCCAAGTTGACGGCTGTCGTCGTCTTGGCCGAGCCGCCCTTCTGATTGGCGACGGCAATGGTGCGCATTGTAATTCTCCTTCCGAGTTAGGTGAGGCTGGACGCAACCTCTCCTATGGGATGTCCGTGCTGGCAGGGTATGCCGTTTACCGTTGTGATAGAACCCTTAGTGGACGGATGATACGGGACAAATTTCACTAACATAACACCCGCAGCACGTCATGGCACTATAACTCTTCAACGACGGACATCGTTAGATGCTACATAACATAGCGTCCAAAAGAAAGCATGACTGATAAGACGTCCAATGGAAAACGCGTTATCCCCTAGATGCTACACTACGACACTGCGGTTTTGAAGGCGCAAAGTCGAATCGAGGCAACCGATCCTCACTACGATGCGCGCCCTCTCTTATGCGGCAAGCGCAGCTCGTCGCAATTGTCGCTCAGTCCAGTGGTGGCAGTAGCCGGAGGGCGCGCTGTGCGCGTTTTGCGCTGGCGGGCCAGAAGGGATCGCTGATCTGGGCTGGACGCAGCGGGATTGTGCCCGTCCGCACTTCGACGGTAAAGCGTGCCAGGCCCGATACCTTCGCCGTGCGCCGCCCCAAGCGCCAAAGGCTCGTCCGCTGACTCGGAGTCGCAAGGCTCTCGTCACTGAGAGCTCGCGGCTCCCTGTGCGTCCTGGCCCTCTCTCCGAGGCGCCGACTCTGCATCCGGCGCGGCTGTCGTCCTATGCGACGGCCGTTCTCCACTGATCGTCTCCCACGAGGTTCCTTAGCCGACGCGATTACCCTCGCCTGTGCGATGCCCCGACGTAGAACTATGCCGAAACTCCTATGCACGTGCGGATCGCCGTTCTGCCCCGTCTGTCAGTCGCGCTGGCGCGACCAAACACTGAAACGGAAGCATGACAACGAATGGTCGCAGGTGGCTGATCGCCACCTGATCGCGTTCACGGCCAATTATCCACTTACAGCTCGCCTGGAGCCGGGCATGATCGATTCCCTTTTTGAGGGGATGAAGGCGTTCGTGAACGAACACCCACACGTGGCCGCGGCCTTTGCATGTCTCGAGCTGGCCTATTGGCCGTCGAGGCCCAAGCCCATCCGCCCTCATCTCCATGGCATCCTGGCTGTTCCGCCCGGAGAGATATCGGTTCGGGAGTTGCTGGCGATCTGGCGCGAAAACGTGCCCGTTGACGATCGGGAAAAGGACGAAAACATCGTCCATAGCAGACCGATTCAAATGGAGCCTCGCGGGCTCCGCGGCTGGATGAAGTACATGATGGAGCCACTCAGCCGAAAAGGCAGATGGAGTCGAGCGACTGCAGCGGAAAAAGCCCACGTTAAAGAGGTTCTTCATAATAAGCATCGCATCCGCCAACATCCTCATGCTTGGCCAAAAATCAAGGAGGAGATCGACCGGCACGGACTCGAACGTTTCGGAAACGATTACGACCGGAGCCTGTTGAGCGATGCCGAATGGGAACGCATCTGGCCGTTCCTTCTTGACACACGACCTGAGAACGGCGGTCGGCCAGCCATGGATCGACGCACGGTTCTCGAAGGCATCCTCTGGTATCTGCATCGTGGAGGCCGATGGAGGGACCTGCCCGCAAAGTACGGTTCATATAAGACGATTTCGAGTCGCTTCTCGCGCTGGAAGCAAAATGGAACTTGGGCGGAGGTCGCCCCACGCTTGGATCAAGCACCGCCCCAGCAATAAGAGGCCATCGACGTCTGAGCCTAGGTCGAGTGCGCCTCCGTCGTTTTCTGCAAACTTCCTGTCGAGGGCGGTCATCTCGAATGCCGACTCGGTCTGCGGCATGGGCGAATATGCGCATCCCTTGCCCGACAATGTCCTTAGCGCGTCGGCCGGATCGCCTCGCCCTGACCCGCTCCCTAGTTACGACGTTGTCACATCCTCAGAACGCCCATCCCATGCACCACAGCACCCGTTCTCAGAACGGGCACGTCTGCGGCCTTCCAGGATTCGGCGCTGCCTGAGGCCATTGTCCGGGCTGTTCAGACGGACACCTACGATCCGGGCCAGAGCGACTATACGGCCACGGAGATCGTCCAACCGCCCCAGATCCGCTACCTGCGCCGCCAATACGATGATCAGCTGAGCGAGGACGTGAGCGATCGGATCTGGGCGCTGCAGGGCCAGGCGATCCACCACGTCCTGGAGCGGGCCGCCGGCCCCAACGACGTCGTTGAGTGGCGGCTCTACGATGATGTGGATGGCCAGATGTTGGGCGGCCAGATCGACCTCCTCACGGTTACGGGTGAGGGCGAGGTCTTGGTCGACTTCAAGTGGACCTCGGCCTGGACGTGGGTCTTCACCGATGCCGGCTATCGTGACGAGTGGGCCAAGCAGCTGAACATCTTGGCCTACCTTGCTGAGCGGAATGGGGCTTCCGTGGACTCCCTCGAGATCGTCGCCCTGTATCGTGACTGGCAGCGCAGCAAGGCGACGGACGAGACGTATCCGAGCCAGCCCGTCAAGCGTATCCCCATTCCGCTCTGGTCGTTTCCCGAGCGCGAGGCCTACGTGCGCGAGCGCATCGCGCTCCATGTCCATGCGGACGAGACGGGCGTCGTGCCCAAGTGCACCCCCGAGGACCAGTGGGCCAAGCCGGACACGTTCGCGGTGAAAAAGCCCAAGCGCAAGAAGGCGCTGCGCGTCTTTGAAAGCGAGGCCCAGGCGGAGCGCTATGTCGAGGACACGACCGGCGATGACCTCTTTATTGAGTATCGCCCGGGCGAGCCGGTCCGTTGTGAAAACTTCTGCCCCGTGCGCGAGCTCTGCCAACAGCGCGCGCTCGAGAAGGCCGAGGCGCCGCTGCCCGACCAGATCGACTATTCCGAGTAACGCTTTCCAGCGTAAGGCCCATCTCGGCGTCGTATCGCCTTGACCCTGAGGCGATACGACGCCTTCAACCTGAGCAAAGGAGGACGATTCGATGCTATCCGTGTACGCTCACGAGTCAACGGTTGAGCCGGCTCACCAGAGCAACGTTTACTGGCTGGATCTGAAAGCGGCTCGGGAAGTCCGAGTTAGCTATAACCGCAACCGTTTTGAGTACGGCAACCAAGAAGCCATCACGCTCTTCATGACCCGTGCCGCAATGCTCGACCTCTATTGTGAGTTGGGCGATCTGTTGGCGCAGACGGAGCCCACAGAGAATGATCTCGTTGAGGCGGCTTCGGCTCTCAACGGGGGCGAGCGTTAGGAGAAACGCCATGACCCGCGAAAAGCGTTCCCAGTTGAAGCTCGAGGACTACGCGGATCAGGCGGAGGACTTGGCCGTGCGGCGCGAATCCCGGTTCGTGGGCTTGGAGCAGTATTTCACTCCCGAACCGCTGGCCGCCGCGATCGCCTCGAAATTGACACCGTTTAACGGCCTCGTCCTCGATCCCACAGCCGGAAACGGGCGGCTCTTAGCGCCTGTCGTTGCCGATCACCGGGCGGGCATCGACATCGACAAGCAGGCCTTGGACGCTGTGTCCGATGACATCGCCACCTTCAACGCCGACTTCCCCAAGCTGCTGCCGTACCTGAATGCCGTGGGGTTCCAGCCGGGGCTGCTGGTGCTCAACCCGCCGTTCTCGCTCAAGTTCGAGGGCGTGCCGGCGGCGGTCTACTGCATTCAGCGCGCGCTCGAGTGGCACGTGCCGGCGGTGGCGCTGGTCAGCGCGAGCAACTACGAGCGCCTGCGGCAATCGGCGGAGATCGCCGAGCGCAGCGGGGCGGTCTATCGTCTCCAGAACGTCTGGGCGGAGATGGCGGCCGACGTCTACCTGCTCTTCGTCGATCGAGCGCCGCACCACGGCGGCCCGGAACGCGGCCCCTTCGACATGAACGACCCGGCCCAGGTTGACGACCTGAAGGAGCGGCTGGGTTACGACACATTCGCTTCCGTCCATGCCGACCCCCGTAACCAGGGCGGCCAGGAGTTAGACAAACTCCGCGCCGCTCACGAGGAATACAAACGGGTCCATCACGACCGAAGCCGCTGGGCGATCGACGCGCGCGGCCAGGCGTTCCATATCCGCCTGACCGGGTATGACAAATATCGGCTTATGCAGGCGTTGCCACAGGCGGAGGCGCTCAAGATCGCCAACCTGGGTCGGGTGACGCGCGGGTATCTTGTTGCTAACCCGGCGTTGCGGCGGCTGCTGCAGCGCGAGGACGTGGCTGAGGCGATCGCCATCTCGCCGGCGGCCCGTGAGCTCATCGACAGCGCCGCCGACGTGGACTCCGCCGAGACGGCCCCGCTGTTGCCGCTGGCTCCCCATCAGCGTCTGGGCTATCTGGAGAACCTCGATGCGGTGGAGGTGATCACCGATCTAGCAGCGTATGGCTTGAGGGCCGGCGATCACGTGCCCGTGTCGGTGACGACGCGGATCAACGCCCAAGAGTTCAAGCGGACCAAGACGAAGGGTGATAAGGAAGTCCAGGAGCGCTTTGTGCGCGTGGGCAAGGGGATCGAGATTCGGATCGAAACCCCCTTGGGCGAGCTCAAGCTGAGCGAGAGCAAGGAGGACCTCGACTGGCTGCAGGCGCACTTCAAGATCCCCGAGATCCGGACGATCGCCGAGCTGGACGAGGATCGCTACGCGGCCCACCGCGAGTGGTTGGTGGCTCACGGGTTGGCAAACACCGAAGAAA
>JBDGQN010000105.1:0-8387 GCA_042219055.1 Salinibacter sp. | reverse complement strand
AGCGCCCGCCTCACACGCGGGAGGTCCCAGGTTCAAATCCTGGTTCGCCCACCACCAATCATTGTTCTCCGGTCCGGCAGCATAGCTAGCCCATCTGATACAACAACGTTTCCGAGAACCCCTGTCCGATGAGCTTGACTGAACAATGGATGGCTGATGGCGAGTTCCTGACGAGACGGACTGGGAAGCAACGCATGGCCGGATTCGTCACAGTGATCTATGGGGAATTAAGCCCTTCGGAATAATACTCCCAATACCCACCTCGAAGCCAGACCAATCCAAGCCCCGCTCCGATCGGCCCGACCCAGCCGCTGCCAATGAGGCGCAAAGCCCGAGATGCCCATTGGCAGCATCGCCGGATTCTGTTACTCTCCAATAGGCCTGATTCAATTTGAGTGCTGCCATACGGAGATACCGGCAGTTAGGACGGCTGCCCCTCACGCGATTCCGCATCCATCTGATCGCCGAATCGCCGATTGAGCTTCCGCCGTACTACGGTCAGACACTGCGCGGTGGCCTTGCGGCCGCGATGCGCAGCAACGTCTGCGTTACGGGCATGTCTACCTGCGAGGGTTGCATGCTCCGGCGTCAATGTGCCTACGGCGTGCTGTTCGAGCCCATCCCGCCCTCGGATGATCCGACACCTCAGTTCGCGGACGCGCCGCGCCCCTACGTGATCACGGTTCCCTATGACCCCGGGAGGAAACGGTCGCAGACGCTGACTCCCGGAAGCCCACTCACGTTTGACCTAACCCTCGTCGGCCCAGCGGTCCCTCAACTGCCCTACTTTGTCTATTCCACTATGCAGCTCAGCCGACGTGGCATCGGCCGCCAGAAGGGCACCGCTCGACTCGAGCGCGTAACCGTCGCCGAGGAGATGCAGACGGACGGAACGAGCGAGCTCTTTGACGGGGAGACCTTGCGAGCGACGCCGCCGGCGTTGGCCGGCGACGACCTGAGCCTATCATGGGACCTATCCGGCACGGAGCGGTTGACCGTTCGCTTCCATACGCCGATCCGGCTCAAGCTGGACGGCTCCTATACGTGCCCGCTGACGTTCCACGACCTGATGCGCGGCGTCGTCAATCGCGTGAAGACGTTGACCCGGTTCTACGGTGAGGAAGTGGACCCGTCCGCTCTCGAGGAGCTGCTCGACGCCGCCCGGGAGGTGCGGACGGTCGAGAACCGACAGACGTGGTGGGACCTGACGCGCTACTCCACCCGGCAGAAGACGCGGCTCAAGATGGGCGGCGCCTACGGATGGGCGACGTTCGAGGCCGAGGACTTCGCGCCGTTCGCACCGCTGCTGGCGCTGGGCGAGTGGCTACACATCGGCAAGCTGACCACGATGGGCTTGGGTCGATTTGAGGCGATGACGGAATGAGCGAGATCGATCGACGCGAATATCGCACGGTTGCGCTCGGCGGCCTGCTGCATGACCTGGGCAAGTATTTACAGCGGGGCGAGCTCGGGCAGCTGTTCCGCGGCAAGCACCCCGAGGTCGGAGCCGACTTCGTCGCGTCGTGGCAGGAGGAGTTTGACCGTTGCGTGGACGCGACGCTGCTGCACACCTTGGTTCAGCATCACCATGAGGGCCCATGGGCGAAGGAAGGCGTCAACGTCAACGACATCGACGATGAGCACGTCCGCGGGCTGGCTCGTCTGGTCAGCCACGCGGACAACTTCGCCTCGAGCGAACGGGGCGAGCGCGCCGCGGCCTACCAGGACTTCCGGACCACCGCGCTCGCTCCGATCTTCAGCCATGTGCGGCTGCTTCGGGATGACGCCCCGAGGTCCACGTACCTGCCGCATCGGCCACTAGGCGGGCTTGAGACGGAGCCTCCCATCTTCCCTCGCTCGGGGCGGGAAAGCCCCTCGCATGAGGTGAACGCCCATATCCGGGCGTTCGGCAACGCCTTCATGGAGCTCCAGCGTGAACTCGACTGGACCGACTTCGAGACGGTCTACGCGCACCTGCTCAATATGTTGGGCCGGTTCACGAGCTGCATCGCCAGCGATACCCAAAGCGGCGTGCCCGACATCGCGCTCTACGACCACCTGCGGGTGACCTCGGCGATCGCTGCCGGTCTCTATCGGCATCACGCCGTGGAGGGGACGCTCACGGACGCCGAGATTCGGTCACCCACCGAGGGGGCACGATGTGCGTTGTTGGTTGGCGATCTCTCGGGCATTCAGGACCATCTATTTGACATCGCCACCATCGGACCCGGCGGCGTGGCGCGACGCCTGCGGGCGCGCTCGTTCTATCTGCAGATGCTGGTCGAGACGGCGGCGTTGAAGATGCTGCAGGCGTTTGAGCTGCCGCCGGCGAACCTGCTCATGGCCTCCGGCGGCAACGTCTACGTGCTCGTGCCCTATCACCGACAGACGCAAGACCGGATCGATCGGCTACGCGCCGAGTTTGACGCGTGGATGCTGCAGCAATTCCACGGCGAGTTGACGCTGAACTTGGCCTGGACGCCCGTCGCTGACGAGGCGTTCGGCACCGGCGGGCGCGGCGAGGGCTTCGGCGCGGCCATGACGCGCCTGCATCGACGGCTCGCCACATCGAAGGGGCGGCGGCTGCACGCCGTCCTGGCAAACGACGGGCAGTGGCGTGAGGAGGGCTGGACGCGCGATCCGTTCCCGCCGGAGACGTCGGTCTGCATCTCCTGTGGCCGGTTCCCCGCCGAGCGGCCCAGCGAGCCCGGAGGAGAGGCCGACCTCTGCCGCACCTGCGACCGGGATCAATGGCTGGGGCGTTGGCTTCCCGAGACGGGCTACGTCGGTTTCTATGACGACTCGACCAAGGGAGACCGCGCCTGCTTCGATTGGAGCTTCGCCATGGCTCGGGAGCCGAATGAGCTTCCGACGGGAGCGAGGCGGGTCACACGGCTCAACGACAGCGACCTGTCCCCGCTTGCCGACCAGCCGGCCGAGGGCCGCTACATTGCCAATCATGTGCCGACGGCGCCGGACGGAGCGCTCTGGACGTTCGCCGACATCGCCGCCCATCGGCAACTCGATGATACGGAGGCCCCAAGCGGGCTGTTGGCGATCGTCAAGGCGGACGTCGACTATCTTGGCCAGGTCTTTCAGGACGGTCTGCGCCGGGACGAGCCGCCCAGCTACGACACGCCGTCCCGTATCGCGGCGCTCAGCCGCCATCTGGAACTCTTCTTTTCCGGTTGGGTGGAGTGGCTGCTGCGCACGGAGTTCCCGTCGGTCTATTCCGTCTATTCCGGCGGCGATGACATGCTGTTGGTCGCGCCCCGTTCGCAAGCCCTGTCGCTCGTTCAGCGGATCCGGGAAGCGTTCTCGGCCTTCACCGACAACCCCGAGCTGACGCTCTCGGCCGGGATTGCGGTGGTCAAGCCGCGCTTGCCGTTGGCCCACACCGTCGAGTTCGCCGACGCTGCGCTGGAACAAGCCAAAGGGGATCGTCGGGAGGGCCGCAACCGACTCTGCGTGCTCGGTCAGTTGGTGGAATGGGACGATCTGCCGTTGATCGAGTCAGCGCATGGCCTACTGGCCGAGGCCCAACCGCCCTCGGCGTTTCTCCATCGACTGATCCACTTCGGCGTACTCTGGCAGCAGTGGACGACCGAGGGCGATCCACAGGCCCTCCGCTTCCATTCGCTGTTGGCGTATCAGATCAAGCGGAACCTCGAGCCCGGGACACCGCTGTTCGATTGGGCGACGCGCCTGGTCAGCTTATCGCTGCAGGATCGCGTATCCGAGCAAGCACGGACGATGGACTATCTCAGCCTGATCGCCCGTTGGGCGCTGCTGGGCCGAAGGGAGGCGCGCGATGCAGAAGACGTGTGAGCAATGCGGACGGACCTTCGACGCGAAGAATCCGAATCATCGATTTTGCCCGGAGTGTTTCCAATCGCGGCGGCGCGGCGGCAGCGGAGGCAATCGCCCTCAGTTGCCGAATGGCTATCTGGGCGACGGCTATTTCCGGGATCCCGATGAACGGGTCATGCACCCGGAGCTCTTGACCACTCAGGCGGAGGCCGTCGCCCAGGCGTTTGCCCAGGCCGACGTGAGTCAGTCGCAAGTCCGCCGCTACTACACCATGGTCCGGTCCCTGAAGAACCAGCTTGATGCCGGCGAGCGATTCGATCGCGTGGCGAACAAGCTGCGGGAGATGAAGGCCAACGTGGCGGCAATCGTCGGCCGCGAGGACAACAAGCGACGGCGAGCCCAGCTGGACGCGACGTTGAAGACGTTCATCGACCGGAACGTGGACGCCGCGGTGGACGACGAGGCGGCGTTTCTGGAGGGCTTCGTGCCGCACTTCCAGACCGTGCTCGCCTACTTCTACTATCACAAGCCGAGCTGAGAGGGGTGGCTACCATCGCACTGAAACTGGATCGCTACGTGACGATCACCGGCACGCTGACGTGCAAGTCAGGGCTGCACATCGGCGGCTCCAAGGAAGACGTGGAGATCGGCGGCATGGACAACCCGATCATCCGTCATCCGTTGACCCAAGAGCCCTATATCCCGGGCAGCTCGCTCAAGGGCAAGCTACGCACGCTGCTCGAATACGCCGAAGGCAAGGTGGAGACCGATGGGCGCGGTGCCGGCGAGCCCTGCGGCTGCGGGCGCGAGGACTGTCTCGTCTGCCGCGTGTTCGGCCCGCATAAGAATTCAAATCATAACCTCGGCCCCACTCGCATCATCATGCGCGACGCGCGCCTGGCGGACGCCTCGCGCGACGAGCTGCGTGCCCTTCAGGAGGAAGGGCTCAACCACGCAGAGGTCAAGACGGAGAACATGATCGACCGTCGCACCGGCGTGGCGAAACACCCGCGCCCGGTGGAGCGGGTGCCGGCCGGCGCCCAGTTCGAGTTCGCCGCCTCCGTCCGACTGTTTGAGCACGACGACGCCAGCGAGGTGCTGAACTTCATTCGACAGGGCCTGGACATGCTCACTAAGGACACGCTCGGCGGCTCCGGGACGCGCGGCTACGGCTGGGTGGAGCTGGACTACACCGTGCACGACTAACCCGGCTTATGCGTCTCTATCGAGCTCGTTTTCATATGGCCGCCGCCTCGGCGTCGCCCTGGCAGGCAGATACGCTGTTCGGGCATCTCTGCTGGCAGGTGGTCCGACGAGACGGCGAATCGGCCCTCGATGATCTGTTGACGCGTTGTCGCGAGGGCGAACCGCCCGTCTTGCTCTCAGACGGCTTCCCCGCGGGCTTCCTGCCTCGGCCTCGGCTCGGGCTGGCTTCGACCGCGTCAGAGGCACCGAGCAAGGCGGATCGGGTCCGGCAGTACCGTGAGGTCAAGGACCTGCAAGCGAGCGCCTGGCTTGACGAGGCCTCGTTCGGTCGCGTCCTTCAAGGCGAGTTCGTCCGCCCTGATACGCAGCCTGAGGTCGCGACCCGCGTCGTCAACAAGAATCAGATCGACCGCCTGACTCACACAGCGGGTAGCGAAGGCGGGCAGCTTTTCGACTTCACGGAGCACTGCTGGTCCGCGGTGGACGTCTACTGGCGTCTCGCTGAGGGCTGGGCGGACCTGGTCAAGCGATTCCTCGACGATCTGGCCGTCACGGGGTACGGCAAGCGCAAGTCCGTCGGCTATGGGGCGATCGACGACGTCGAGTTCGCCCCGTTCGACGGCTTTCCCCCTATTGACGACGCCGATGGGTTCGTCAGCCTCTCCCGCTTTGTGCCGTCACCCGATGACCCCACCGACGGCCGCTGGAGCACTCAGGTGAAGTACGGCAAGCTCGGCGAGGAAGCGGCGTTCAGCGATCAGCCATTCAAGAAACCGCTCATTCAGCTCGTGGCCGGATCCTGCTTCCGCGACCGCCCCGTCCGTCCCTGGTACGGGCGGCTCGTGGAGAACATCGCCGCCGACCCGTCGGTGATCCAGTACGGGTTCGCGCTTCCGATTCCCTTGCGTTGGCCAGAGGGTCGTCGATGACCATCCTCTACCTGGCAAACGTCGGCACCCGGGACGTCACCCGGAACGGGAAAACGACGGATCAGCCGCGCGTTGATGGGCAGAAGTGGCTCGACGCCTACGAGGCGATTGAGGCGACCCTGGATGCCCCGATTCTGTTGCCGGGGTTGCAGCACGTGCTGCAGTGGACGGACTCGGTGGAGGCCGTGCTGTTCTACACCGACCAACAGGAGACGGCGCCCGACTTCGCCCCGCGCGACACGATTCCTTTCGCCCAGATCCTCACCCGTCTGTTGCCGGAACGCCTCGGCACCGAGGCGCTCGCGGTCCGCCCGGTTCGCCTCGATGGCAATCCCGCCGATCACGACGCCATGATCGAGTTCTTCGCCAATCGCCTCCGCGACCTGCTCGACCCTGAGTCGGTCGAGGCCGCCTACGTCGCGCCGGTCGGCGGCGCCGATGCCGCCAACATGGGGTTGCTCATCAACGCAATCCGGGTCTTTCGTGAACGATGCCAAGCCATCTACGTCACGCCCGACGGCGCGATCCATCCGCTCAATCTCCATCGCAACTTGTTGACGGACTATGCCCAACACGAAGCGCAGGCCCACTTGGCCCGTCACGACTACGCCGCGCTGCGCTCCACGTTGGAGCGTGCCCAACTCGGCGAGCCGTGGCATCGGCACCTCTGTGACTACGCCGATCGCCGCCTCCGCTTCGACTTCCAAGAGGCGGCCACGGCCCTTCGCACAGCCCAAGATCGGGTTCAGGATGGGGAAACTCGGCTGAAGCTGAGCCGAATTTCCGAGTCTTTGGAGCCGCTGCTCGAGGAGCCGACGCCGCCGACCTCCGATGACACCGCGGCTGAGTGGACCGCCTGGCTCCAACGGCAGCGTCGGTTGCTGCAGGAGCTCCACTTCAACCTGTGGCTCAAGGCGGCTCAAGGCGAGTGGGTCGACTTCTTGGGGCGGCTGTTCCGCATGGACGAGGCGTTGCTCCGCTTGGCGTTCGAGCAGGAGACTCGCCACGCCACCGAGGGGAGCCGCAGCCGAGGGTATCCCGACTTCGCGCAAGCGGTGGCGACCGATCCAGGGCTCCGGGAGTTGAACTTCAAGCGCGAACCGACGCGCTACGCCTTGACGCAGATCGTCGACTATTGGGTTCGAGAAGGGGGCCAACCGAACTACGGTCCCCTGATCGGCTGCCATCGTCAGATTGACGGCCTGTCGCAACTTCGGAACAAGTCGATCATCGCCCACGGATACCGTGGGGTCAGTCGCGATGACATCCGAGACCACCTGGGCAAGGACGATCTGGACCAGCTGCAAAGTCGTTTGGAGGGCGCGTTGGAAGCCCTCGGCGTGAGCATCGCATCGGATGGCGATCCCTACGCGGTCGTCCAAGAGCTGCTGCGACAGGAGCTGACGTGAGATACACCCCTCAACCGCGCTTGGAGGCATGCCTCAGGCTGTGCTAGCGTGACGATGGCGCAGCGCGAACGCGGAGCGAGCTCCATCCGACGAGGCGGTTCGCGCAAGCGCGGATGCGGCATCCAATGGGAAATCAACGCGCCGTGGGCGGCGCCTGATCCTTGACAAGTGGATCGATCGCACGGGGTTCGCGCAATGCCCGGCACTCGACAGCATGACATGCGGCGATCCGGGCAAGCAGCTAAAACGACTGACCCATTACTGAGGGGATTAAAACATCTTACATCCCTCCATTGCTAGATTATCCCTAGCGTGCTCCAACGAGCGACCCGTTGCTGAGGGGATTGAAACGCCATGCTGCGCTTGACGGCGTGGACCTCGTCGATGCTACAACGATTGACCCGTTGTTGAGGGGATTGAAACACGTCCCAGTGAGGGTTGAGCGCGTCCGCGTCCCACGTGCTACAACGACTGACCCGTTATTGAGGGGATTGAAACACCAGTCGGTATCTGGCTGCCTCCGTAATCTCAACGGCTACCACGAATGACCCGGACAGAGGGGATTGAAACTGTGGGTAGATCATGATTGGGTTTAGTCCGCAGTAGGGCTACGACGACCGACCCATTCTTGAGGGGATTGAAAATCGCCTCCCTGTCGGGACACACTTGTCCCTTGGGCTACAACGACTGACCCGTTGTTGAGGGGATTAGAACATATCGCCTCCAATCAGTCGTGTAGACTCACGACTGCTACAACCACTGACCCGCCATTGAGGGGATTGAAGCTGTGTCACTGCGACCACTCCTTGGTAGGAGCTACAATGACTGACCCGTTGGTGAGGGGATTGACACATTGCAGATCCCTCCATTATTGAGTATTGGCTTAAGCTGCAACGACTGACCCGTTGTTGAGGGGATACCGGGACCAACACGCGCTCGAATCGTCCAGCTTAGGCATTGCCAAGGTTCACGGCCCTGTGAAACAATCCCGGCATGGCCGATCGCCGCTGGCGTCACTTTCTGCCCATTCTGG
>JBDGQN010000104.1:0-13121 GCA_042219055.1 Salinibacter sp. | reverse complement strand
TTAAATGCGATTGCCCTGCCTATCCCCGGCGATCAGCACGGGCCACCCGAAACTGATTCTCCCACACGCAGTCCTCTACACACACCGATGCTCTCTGCTTCTTCCACACCTGCCCATAGCCCCATGCCCGACGAGATCCCCGACACCATGACCGCCTGGACGATCAGCGACTTCGGCGGCCCCGATGTCTTCGAGAAGCGCGAGCAGCCAGTGCCCGAGATCGACCCCGGCGAGGTCCTCGTCGACGTTCGCGCCACGAGCGTCAATCCCGTCGACTACAAGATTCGCCGGGGGGACGCCGAGGCACTCTGTCCGCCCCAGCCCGCGACCCTTCACGGTGACGTGGCCGGCACGGTGGTGGCCGTGGGCGACGAGGTGACGGCCTTCGCCGAGGGCGACGAGGTATACGGCTGTGCGGGCGGCTTCCCCGGCGCCCCGCACGGCGCCCTGGCCGACTACATGCCCTGCGACGCGCGGCTCCTGGCCCGCATGCCGGAATCGCTATCGTTTCGTAAGGCCGCGGCGCTGCCCCTCGTCGCGCTGACGGCGTGGGAGGGGCTCGTGGACAAGGCGTTCGTTCAAGCCGGGGAGCACGTGCTCGTCCACGGCGCCACCGGCGGGGTGGGGCACGTCGGAATTCAGCTCGCGAACTGGCGGGACGCTGAGGTGGCCGCGACGGCGTCCTCAGAGCGGAAGCTCGACGTGGGCGCTGATCTCGGGGCTGACACGCTCATCCACTACGAGGAGGAGCCGGTCGAGGAATACGTCGAGCGGTGTACCGACGGGCGCGGGTTTGATGTCGTCTTCGACACTGTCGCCGGCGAAAACGTCCGGACCGCCCTCGAGGCCACGCGGCTGAACGGGCAGGTCGCGACGGTCGGGGCCCCGGCGGAAGGGGGGCTGCGCCCGGCCTACGGCAGCGGAAAATCGGTCCACTTTGTGTCCATGCTCATTCCGATGCTGCACGACGTGGGCCGGACCCACCACGGCGAGATTCTCCGCTGGATCGTTGATCTGGTGGAGGAGGGACACTTGCGTCCCCTCGTGGACGACCGCTCGTTCACGTTCGATGAGATCGGGGACGCGCATGCCTACGCCGAGGCGCACGAGCAGATTGGCAAGGTGGCCGTCACACACCCTGGGAGGTAACGACACGCCCACCTGCCATCCTTTCGGACTGCGTCCACGCGGCGATGATTTACCTGCTTCGCCGCGCTGAGAGCACCGTCTCGCCCGACGTGTCGGAATCGGACTGGTCGCTGAACGAGACGGGGAAGCAACAGACGCAGGCCCTCGTCGATCGCCTCGCCGGGTGCCGGATCGACGCCCTCTGCTCGAGCCCGTACCGTCGGGCGGTGGCGACGGTGAAGCCTCTCGCTGCGGATCGCGACCTATCGGTTCGTACCGACGCCCGGCTGCGGAAGCGCGAACTGACGGACCGGTAGCTCGACGATTACCGGCAGGCCCTTCAGCGCGTATGGAATGACTTCGATCGGGTGCTTCCCGGCGGGGAGTCCAGTGCCGAGTGCCAGCGTCGGGTTGGGGAGGCCCTCGATGATTTGCGAAGTCGGCACAGCGACGATGAGCGCATGCTCGTGAGCTCACACGGCAACGCGATTGGGCTGTACCTGCATCGCCTCGATTCGAGCTTCGGCTTTCGAGACCGGGTCTGGGAGTGGACAGTCGGGATCGAGCCGAATGCTCAATTCGTCATCTCCGAGGACATCGAGGGTCAGGTCCAGCGTGTACTTCGGATTCACGTAAAAGCGGCTTCCTTCCGCATCGGGGTACCGGTTGACGTGTCCGGCAAGAAGCTCGTTGCTGAGCATCAGCCGCTCATTTCGACCGTCCATGCGCCATGTAACGACGCCGTCCCACCCCCGTGACTCGTCGTTTTTCTCCTCTGTTCAGGCGGCCAGCTCATACGTAGCGTGGGGGAGGGCGAGCAAGTCACAGAGTTCGGCGGCTAAGTCCTCGCCAGTGTTCTGTCGTGCGGCCTTGAGAAGCTGTTTGGCGGACGCTCTGTGGCCTGCGACTTCGTGGTTCTCGCGCAAAACGCCTTCTGCACTCGCCTGGTAGCTCCGCTACAAGGCTCGCTTGGGCGACGTTTTGTGGCGTCGCCCACTGTGTCTCGGCTGAACATCAATCCACCAAACAGCTTCTGAAGAGCCAGTCTTCGTCTGCACCGTTTCGGGAGCGGGTGTACCAGAACTTCCGCTTGCTCCCAACGCTTTCTAAAGCGTCCGGCGCACTGGGAGGAACATCAATTACGGAGTACATCGCCGGAGTTGAAGCGCCCAGTTAGAACGGTGCGTCGTCTTCGAAAGAACCCCCTCCCCCTCCGCCTTCATCAGGTCCCCCTGCGCCTCCCCCAGACGCTCCGCCCGGCGCCGGACCCATGGGCGCCGAGCCGTCGCCCTGCGGCGGGCCGCCCCCGGGCTCGTCGTACTGGGTGAGGGGCTCGAAGCGGGCGTACTGCTTCACGAAGGCGAGCTCGACAGTGCCGATGGGGCCGTTTCGCTGCTTCTCGACGATAATTTCGGCGATGCCCTCGGTGGAGTTGCCCTGCTCGTCGACCGTAATGCCGTAGCGCTCGGCGCGGTAGATGAACGCAACCACGTCCGCATCCTGCTCGATCGAGCCCGACTCCCTGAGGTCCGAGAGCTGGGGACGCTTGTCGCCGCCCCGGTTCTCAACGGCGCGGTTGAGTTGGGAAAGGGCGATGACGGGAATGTCGAGCTCCTTGGCCAGCCCCTTCAGCGAGCGCGAGATGTGGGCAATCTCCTGCTCCCGGTTCGCGCCGCTTCGGAGATTGGCCCCGGAGGCCTGCATGAGCTGCAGGTAGTCGACCACCACGAGGCCAATGTCGTGTTCGGCCTTCAGCCGGCGACACTTGGCCCGAAGCTCCAGCACGCTGAGGCCCGGCGTGTCGTCGATAAAAATTTCTGCGTCGCTGAGCTCGCCGGCGGCTCGGGCCAAGCGCTGCCAGTCTTCGTCCTGCATGCGTCCGGTGCGGGCCTTGTGGGCGTCTACGCGGGCCTGCGAGGTAAGCATGCGCTGGGCGAGCTGCTGGGCGCCCATCTCCAGCGAAAAGACGGCCGCCCCCGTAGAATTCTCGGGATGTGTGGCGGCGTTTTGGGCAGCCGCCAAGGAAAAAGCTGTCTTTCCCATGGAGGGCCGCGCCGCGATGATGATGAGATCGGAGTCCTGCCATCCGCTCGTGAGGTCGTCGAGTTCCGGAAAGCCGCTGGGCACGCCCGTAATGCCGCTGTCCTGCCCGTGAATGGTTTCGAGATGTTCGAACGTGTCCTTCACCACCTTTCGCATCGGCTCGGCGGCCCGGCGGAGCTGGTTGTCCGAAATCTGGAAGATCTTGCTCTCCGCCTCGTCGAGCAGTTCGAAGGCGTCGGCTCCGGGATCGTACGCCTTTTGCACGACCGTGGTCATCGTCTCGATCATCTTGCGGAGCAGCGACTTCTCCGCGATAATGCGGGAGTGGTACTCCACGTTGGCGGCCGAGGCGACCTGCGTGGTGAGCTCCGTTAGATAGTAGGCCCCGCCGATGTCTTCGAGTTGGTCGCGTCGACGAAGCTCTTCGGTCAGCGTTACGAGGTCGACGGGGTTGCCCCGCTCGAAGAGATCCTGGATCGCCTCGTAGATGTTCTGGTGCTTTCCGTCGTAAAACGCCTCCGGGGGAAGAATTTCGATGACCTGCGGGATCGCCTCCCGCTCGATGAGCATCGCCCCGAGCACCGACTTTTCGACGTCGATGGCCTGAGGCGGCATGCGGCCCGACTGCTCGTGGACCTGTTGCGCCTCCTCCCGCTGCTGCTTGCCCTGGTTTCCTCCTCTTAGTTTCTCGAGGGGATAGGACGAAGGGGCAGACTCGTCGATATTGAGCCGCTGCGAATCATCGCTGTCAGCCATGGACGAGCGTGAGGGACTAGGAAGAGAGACGGGGTACGCCTCGAGGAGTACTGAACGGGGGAGTCGCCTGCGAGAAAGAGACCGGCACCACACCGGTCAAGTTTCGTCGACTACTCCTCGGTCAACTCGTCGTAGCGGGTGCGAAGGAGCTTCACGTCCTCCCACGTGGGCCGCTTCCATTGTGAGTTACGGAGGAGGGCCGCCGGATGGTAGGTCGCCATGAGGGGGATGCCGTAGAAGTCGTGCTCCTTGTCGCGCAGGTTGGAGAGCGAGGAGCTTCGATCCAGCAGCGTGTTGCCGGCGACCTTGCCAACGGTGAGAATAATTTTGGGCCGGATGAGCGCGATTTGCTTGTAGAGGATGGGAAGGTGAGCGTCGATCTCCTCGGCGTGTGGATTCCGGTTCCGGGGGGGGTGGCTCTTCAGAATGTTGGTGATGTAAACGTCCTCGCGCTCGAAGTTGATTGCGTCGAGAATCTTGTCGAGGAGCTTCCCGGCCCGTCCCACGAAGGGCTCGCCCTCCTTGTCCTCGTCGCGTCCCGGGGCTTCGCCAATGATGACGAGATCGGCCTCCGGGTCGCCGACCCCGAAGACCGGGTTCTCGCGATCCTCGTCGATGGGGACGAGCACGGCGTTGGCGAGGTACTCCTCCACCTCATCCAGCGTCTCGGCGTCTTTGTAGGGGGCCTCGTCGGGGACGAGGGACTCGACCCGCTTCCAGGGAGGGAGCGACGGGTCCTCGGTGGGGTCGACTTGGTTGCCGAAGAGGTCTTGATTGGGCATGGGTTCGTTAGACGAGGAATCGTCGGAGGAAGTCGTCGAAGAGGAGGGTCCATCGTCTCTCGACGACGGAGAGTGCTCTTTTTCGGATGTCGACGCCGAGTCGTCAGTAGCAGTCGGGGACGAGGACGGGTCGTCAGGGGCCGAGGGAGCGGTTGTTGCGTCGTCGGAGTTCGCAGGAAGCGTCGAGGACTCAGCAGCGTCGGGGGCTGTGGTCGACGTGTCTTCAGTCTCGGTCGACCGGGATGAAGTTGCGTTCTCTTCGGGAGACGACGGGGGAAGGGGCAAGAGATCTCCGCGGAGGGCGCGCTCGTGCTCGATGATGGTTCGCAGCTCGCGGAGGAGGTCCTTCATTGGGGGAAGAGGGAGGGAGGAAGTGCTTTTAGAGTGCGCGTCGCACCGCGGCGAATGTTCATGAATCCTGTTCCGGGTGGGCGGACAGTACGCGGTCGAGGAGGGTCTCCGCCACGTCGGCCTTGGGCATGAGCGGAAGCTCTTCGGTCGTGCCGTCGCGCTGGAGGAGCGTCACCCGATTCCCGGGGCCGAAGCCGGCGCCTTCCTCGGTCGGACTGTTCACGGCAATCCAGTCCAGATTTTTTTCCTCCAACTTGCGCCGGGCATTTTCGAGCACATCGTCGGTCTCCAGCGCAAAGCCCACAAGCACCTGGTCCGTCTGCTTGTGGGCACCGAGTGTTTTCAGAATATCGGGCGTCCGGCGGAGGTGCAAGACGAAATCCTCGTCTGTGTCTGTCTTCTTACGCTTCGACGGCGACGGGTCGGCGGGGGTGTAATCAGCCACGGCGGCGGCCATGAATACATATTCGGCGGTTTCGCGGCGGGCCTGTACGGCGTCGTTCATCTCTTCGGCCGTCTGTACGGAAACCACCTCCACGCCCGCCGGCGGATCGAGCGCGGTCGGGCCGCTCACGAGTGTCACCGACGCGCCACGCCGCGCCGCCGCCTCGGCCAGCGCGTAGCCCATCGTGCCCGTCGACGGGTTCGTGAGGACGCGGACCGGGTCGAGGGGCTCCCGCGTGGGACCGGCCGTCACCAGTACGTCGGCGCCAGCAAGCGGAGCGGCGTCGGGCCCTGCGGCACGCTTTGCATCGGAATGGTCCGTGCCGTCGATTTCCTCGACCACCTGTTCAAGGATTGCCTTGGGCTCGGGCATTCGCCCCTTTCCTACGAGTCCACTGGCGAGCTCGCCGTGCCCGGCGGGCATCACGTCGTAGCCGATTTCCTGGAGCCGCTCCAGATTGTCCTGCGTGGCGGTGTGTCGGTACATGTCCCGGTCCATCGCCGGGCACACGAGCAGCGGACAGCGGGCCGAGAGGGCTGTGGCTGTAAGCATCGAGTCGCAGAAGCCGTGGGCTAGCTTCGCGATCGTCTGGGCCGTGGCGGGGGCTACCACAAAGAGATCCGCCCACTGGCCGAGGGTGACGTGCTTCGTCCACGATCCGTCCTCGTTTTCCGGGAAGATGTCCGTGAGGACCTCCCGTTCGGAGAGCGTTCCGAGTGTGAGGGGCGAGATGAACCGCTCGGCGTCGGGCGTCGTGAGCACCTGCACTTCGGCCTCCGCCTTCTTTAGCAATCGCACGAGCAGCGCGGACTTGTACGCCGCGATGCTTCCCGTGACGCCCAGCACCACGTGCCGGCCGGACAGATCCGGGGGAGGAGTACTCATGGGGAGGAACGGTCAGGACGACAGGGGACCGAAACAGAAAATCCGGTCGGCGATCCCGACCGTCCTACGGAATGGGTAGGACGGATTGGTTTATCGCCAGCCGGATTTGGGCAGTGCCCCGAGCAATGTCTGTCCCGCAGACGGAACGCGCACCTTCGGTCGCACCGTTGCCGGGCCGAAAGGGCTATTCGTCGGGCTTCCGGTAGTAGATCTTGTCTTCGAGGAACTCGTCGATGGCGATCTCGGTCGGCTCCGGCTTCTTTTCATATTCCAGAGAGACCTTAGCCTGCTCCTCCTGCATGCGAGCGTCCTCCATCTCCGGCCCGAAGCCTTCGAAGTAAGAAAGCTTGTCGTCGAGCTCCGAGCGCATGTCGGACGCCACCTGTCGCGAGCGCTTCGACAAGATGGCTACGGTCTCGTAAAGGTTGCCGGTCCGATCGGCGAGCTCGTCGATGTCGAGCGTTTCGATTGCCATGGGTAGAAGAATGCTGCTACGAGAAAACGAGGGGACCACGGGACGTCCGGGGCTGCCCGACTCAAGGGGGCGTGATGCGTGACTCGTGATGCGTGACTCGTGATGCGTGACTCGTGATGCGTGACTCGTGATGCGTGAGAATAAGAGCGATGGATTATCTCGCGCCTTATGCATCACGAAATCAGAAACTGACGAATTCGGGTCATGGTTTCTTCGACTGCGGCGTCGAGGTCGTCATTCACAACGACCGCATCACAGGCATCGGACGTTTCCAATTCCCGTTTGGCTCGGTCGAGTCGGTCCCGCAGCGACTCGGGGTCTTCGGTGCCGCGACTTTCCAGGCGCCGCTTCAGTTCCTCGACCGACGGGGGGGCAATAAAGAGCACCAGTGCGTCATCGTCGTAGATGCGCTTCACGTTGAGGGCTCCCTTCACGTCGATGTCAAGCAGGACTGGATCGTCCTCCGACCGGTTCTCCACTTCCGAGCGGAGCGTGCCGTAAAATCGGTCGGGATAGACTTCCTCGTATTCGAGCAGGTCGCCAGCCTCGATTCGGGCCTGAAATTCCTCCAGTGTGAGGAAGTGGTAGTCTTCACCATCCGTCTCGTCCGGGCGGGGGGAGCGCGTCGTGGCCGACACAGAAAACTCCATCGTCGGCATTGCCTCCAGTACGCGATGGGCAATGGTCGTTTTCCCGGCTCCGCTCGGGGCCGTGAGAACGACGATGTTGCGGTCGGGCATCATGCGTTGAGGGTTGAGTATTCAGGGTTGAGGGTTGGGGCGAAACCGGCTTTCGAAACGCTCAACGCCCAACCCTCAACGCTCAACGGATTATTCCACGTTGCGGATCTGCTCTTTGATCTTCTCAATTTCCTCCTTCATCTCCACCGCGTGCCGGGAAATCGTTTCGTCGTCGGCCTTGGCCCCGATGGTGTTGGCCTCGCGGTGGATCTCCTGCGTGACGAACTTGAGCTTCCGGCCGGAGGGGTCATCGGCGTTGAGCGCCTCCCGAAACATCTTCAGGTGGGAGTGAAGGCGCACGCACTCCTCGGTCACGTCGAGCTTGTCGGCCAAGAGGGCGATTTCGGTTTCGAGACGGTCGGCGTCGAGGTGTTCGTCGTCCATCAGTTCCTGGAGGCGCTCTCGGAGCCGGGCCTGCCGCTCCTCCACGCGGGTAGGGGCCCGCTCCTCGATGGCGTCGAGGTGCTCGTCGATGGCGTGGGTGCGTTGCTCCAGGTCCTTCCGCAGGGCTGCTCCTTCCTCCCGCCGCATCGCCTGCAGGTCCTCAATTGCCGCGTCGAGGGCCTCCGTCACGGCAGGCCAGGCGCGCTGGATCTTGGCGGCCTGCCGCTCCTCCTCCCCCGCAAAGATGTCCTCAAACTCCAGTAGGTGGTCGAGGCGGATGGGCTCTTCGATTTGTGCGGCCGCGGCGAGCTGCTCCAAACGCCTCTTATGATGGATTGCTACGTCGGCATCCACGTCCACGGGCAAGGTGTCGGACCCTTTGAGTTCAGCCGATACGTTGACGTCGAACTGGCCCCGCTCGAAGGCCTCCTTCATCCGCATCCGTACGTCCGATTCGGCCTCAGGGAGCGGGTCAGGGAGGTGGACGAAGATGTTGAGGTGGCGTTTGTTTGTCGATTGAATCTCGACGGTCGCCGACGCGTCTTCGGTGCTGGCGTGACCACGCCCGAAGCCCGTCATGCTACGAATCATGTTCGATGGCGGGGGAGCAGTGCGAGAAGTCAGCGAGAAGCGCTCAAGCGGAGTGCTCAACTCGAAGAGCCGAGCCCCCGAACGCGGTCGGGGCGACTCGGCTCTAGCGGACGGTGGTCTGGGAGGCAAGGCCCCAGTTCCAGCTCAGGGAGGGGAAGAAAGCTGTGAACGAATTAGGGCAAAGCCACTTCCGAACGTCCATACTTCCACCCTCTTATACGCCGACGAAAGAGCGGAGGGGGAGGGATTCGAACCCCCGGTACCGTGAAACGGCACACTCGCTTTCCAGGCGAGCACCTTCGACCACTCGGTCACCCCTCCAGAATGTGGAATTGGGAATGTGGAGCTGGAAATGTGGAATGAAAGTGCATTGCCCCCGCCACTCCAAACTCCGAATTCCCCACTCCAAGTTCGCTACACCTCCATAATCTGTTCTTTCTTCTGCTCCAGAAGCGCGTCGACCTGCTCCGTGTGTGCGTCGGTGATTTCCTGGAGATCCTCCTCCGCCCCGTAATACACGTCCTCCGAGAGGTTTTCTTCCTCTACGATCCGCTCAATCTCGTTCTTGGCGTCGCGGCGGGTGTTCCGGATAGAGATCTTGGCTTCTTCGGCCCGCTCGCGGCTCGTCTCCACGAGTTCCTTGCGCCGCTCTTCGGAGAGCGGGGGAATCGGAATTCGAATCTTCTCGCCGTCATTGTTCGGATTGAGCCCCAGGTCGGCCTTCATGATGCCCCGCTCGATGTCCTCCATCGCGTTTCGGTCAAAGGGTTGCACCACCAAGAGGTCGGGCTGAGGAGCGCTTACGCTCGCCACCTGCTCCAGCGGAGTCTGAGAGCCGTAGTAGTCCACCGTCACGTTTTCGAGCATGGCCGGCGATGCTCGGCCGGCGCGGAGGGTGCGAAGCTGCGAGCGCAGGTACGAAACCGATTCTTCCATCTCCGCGTCGGCCTCGTCCAGGAGGTCCTGTACCGGATCGTCGGGCATGAGAGAACGAACAGTTGATGATCGGGAGCGCGAAGGGGCACGCAGAAGGCCGTTCGGTTAAGCCGGAACGCGTTCGGCAGAGGCCTCTGCCTCGTCCCAATGCACACGGGTGCCCACAGTTTCCCCCTCGAGCAGGCGCCGCAGATTTCCCGAAGCGGCCATGTTGAACACGACGATTGGCATCTTCGATTCCCGGCATAGAGTGAGGGCCGTCATGTCCATCACACGCAGGTCGCGCTCAATGACCTCGCTTCCGTGAATTTGCTTGAAGCGTTCGGCGGACGCGTCTTCTTCCGGATCCGCAGTAAAGACGCCGTCGACCCGTGTCCCCTTCAGGATGACGTCGGCGTCGATTTCGAGCCCTCGGAGAGCCGCGGCGGTGTCGGTGGTAAAGTACGGGTTGCCCGTGCCCGCTCCGAAAATGACGACGCGTCCCTTTTCGAGGTGGCGGATGGCGCGCCGACGGATGAACGGCTCGGCAATTTCCTCCATCTTGATGCTCGACTGCAGGCGCGTCACGAGGCCCACCTGCTCGAGCGCATCCTGCAACGCCATGCCGTTGATCATCGTGGCCAGCATGCCCATGTAGTCGGCATGAGCCCGGGTCATCCCCTCCATCGCGTTCTCGACGCCCCGAAAAATGTTACCTCCCCCAATCACAACGGCGACCTCAGCGCCGGCCTCCATGGCGGCGGCTACCTCATTCGCGTAGTTGCGGAGAACCGTCTCGTCGATGCCAAAGTCGCGTTTTCCCCCGAGCAATGCCTCGCCACTGAGCTTCAGCAGCACCCGTTCGTACTTGAGAGAGGAGGTCGAGCCGTCGTTGGAGGGAGTGCTCATTGAAGCAAAGCGGTCTGTTGGGCGGCCACGGGTCGTTTCGAGATGACACGAGAGTACGCGTACCGTTGGGCCTTACGCGTCGAGCAATGTCGGGGAGTTCCCGCGTACGTGAGGCCGGATGACGCCGCTCGCATCGCGGCACATCCGGCCCGATCAATTGAAAGACTCTGCCCCAAGCACTAGTCGCCAAGGGCGTAGCGGACGAATCGCTTCACTGAGAGGTCCGCCTCGTCGAGCATTTCCTTCACCGAGACCGAGGAGTCCTTGACGAAGGCCTGTTCCATTAGCACGTGGTCCTCGAAGAAGCGCTCCAGCTTGCCCTCTACGATGTTGTCAATGACGTGCTCGGGCTTGCCTTCGTTGACGGCCGCCTCCCGTGCGACCTCCCGCTCTTCTTCCTTCACCTCTTCGGGCACCTCGCCGCGCGTGACGGCAATCGGTTCGAGGGCTGCGACCTGCATGGCCACATCGCGTCCGGCCTCCTCCACCTCCCCGTCGCCGTGCACCTCCACGAGCACCCCGAGCTTCGAGCCCGGGTGTACGTAGGAGATAATTTGTCCCTCCTCACTTTCGAGTACCTCGAAGCGGCGGATGGCCAGCTTTTCACCAATCTTACCCGTCAGGGCCACGAGTTCATCCTCAATCGTGGCGTCGCCCTCGTAGGAGAGGGTTTTCAGTTCGTCCAGATCAGCCGGGGCTGCAGAGAGTACCCGCTCAGCCACGCGATCGGCAAACTCCTGAAACTCGTCATTGCGGGCGACGAAGTCGGTCTCGCAATTGATCTCCACGATGGCGCCGGTACTCCCATCATCGGAGACGGCCGTCACCACGAGGCCCTCGTCGGCCTCCGCGGAGGCCCGGTCAGAAGCGACCTCCTGGCCCTTCTTGCGAAGAAGGCTGACGGCTTCGTCGAAGTCGCCGTCGGTCTCCTGGAGGGCCTCCTTGCAATCCATCATGCCGACGCCGGTGGCGTCGCGCAGTTCTTTTACCTGTTTGGCGGATACACTCATGTCGTCGGGTCGAGGGAATCGGGATGTGGTTCAGCAGAGTCCGGGCAAGGGCAGTGCGCTAACCCTGAGCGGCTTTCTTCTTGGCCTCCTTTTCCATCTTGCGTTCCTGAAGGCCCTCTTTGATGGCGTCCGTGAGGGTGGAGGTCACGAGCTCAATCGAGCTGAGCGCATCGTCGTTGACCGGAATCGGGTAATCAATGTTCTTCGGGTTGCCGTTGGTGTCGACCATTGCGATGATCGGAATGCCCAGGTTGTTCGCCTCGCTCACCGCGATGTCTTCGCGCTGTACGTCGACGATGTAGATGGCACCGGGCAGGTTGGCCATGTCACGAATCCCGCCAAGCGTGTCTTCGAGCTTCTCGTGCTCGCGGAGCCGCATCAGCTTTTCCTTCTTCTTCAGCTTGTCGAGCGTACCGTCCCGGTCCATGCGCTCGATCTCTTCCATGCGGCGGATCGATTTCCGAATGGTCTGGAAGTTGGTCATGGTGCCGCCGAGCCAGCGGTCCACCATGTGGGGCATGCCGCACTCTTCAGCGTGCTCGCGGACGATGTCCTGCGCCTGTTTCTTAGTGCCCGCGAATAGAATCTTCTTGCCGCGCTTGGAAAAGCGGCGAGCGGCGTTGGCGGCCTCGTCGAGGAGGACCTGGGTCCGCATCAGGTCGATGATGTGGATGTTATTCCGCTCCATGAAGATGTAATCCTCCATGCGCGGATTCCACCGGCTCGTGAGGTGGCCGAAGTGGGCACCTGCTTTCAAAAGCTCCTCGATGGTGACACGGTGGGACGTTTCCTCCTCCTCGTCATCGGCTTCCGCTTCGGTCTCCGAGGGAGCCTCCTCAGGCGCCTCCTCCACGTCCACCGGCTCTTCCGGAGTGGGGGCGGTCTCGGGGGCCTCTGTCTCCGGGTCGGGGGACGAGTTGGTTGACCCATTCGTGGAGTCGGGAGGAGATGCGTCGTCGGTCGTCTCTTCGGGGGGCGTTTCCTGAGAATCTTCTTCGTCCCGAACGTCGGGGTCCTGCGTAGATGTCTCGTCAGCCATAGTAAAATCTACAAGTGCGTGGAAAATTGGGTTTGTGCTACTACGACCGTCGCCTACGCAGCGAAACCGCGGCTTGGGTAGAGAGCGTGGGGGTGGAGAGCAAAAACGTGTCTGCTCCCGCTCTCCCGTGCTCCCGCACTCTCAACTCCAGGCGCGGTCAACCCACTGTCGCATCGGGCCGTATGATTTTTTGAGTGGGGAATGGGGAGTGGGGAGTGTGGAATGAGAATCGTCCATTCCGCACCCCAAATTCCGCATTCCGAGCTCGGTTACCGTTTGCTGTACTGGCTCTTCTTGCGGGCACCGGGCTGGCCGTACTTTTTGCGCTCGACCATTCGGTCGTCGCGCGTGAGGTAGCCAGCGTCGCGGAGCGGACCGCGCAGTTCCTCGTCGTACTCAACAAGTGCCCGGGCGACGCCGAGCCGAATGGCTTCCACTTGGCCGGTGAGGCCGCCCCCGGAGGCGTTCACCTTCACGTTGAACTGACCGATCGTGTCGGTCACGTCGAATGGCTGGTCGAGGGTGCGGCGACGCCACGCGACTGGGAAGTAGTCTTCGGCGTCTTCGCCGTTGATGACGAAGCTCGAGCCGTCACCGGGGCGCAGGTACACGCGGGCCGTCGAAGTTTTGCGGCGCCCAATGGCCTGGTACTGGGTCATCTTGGGCAT
>JBDGQN010000103.1:0-12441 GCA_042219055.1 Salinibacter sp. | reverse complement strand
GCGGACATAACCTCCTTTATGTACTTCCAGTATAACACGACAAACGGAGGGTTGCCAGGTGGACGCTGGAGATGATTTGTTCCCGGCAGCCGGTAATTGGTGGCTACCGCACCACCGTCAGACGCTGGGTCTTCGTTGTGTTCTCTGCCCTCAGTCGCAGGAAGTACACGCCACTCGATAGACTTGAGACGTGCAGCGTAGTTTTCTGCCGGCCTTTCTTCTTTCCATCGACGACGGTTTTTAGACGACGGCCACGGAGATCATAGAGACGGATGGTGACCTCTTGTTGGCTAGGCGCTGCAAAGCGAACGGTGGCCTGGCTGTGTGCCGGATTTGGGTAGGTTCCCAAGAGTTCGACCTGTTCCACGGAGCGCTGGACGACCACTTTCTCAGAGTAGGAGCTTGTGCCATCCGTGTCCACCTGCTTGAGACGGTACGTTAAGGCGTCCGCTTCGTACGGTAAGCCCTCGTCAGTAAACTGGTAAGATTGGGGGTCGGACGTGGTACCTGCACCCTCGACGAAGCCGATCTTCGACCAGGAGTCTGGCTCCTTCGAGGCGATCTTGCGCTGGACCTCGAAGCCAGCGTTTCGGGTTTCCGAGGCAGTTTGCCAGGTCAAGCGGACAGTTTGATTGGGGTCATTCTCACCAAGATCAGTCTCGCCGCCGTCAACGAGCGAGGCGTTGAGGTCCACAAGCTCGACCGGAAGGGTCGTGGAGGTGCTTTCGTACCAGGTAATGCTGCCTGGGTTGCCAGAGGCTCCCTGAGAGGCGGAAAGCACGTCGTTATCATCATCCTCATCGAAATCCGTCGCGAAGACCGACGCGGCCCCGACGGCATTCGTCGTGACGATCTTCTGGTCGGAAAAGCCTCCCCCCTCTCCAGTCTGGTTTTCGTACCAGGCGATTTTGTCGTCGCCAGCGGAGGCGGAAAGCACGTCTGGGTTCCCGTCCCCGTCGAGGTCCGTTGCGTAGACCGACTCGGCTCGGTACGCGTCAGTGGTGATTGTTTGCTGTTGACCGAATCCGTCGGAGTCAGCCCCACTGTCTCCAACCTGATTTTCGTACCAGGCAATCTTGTTATCCTCAAAGGAGGCGGAAAGAACGTCCTTGTCTGAGTCCCCGTCCAGGTCCGCTGCATAAACCGACCTACCCTGTTGCACGCTATCGGTGATCACCTTCGGGGAAATCTGTGCTTGAAGGGAGCTTGGACCGATGGTTACGGCCGTAAGGACGATCCCGGCGAACAAAAAGGTGCGGGTCTTCAGAAGGCTGAGCGTCTGATGAAGATTTTCTGTCCCTAGGATCAACGAACGAAATGCAGGAGTCAGTTTGAGCATAAAAGATGAGTGTTGCCTGATGTGAGCCTCGAACGTGCGAGATGGCTTTGCGCATGTCCCCACACGGCCCATGAAATGTGTGGAACGTAGTATGTTATCTTCTTACAAAATACATCGTAGGGCCACTCAAAATCTACTATGGCCTCCTGAACGGTCCAGTAGACCCGTTATCGGACGACCGTCAGCTTTTTCGTCCGGGTCTCCCCCTCAGACATAAGTCGGAGGAAGTACACTCCGCTCGCCAAGCGAGAAACGTCCACCTGCATTTTCTGACGACCTTCCAGCTTTCCATCTACGATTGTCTTCACGCGTCGCCCGAGCACGTCATAGAGGTGAATCGTAACCTCTTGCCGCTCTGGTATGGCGTACCGCAGGGTAGCCTGTCGCCGGGCTGGATTCGGGTAGGTCCCGAGTAGCTGGGGCTCGCTTATAGTGCGTTTCACGCTCACCTCCTTCGAGTAGCTGGCGCTGCCGTCCATGTCGACCTGCTTCAGTCGATAAGTCAGCACGTCGGCCTCGTAGGGCAGGCCAGTGTCGGTGAACTGGTAGGAGGTCGGGTCCGTCGTGGTGCCTTGCCCTTCGACCTTCCCGATCGTCTTCCACCCCTTCCCTGTTGAGGCTCTCTCTGTGGAGGGGGCTCCGCGTCTCCGCTGCACCCTGAAGTCTGCGTTTCCGGTCTCACTGGCCGTGGTCCACCGGAGACGAACCGCCTTTTCTCCGTCGAACTGGGCCTCAAATTGGGCTAGCTCCACCGGGAGCGGTTCCGTGTCGCTCGCGAAGACAAACTCGCTGAAGGTTCCAGCCCTGACGGAGAGGGTGTCGTCCGAAATGTCCTCCGGCGTCCCGTTGTCCAGCACCCTGGTCGTAAGCGGAGTAAAGGGGCCCCTTCCCACCTCGGGTCGCTTATAAACCCTCACGTTGACTGGGTTGTCGATGCCACTCAAACCGCTGACCGCAAAGTGCACCTCGGTGCTGTCGAAGGCGAGGCTCTCCCCGGCCTCAATCACAAACCGGTAGTCGCTCACGTTGCGCTCGGGAATGCTATCCGCGGCCACAGGCCCTTCCTGAAACTTTTGGACCGAGACCATGTCCGACCGGTCGACCCCAGTAAATCGGAGGTGGACCCCTGCGCCGGGGAAGCCGAGCTTCTCGTTTTTCTCGACGAAGCCCCACTGCTCGGGAAAACGAATCGGTGAGCGGTTTTTCGACTCGTCGACCACTCGGACAGCGTACCGGGCGCTGTCCGACCGAGGCTCTGGAACTTCAATTTGGTCTTCAGTTCCTGAGGGGGAAGGCGACTGCAGCACGGAGATCGGCGTCGCCTGGGCCCACCACTGGCTCGTGTCCTGCACTGGGGCTTCTCCGTAGCGCACCTGGTAGGCGAAGGCGCGCCCGGCCGTTCCGTTGTCGCCGGGGGCCGTCCACGAGAGCGTCGCGACTGTATCCTCCGCGGGCGCAAGCCGCACGCGAGATGGCGGGCCCGGCGAGACCGTATCGGCGGGCACCACGCAGCGGGCCGCAGACCGAGCAGACTCCGCCCCGGCCACGTCGTAGGCAGAAACGGCCACAAAGGTCGTCGTGTCGTTCGAAAGACCCGAGATCCGCGTTTCGGTGACGTCCCCCACGTCGACGGGGGAGGTTCGGCCCTCCGCCGCAACGCCGCTGAGCTGGGTGGAGTCCGAGCCGAAGTAGACCTTGTATCCCCCCACGTCCGGCTCGGGGGCCTCCTCCCAAGAGAGAACCACGGACTCGTCTCTGGCCTCTACCGATGTGATCGAGACCGGCGAGGGCGGGCCGGTGTTCTTGAGCTCGAGGCTCCCCTCGCCGACAGACTGACCTCGAACGCTCCGGGCCTTCACGGTCGCGGTCCCCGCAATGCGGCCCGCCTTCACCTCGAAGGAGATTTGGCCACCGTCGGCCCTGACCTGCGTGCCCGGGCGGGTCGTATCCGCATCCGGGGTGGCGATCTGGCCGCGGTCTGTCTCCACGGTATAGAGAGCCCCGTCTTGTACGGGCGACCCGTCGTTGTAGGAGAGCTGGTTGCTCTGAACGGAGGTCGACGCGGTTCCGTTCGCCTCGATGGAGGAGGCGCCTGGATCAAGGCCGAAGGATCCGGTCGGCAGGCGCGGGGCGAGGGTAAAGGTCCGAAACGTATCAATCGGTGCGGTCACCGTGTTGGCTTCTGCGTCGACCACGCCCCCAATGAAGCGCCAGCGCCCGGCCTCTGTGTCTTTCCAGTAGGCGGCCAGCTCCGACTCATCGGCCGTCCCCAGCTCCTCCTCCGAGTAGTGGAACTCGATAGTGGTCGTGTCCTGAAGTGGGGTGCCGAGGGGCCGCAGGCGGTAAAAACCCCCGATGCCGTAGTGCATTCCTTCCTCCTCTTCAGCAGCGGCCTTGATTTGGGTTTTCAATCTCCGGGCTTTCGGAGCCAGGTCCTGGGCCGTCGTGCTCGTCTTCGCGCCCCACCAGCCCCAGGAAACGCCCTGGATACTGTCCACTTCGGACGGGACTGCTTGCCAGTCGAAAATGACGGTAGTCCCGTTGTCCCCGATCTGATACGTATACGTAGAGTCAGCGACTTCTCCTCCTGCAAAGCTCTTTCCAAAGATGGGATTGAGAATAGGATCGAAGAAGTCGAGCGCGTCTTTCCACCAGTCTGGCTTTATGTCGCGCAAAAGCCCTCCAACGACCTCCTTATAGGTCGTAGAAAGTCCCGGCAGCGTGTCGTATTGTTTGGTCGGGAAGTGGCGTCCCTGGGCCCAAATACCTTCCTCTACCGTTGCAGACGAGCGCTCGGCAAAGGACCCTTCCACTCCGACCGACACTACGGCCAGAGGAAGTGATAGCTTAAACCCTGCCTCCGACCGCGTCAGGGTGCTGTCAACCTCGTATTGTACTGGTGAATATGACAGCTCCGGACCAGCGCTAGCGGCGCTGGCCTGCCCACCCAGGGCCTCGACGAGCCCTGAGAAGGTACTTCTGCCGATCGTAAGGGCCGCGTCCGCGGCGCACGCCCCCGCCAGAGTTCCCGCCGTTTCGTTTCCGTCGGGTCCGGACCAAGCGGGCCGAAGGGCTGGCCCCACGGGAAATTGATACCGGCGATTGGTGGTTACTCCTTCCGCCCCTTCCGGGTACGATAGGCCTGAAAGGTGGCCCAAAGGCCCCTTCGCCCTGGCTCCCGCCTCCACGAAGAGATATTTGGTTTCCCCCTGCCGACAACCGGCCCCGAGCTCGTACTGACCTCGCAGCTCGGTTTCGAATTGGCCCCCGATCTGGTCAAATCCGACGCTCAGGTCCGATAGATTGCGGCGAAGGGCTTGACCCTCTCCGGACCCTCCTCCCGACGGGTCGACATCGAGCAGTGAAAGCGTCGAAGCTCCCCCCTCAACGGACGCTCCGGCTTCCAGTTGTCCGGAGATCTCGCGGATCCCACCAACCCGGTTTTTCTGTGACCCATAGGCCTCAAAATCGCCGCTGATCCCCCCTTTAACCCCGAGATTCAATTCTGTAAGCGTGCCCACCCCGGCCTGGAAGGAGGCCGACGCGTACGTTTGGTTCCCGAATCCAAACTCGTCGAAGCGGTAGCTCTCCCTCAGTTCCTCCTCAAATACAAAGTTGTCGGCTACAAAGGCCAGAAGGCGAATCAGATTGTTTGACTTAAGGGCCGCAAAGTTCGAGCGGGCCCATGTGTAAAATCGCGCCGCTGCCTCCTTCGTCGTCGTGGACTTCTGCCGGTCAAACCTGTGAGCATCTCCTCGGTAAAAGAAGAGAGAGCTCCCCGTCGATGCCCCAGCTCCAATTCCTGTCTCACCGACTCGAATCTGAGGAGTACCAATTCCAAACCCAACGCCGCCGTTCCCGCGCTTGCGGCGGTGAATCTGGAGCGCAGACGCCTCCTCTCGGGCCGTTGTGCCAAGGAGGGAGGTGCGCCCCGCATAAGCCCCACCTCCCTTAAGGCCTGCAAGGCCGACCTGTCCAAACGAGCGCATCGACCACGTCTTGCGGAAGAAGCGCGATTTCACCTCGGCGGTGAAGGTCCGCTGCTCTCTCTTGGGGAGCGTGTTCCCGGCGACGCTCTTCAGGTGAAACGTCGCCGAGCTTCCGGCCCCGCCGATCGCCGAGGCCGGAATCCCGACGGCAACAATGCCCGAGGCATCGGTCCGGTATGTTCGGGGACCTCCTGATCCCCCGGACACCGTGACCCGGCGGTCCGGAAGCGGGGGACCTCCAACTCCGTCGGTCACCCTGTAGTAACGAATCAGCTCTCCCCCGGTCCCAATCGAGGAGACCTCTGGATTGGGATTGGGCGTAAGTGTCCCCAGCGTCGGATCCGCCTGCCCGGCGGGCCGAAGCTTCAGGTCCACTGTCGTCGTCTTTCCGGCTCGCACGTCGACGAAGGGCTGCTCGGTGGCGAAATACTCCTCTCCGGTAGCAACGAGCGTGTATCTGGTCCCTGGGGGAACGCTGATCTGGTACTTTCCTCGAGCACTTGTTTTGGCCTTTCGGCCAGAAACGTTCTTGAGGCGAACCGTCGCGCCAGCAACCGGATCGCCGGTTTGGGCGTCCTCAACCCGACCGGTGATAAGGCCACTACCGCTTCTCTGAGTGAGCGCAAAATCATCGAGGTGTATGTAGTGGCCGGTGTACCATCCGTACGACTGGTATTCCAGCCGTATACTGATACTATCTTTGTTCGGAACAGCACCGACGTCATAGGTAATTGCTGTGGTATCAGCGATGAGGTACCGAAGGTCTCCGGTTTGTGGATCATAAATCAGATCTTCATTGAACCACTGGTCCCAAATTCCATCGATTCCCTCGCTCACGTCGTCCTGACAGCACTCATTGTTCGGGTTCGCAGCATTCCGGAAGAGGTGGATGCCAAACAGAGGTTCAGCCTGGCCCCCACTGTAGTTGTAGTTGGCGTAACTCACGCCAAAGGTTTTGTCTGGCTTTCCTTCAATGTGGATCTGCAGGTCGCCTGAAAATTTGTCATTTGCATAGTGGACCTTGGTCTCCTGTGAAAGCTGGATTGGAGCGTCCGTACTTACGCGAACCCACTTTGACTTCAGAATACCCCCATTGTCGGTTTCTCGGACCTCCACTTTCATGACTCCATTCTCTTCTGCCACCCGATCTCCGTCTGGACCTCCACGACCAGTGGTTTCCCACTTTGTTGGATCGATAGAGTTGTCATCGAAGTTATCCGTGAAGGGAGTGGCTAAAGACTTGGACCTTCCGTACCTTTCATACCAAGCGATCTTGTTGTCCCCGTCAGAGACGGAGAGTACGTCCGTATCGGAGTCCCCGTCTAAGTCCTTGGCGTAGACCGACTGGGGCTCGTCTGCGCTCGTCGTGATGACCTTCTGGTCGGAGAAGGTCCCGTCCCCCTCGTTCTCGTACCACGCAATCTTGTCTTGACCTAAGTACGCGGTGGAGGCAGAGAGTACGTCCGTATCGGAGTCCCCATCCAGGTCTCGTGCATAAACCGATTGGGGCCCGACCGCTTCCCCCGTGATGCCCTTCTGCTCGGAAAAAGTCCCGCCCCCTTCATTCTCGTACCACTCGACATTTGGACCGCGAGGGCCGGAGGTGGAGAGGACGTCCGCGTCGGAGTCCCCGTCCAAGTCCCTTGCATAGACTGATCCGGGCCCGTCCGTGCCCATCGTGATGATCTTCTGCTCCGAAAAGCTCCCTTCTCCATCATTCTCATACCACGCAATCTTGTCCTCGTCGAAGACACTACCAGAGGCAGACACGACATCCGGAGCCCCGTCCCCGTTCAGATCGTGTGCGTAGATTGAGTTGAGCGAGGCCGCGTTCGTCGTGATGACATTCTGGCTGGAAAAGGACCCGTCCCCCTCGTTCTCGTACCACGCAATCTTACCGTCATTCTCAGAGGCGGAAAGGACATCCACATCGGAGTCCCCATCCAGGTCCCGTGCATAGACCGATTGGGCTCCGTCTACGTTTGTCGTGATGATCTTCTGCTCGGAAAAGCTTCCTTCCCCATCATTCTCGTACCAGGCAATTTTGTCTTCATCGGAGAAATCACGAGAGGCGGAAAGGACATCCACATCGGAGTCCCCATCCAGGTCCCGTGCATAGACCGATTGGGCTCCGTCTGCGTTTGTCGTGATGATCTTCTGCTCGGAGAAGGTTCCGTCCCCTTTATTCTCGTACCACGCGATCTTGTCGTCATTCTCCGAGGCGGAGAGGACGTCCGCATCGGAGTCTCCGTCTAGGTCCTCCGCGTAGACCGACTGGGCTCCGTCTGCGCTTGTCGTGATGACCTTCTGGTCGGAGAACTGTTGCGACTGCGCTTCCGCGGTACTGACCGCAAGAACGACGCAGCAGGACAGGAGGAGTCTCCCAAGACGGTTGGCGAGGACTTGCGGTGTGATGAGCGAAACTGAGCAAGCCGGGACTGCAGAAAAGATGCTTTGCATGAGGATCGTGCCCACCAATTAAAATGGAAGCGGATGCGTCTTGTCGCGCGCCCAGGGTCTGAAGGTTCCGGTACTCTTGTGGCCACGTTCTCTCTTGCAACCCCACGCAATGGGATTTATTTCCACGGGTACCTCTCGCCGGGTGATTGTCTGATCACGGGCGATGCAGATCACCTGCAACAGCCGACCTAGGAAATCAGGTTGGGCTTTCAGTCCACTGAAAGTGCCAAAGTCGAACTCAGCTTTTATCCGGGCGAAGAGGATCACCACGTATCTTGAGAATGTGGGCGACCTGGAAACTGCCCAGCGAATTGCCGCTCACTCGGATTCGCGGACGACAAAGCTCTACGACCGGCGCAACCGGCGCATCGAGCAGGGGGAGGTCGAGCGGGTGAGGTTTGACTGAGGAGCGGTATTTACTTCCGCACCACCTTTGCTTTCCAATCTCCATATGGATCCTTCCAAATCCTGAACTCTGCCTTCGCCTCTTTGAAAGTTGTGGTGTCGCATTCTCCCATAATGTGGTCGGGACCGCAATTAACTCCCTGCGTGCACGAGCCTGTCACGAGAGCTTTCACCGGCCAGTATGTTCCTGTTCGCGTTGGACTCTCAACTTTTTGTTTATTACCAATATCTCGGATAGAAACGTCTTGTATAGCTGCGTTTACACAGGGTCTTAGTAGCGTACCGTGGATAGCACGTGGCACTTCTCCCTCTTCGAGTGAGGCCACAATTGCTTCTCGCAGCACCTTTTTCGAGGGGGCTCCATCCGGTTTTGGGTCGTTCGATTGCTCTTGAGTCTCTGACCGATCACGGGGAGCGGGTTGCTCCTGGGGCTTTGTCTTTTTCGTGGGCTCCGTTTGCGGTGGAGGCTGGGGATTCGATGACTTTTGCGCTTCGGTTTGGGGCTCCGGTTCTGGCTCTGATTCGGACTGGACTTTTTCAAGCATTACCAGGTAGGTGGCCTGATTAACCTTGCCGGTTACCTCAAGATTATTTGCTTTCTGAAAGGAGCGGATGCACGAGCGCGTTTTTGGTCCCATGATGCCATCTTCGGGACCGCAATTGTGCCCCAGGTCATTGAATGTTTCTTGCACCCACTGGACGTCATCACCACCCTCCCCCGGGCGCTCTCCGGGCTTGGGTGTTTCAGCGGCCGAGGATGCATCGGCCGAGGTCCTATCGCGCTCACTTGTAGAGTCGGGAGGCGGTTGTGATGGGGTGAATGACTTTTGCTGCGCTTGGGGCTGTTGGCCTTGGCCCGAAGTTTGAGTCCTTGAATCAGGTTTCTGTGTCGGCTCTTCGTCCATGAAGACCTCCGATCGGGGGGGGGCTTTCAGCTTCCATCCGTCGATTTGCGCAAGCATGCGACCATACTTCATGGGTAATGGATGCCCCTGAGGTACCTGAACTTCCTTAATCTCCTCAACCTCAGTGGAAGGGTCGTGATTACTGTTCTGCCGAGTCTTCGCGGTGAGGCGGGGCGTCATTTGAACAGTGGCACCTCCACTTGTGCTAGAAATTACAAAAACAAGCCTTCCTTTCTGCTTATCTGCAGACGTGCTCGTCATGTACTCATAAAGCTCAGTTGCTTCAAATTTTTCGTCATCTGAAAGATCTTTCTCGTATACGTAAGACATTCCTCCTTCATATTTGTCTTCAGTTATTATAGAAAATCCCCTTGGAAGGAGGGTTTTATTAAGATGAGATAATGCCTCTTCTGGGTCTCCATTATATGTAAATGTATAAGGTTCTTCTTGTGTAAGATCTTCATTATAAACCCCAGAAGTTCTTGCAGTAGAACAACCTAATAATATAAGTGTAATAAAAGCCAAAACCGTGAGACTAAGATATAGTAGCCGTTTCATTGGTATATAAGTTTCTTTCGGGAGAGTGGTTTGAGTAGTTCTCCTACCGAAGACCTTTTAATTCTCATTCTCAGTACGGGTGCGTACCCACCCACAAAATGCCGTCCTCGCGCTGAAGAATCGGAAAGGCTATGTCGGCCAGCGACCCTCTTCCTAAGTGTTGCCACCGAAGATGCGGGACGAGAGACGGAGCAGACTGTCGGCAGTGGTCCACCGGCCTGACGAACCTTTCCGGACCTGAAGGCTCATCACTGGTAAGAAGGGCTGCACGAGTGGAGGACGGTGCAGCACAGCGTGGACAGAGCAGTGTCCCCCTTCGGTAACCTAGGACCCGGAACGAAGGACAGCGCATAAAGCCGAGCAGAGAGAAGTGCAGCAGCCGTTTTGCACGGACAGAAGTGGAAGGGTCCGCTTTGAAAAAACAGTATATTTAACCTCAGGAAGAATGTAAAATTCCGATTGCCTGTCAGGGCTGTCGCATCTGTGCTGTATTTGGGGCGGGAAGGTCTTTTGGGAGTTCCCATCCAAGTGTAGATGCGTGGAGCTGAAGTGGCGTCTCGATTGGAGTGCGGAACACTACTTAGTTGAAGCATTGCGCCCGCTTTGTTTATTTTCTCTTCACCGCAGCAAGCGCTCTATATTAGGAAAACTTGTTGGACCTAGTTATCAGTTTATAAATTAGATAATAGGTGTTATGAATAGTATAGTGAGGGTTATATTGTTTGTATTGTGCTTAATATTAGCTATAGGCTGCTCGGATTCGGGTCCAAGCGAGAGTATAATTACAAAAAAAATTCTAGGTACGGACATATCTAATCCGAATATGGTTGTTGGGCGTATTGAAGGTTGTGGGTGCAGTCAGAGCATTTCCGAAAAAATACAACCGAAGGAAGTAGAAATACTTGAAATAGGTCAGAAGCAACAAGGAGGACCTTCAGATTCTGGGTATTGGCCAGTGCGTGCTAGAATGTCTGGTAGGTGTCAAAAAGGCTTCCGTGGATGTAAATGGGTGGAGTTCGAAAAAAGATTTGAATTTCAGATATACAAAAATGGCTACGGTGAGTGGGAGTCGCGTATTTCGAAGGTTTCAGGTATGAGAATCAGGTAACTCAGGCCCGTGTCGATGAACAGCAGGTAGTGGAATGGTTCGGGGCGATGAAAATGGCGCTGTCGGGACGTTATATGTTCGATTCTCGCGTGTCTGTAGGGTAAAGGTCCTCGTATCATTCTGCTCCATGAAGCTCCCAAGTCAAAGGCATCTCGAGGTCTTGCCCGAGCATATCGACCCGAGTCCAATTCCTGAAACGAAAGGAGAAGCACGGTTCCTTGCTCGGCTCTTGGAGCTAAACGTACGTGTGGTAGTACCTCGCGAATCGATCCGGCAGAGTAAAGATTGCGACCGTCGCAGACTCACGAGTAATGCTGGCCACGTGGACTGTGAATAGGCCGATTCTGCAAAAAGAAAACCCCCAGCGGAGAGCTGCTAGGGGTGAAGGATTTCATCTGATGACGCCTCGGTCGGCAAGGCTGACGTAGTCCACTTCGGTGATAATCAGGTGGTCGTGGACGGGAACGTCCATGATCTCGCCGGCCTCGACAAGCTGCCGCGTGATGTTGATGTCCTCGTGGCTCGGCTCGGGATTGCCGGACGGGTGCTGGTGCGCAAGAATAACTGCGGCCGCGTTCGCTAGGATCGCTGTCTTGAAGATCTGCCGGGGCTCGACGACCGACGAGGAGAGCCCGCCAACGCTGATCTGGGAGAGCCCAATCACTGTGTTGGCGGTGTCCAGCAGGACGGTTAGAAACTCCTCGCGGTCTTTGTCGCGGAAATAGTCCCGTAGGATCGTTGCCACCTCACTCGGCTCGGTGACCTGAAAACGATCGGGGTAGGTAAACTCAGTCTCACGGACAAGCCTGGTCGAATACAGGGGCAATCGATCGAACAGGTGGATCTGGTACGGATCGTCAGGAGAACCTTCAGTTTGGGATGACATGGGTGAATGTGGGCTCGTGTGGATAGAATGAACGGTCTTCTTCCATCCTATCACACCGGCCCGGGCCTGCCCCCGGCTTATTTGAGCCGAGAGATGCGCTCCTCGATGGCGCCTTGCATTTTCCCGAGTTTGTACCCGCGCCGGTAGGCCCGACGGATCCACCGTCCCAGCCGTTCGGCAATTGACTCGGCGTGTAAATCCTCTGTCTCCTCCCTATCGAGAACGTCTTCGATTTCCTCGCGAGTCTCGTTTTCGAGTGCTGCAATCTCTTCGCCGCACATCCGCAGAATCGAGTCGAAGGCGTCCGTGTGGGCGTTCTCATCGAGTGGATCAGGGAGGGCTGCCTTTTCCTCTGGCTCTTCGGAACTGGTATTTGACGTCGGCTTGGATTCCTCGTCGGCAGATGCACCCTCCTTGTCAAACCACTCGTCGATCAGGTTCGCGGCCCCGAGGACGTCGGTATCCTCCATCCGCGCGACGAAATCGAGAATATTCCCGCCGGCGCCGTCACCCTCCAGTGCGAAGCTGTACCATACGCCCTTGTCCTCGTTCACCTTGAACGCCTGGCTCTCGCTGCCGGTAATCGGACAGGGGCCGACGAGGGTGTCTTCGCTTTTCTGTTCCATCTGGCCGGTCAGGTCATAGTGATCGAGCAGATCGTGCATTGAAATCTTTGCTTTGAGCTTCTTGAAGTCCACGTACTCGCGGTCATCTGACATGGGTTGTTGGGGGTTGATTGAAAGAAGGTACCGTCTCTTCCCTACCCTGCCAGATGTGATCGATTATGCAAC
>JBDGQN010000102.1:0-8345 GCA_042219055.1 Salinibacter sp. | reverse complement strand
CAGGTTCTCAGCGCAGCATGTACTGGACGTACTGAAGGGGACCGCCCATGTCTTCAACTCTCGACGACGATTCCAGCACGGACACGACCGATTCGGACGCTTCGGCCTCAGCACAGCCGCCCGCGGTCCCCGAGACCTGCGCCAACTGCGGACGGACCTTTGCCGGCGAATACTGTCCGTCCTGCGGGCAGCGGGTGGGCTCGGGGCTCTCCCTGATCCGCATTCTCGGCGGCTTCGTCCGGGAGCTTGTTGAGACGGAACGCGGCCTCTGGCGAACCTTCAGGGACCTCACCCTTCGCCCTGGTACGGCCGTCCGGTCCTATCTGGCAGGTGCACGACAACCGTTTACGAGCCCGGGGCGCTACCTCCTGGTCGGCGCCATCGTCGCTACGGTCGCCTCTGCGACGCTGCAAGGATTGGCGCCTCGGACTCGAACATCGGATGGTTCGCTGTGAACGCTGCGCAGGGCTTTAGTGACGGAATACAGGACCCAGGGGAAACAGCACCCCTCGAAGGGACCGCGTGGCGTGCGGCCATTCAGGATCTCGAACAGTTCGGCGCGTACCCCGCTTTGGCGCTCGTGGTGATCGCGGGACTCGGTGGGCTGCTCTACTGGGCCCTGTTTCGCCGAGACACCGCCTCTCCCGCCGAGGCCTTCGCCGTCGCCACGTACGCGACCGCCCACGCAGCAATCCTCTACCAGTGCGCCGACTTCATTCTCGAACTCTTCGTGCACTACGGGGCGCTGGGGGCTCGACTCTCGACTGCGTTCGAGTGGAGTTCCGAGGCACTTCTCTTTGTCTATCCGGGCGTTCTTACGTATGGGTGTTTTGGGGCGAGCGTGTGGAACGGCGTGAAGGGGGGCCTCGGGTGGGCATGGGGATTCTTTGAGGCCGCCCTGGTGGCACTTGTGGGGCTCGCAGGATACGCCGAATGGCTTCTCTGGACCAGTCCGGACGCCTACTCCGGGGAGGGACCGGAGACAGCCATCGTCGCGGGAGGATTCGCGGCCTTTCTCCTTCTCGTGCACGGAGCCCTCGAACTCTACACTCGCTATCGCCATGGAGGGCACCCGGCCTAGCCCTCCCGCTCGGAATCTCGCTTGAATCGTCCCTGTGCCCCACGGAACTGCGGCGAGACTGAGAAGTGAAGGCGTCGCACGTCACCCTCAAGATGCGCCGTCCTCAGTCATGGAGACCCCTTCGCCCAACGGAGAACCCGCTCCGCCCGACAAGCCCATCGGTCGGCTCCACGTTCTCACCGACTACCACCTCCAGCAGGACCACCCGCACGCCAAACTGGCTCAGCTCGCCATCCGGGGCGGCGCGGATAGCATCCAATTCCGGCAGAAGCACGGCGGCATCCAGAACATGCTCATCGAGGCGCGGAAAGTGGCCTCCGTCTGCACCGATGCATCGATCCCCCTCATCGTCGACGACCGGGTCGACATCACGCAGGCGGTCGACGCCGACGGGGTGCACCTGGGGCAGGAAGACTTTCCGGTGGACGCGGCCCGATCCGTGCTCGGGTCCGACCTCATCATCGGGGCCACCGCGACGAAGACTCATCAGGTGGTCGAGGCCTACGAGTTGGGCGCGGACTACATCGGGTTCGGCCCGGTCTTCCCCACCACGTCGAAACGAAATCCGAAGTCCGTGAAGGGCCCCGAGGGACTCGCGGAGGCGTGCGAGGCGGTCCCGATTCCCGTCATCGCAATTGGCGGCATCACGCACGACCGAGTCCGGGCCGCCCTGGAGGCCGGAGCGTACGGCGTAGCCGTCCTGTCGGCCGTGGCGACGGCCAACGATCCTGAACAGGCCACCGCTCGCTTCCGGGCCTCCATTGACGGCGTCCTCCGCGAGAATGAGTAGCGACCGGCCTCATCCTGTTTCGTCCTCGAGGGCCGTCACGAGCGCGTCCGGCGACGGCTCCCTTGCGACCGCCTCCACTGCGTATCCGGCCTCCTCCAAGGCTCCAGCCGTGGTGGGCCCGATGGCCGCAACGCGGTACGTGCCGAGGTCGGTCGTGTCTGCCTGCTGGACCGCCTCCAGGCCCGACGGGCTGAAGAAAACGAGCCACGTCTCCGCTGAGGCCCCGCGGGATGGAGGAAGGGTCAGGTCTTGCCGCGTCCGCGTCTCATAGACGATAAGTTCCTCGAACGACACGTCCGCCGCCCGGAGCCGATCGGGGAGCGTTTCGCGCCGCCGGTTGCCACAGAGAAAGAGAAGTGGAGTCGACGGCGCCGCCTCGACGATGCGATCCGCCAGGGCCTCCGCGTCCCCCGCGTCCTCTCCCCTCGGCTGCAGCCCAACCTCCTGGAGACGGCGGGCGGTCTTCGGGCCCACCGCGAAGGCCGGCGTGTCCTGCCACGCCTCCGCCAGATCCGCTTGCTCTTCGAAAAGACGCCTCAACGCCGTGGCACTCCGTGGGCTGGTGGCGACGAGAGCCCCATAGCGATCGTGCCGTCCCAGGTGATCGGCGAGCGCCTGCTGATTCGGAAAGGCAAAGGTCAGCACCGGCTCGCACACCGCCCGAACGCCCGCTTCCGCGAACGCGCGCTGGTACCGGTCGGGCGCATCCGCCGAGCGCAGGAGGATGACATCCGGGGGCTCGTCCATCTCAGAATCTGCGTGTGGCAATGTGTTTCAACTAATTGCGCGACACAGTATTAGACCTGAAGAGCTGATTTGGGGCGTCAAGACCACATCAGGGCCGGAAGGGAGCTCCCGAGGGGTCTCCGCGCCGATCCCCAAGCACCTCGTCGAGAATCTGGTCTCCACCTGCCGCCAGCAGATCCTGCGCCAACCCTCGACCAGTATCCGCTCCCTTTTCCGGTGCACACCGCCGCTGGTCGCGGTAGTACTCGCCGCCGTCGAGGGCCGCGATGCAGGCGTCAAGCACCAGGGTCTCGTCCTCAAGGCGCGCCCAGGCCCCGAGCGGCACCTGGCACCCCCCACCCACCTCATGCAAAAAAGCCCGCTCGGCGGTTGCCGCGTGCCCGGTGGGCTCGTGGTGAAGCTCGTCGCGGAGAAGGGCGCGGAGCTCCGCGTGGTCCTCCCGGCACGCAATGCCGAGGGCCCCTTGCCCCACCGCCGGAATCATGACGTCCGGATCGATGCGGTTGCGGATGTGCACAGACAATCCGAGCCGCACGAGCCCCGCCACCGCGAGCACCATGCCCGTCCAGGATCGACCGGCCGGTCGATCCTTCTTCAACTTTTCGATCCGCGTGTCAACGTTGCCCCGCACCGGCACCACGTCGAGGTCCGACCGCCAGGTGAGCAACTGGGCGGTGCGACGGAGCGAGGCGGTCGCCACGGTGGCCCCTTCCGGAAGATCAGTGAGATCTCCTTCGAACGACGGATGTGCCACGAAGGCATCCCGCGCGTCGGCCCGCTCCCCGATGGCGGCGAGCGCAAGCCCCCCCGGGACCGTCGAGGGAATATCCTTCAACGAGTGGACCGCCAAATCGACCTCCTCCTGGAGGAGGGCTCGGTCCAACTCCTTCGTGAATACCGCCTCGTCGCCGATCTCCGAGATGGGCGTGTCGGTCGCCTCGTCCCCACGGGTCGAGATCGTCTGTAGGTCCACGCGGTGCCCCGCGGCTTCGAGCTTGGAACGGACCACGTTGGCTTGCCGAAGGGCAAGCTCGCTGCCGCGGGTGCCTAGAACGAGCGGATCGGGAATCGACATAGAACTCCGAGTACGTTCGAAAGAGCAATCGCCGGCTCAGGGGCCGAAGACACGACGGCATCGGGCAAGATCAGCAGTTCGTTTCCTAGCCGAGGCCGCCCAGGGCTGTCAGTCAATCACCGATCCAGACGCAGGATCGTCCCGATCAGAGGCGTTGACCGCTTCTGTCATCCGGAGGGCTTGCTCGACCTCTTCCGCCTCAGGGTCGTCCGGCGCCGCGTCGTGAGTAAGGTAAGGGCACCGCGACGGAGCGTCGCCGAGCGACGGATGGTCGGCGTCGGAGGCCTCCGTAAGGGTCCGCCCGGTCTCGTCGTCGGAGGGGGCAAACAGGGCATGGAGCAGTTCGATGCCCTGCACGAAATCAATGCTGTCCGGATCGACGTTTTTGAGGCGGACGATGGGAACCGCCAGAAGCTTCTGCATGATCGACTCGGTGAGGCGCTCCACTTCCTCCCGGTCCATGTCGGTGCGATGTGCGTGACGGTCCACCTCCTGTTTTCGAATGGTGTCGAATGTGTGGCGGATGGCCTGGATCGCAGGCTGGAGGGCCTGCTGGTGGAAGACCCAGGTGACGAAGTCGTCGAGCAGCTCTTCGCAGATGGCTTCGGCCTCGGGCACGGCAGCGGCACGCTCCTCCTGCACGGCGTCCGCCCAGTCTTCGAGATCATCCAGGTCGAAGACCCGGTAACCTGCCCGATCGGCCACACCCGGATCCACGTTTCGGGGCATCGTAATGTCGACTATGAGGGTCGATCCAGGGGGCGGGCTCGGCAGCGACGCGGCGGTGAGAATCGGATCAGGGGCCCCGGTGGCGACAAGGGCAAGGTCGGCCCCGGCCACTGCTTCGTGGCGTCGGGCCCAGGGCTGCGTGTCGCCGCCGTACGACGACGCAAGCTCCTCGGCACGATCGGGCGAGCGGTTGACCACAGTGAGCGCCTCGGGCGCCTCGTCCACGAGGGCTTCCAGGGCGAGGCGTCCCATCTTTCCCGCGCCCACCAGCACGACCTCCGCCTCGGCGAGAGACTCGACCTCGTCGCGCGCGTCAAGATCGTGACGGGCCATCTCCACGGCAGCCGTCGACACCGAAGCAGCGCCCCGGCTCAGCCCAGTCTCCGACGACACGCGCTTGGCGGCCCGGAAGGCCGTGTGCAGCAGACGATGCATCAACGAGTGCACGGCGTCGGCGTCCACTGCGCGCTTGTAAGCCGTCTTCATCTGCGCGAAGATCTGGCGCTCGCCGAGGACCACCGAGCGAAGACCGCTCGTCACTTGAAGGACATGGCGCACCGCAGCTTCATCCTCCCCCCGAAAGGCCAGGTCGGACGGCCAGGGCTTCCCGGCCGCTTGCCCAAGGAGCGCTTCCACCTGGCGAACGTCTGCCTCCCGGCCGTAGAGATACGCCTCGGTGCGATTGCAGGTCGACAGAATGACGACCTCGGCGTCGTCGCTCAAACTGAGATTCGAATACAACGCCTTCTGATCGTCCGCATCCAGAGCAAACGCCTCGGTTCGCTCCAAGGACGCACATTCGTGATTGAGACCGACAGCGTAGAACCGCATAGTGGCAAAACTGATCTACTGCACTGTCAAGGCTACTTCTTGGGCCGTATTTCTGCTTGCCCCCCGAACCGACGCGCGAAGCGTGAGACGTGTGCGTGAAACGTGTGCCGTCCTGATTCAGGATCACAGCATCGCTCCTCACGCATCGCTCCCGTGCGGCTGCACACGAAGGAATCAACACCGCCACGGCACACCCCATAAAGTAAGCAGATAGTATACCTATCGAACGACTCTCTGTTCGCGGGGAGCAGGGAGCCGACTAACGATCAGACCTGTTGGCCTCCAACTCGGAAGGGAACTCGGAAGGGGACGCGGAGGGAAGCGACACGGTGAAGCGCGTGCCTTCCCCCTTCTCGGTCTCCACCTCGATGGTGCCACCCATCTGATGGATCGCCTCCTTTATCACCGCCAGGCCCAGCCCCGTGCCTTCATACTCTCGCCCCCTCCCCTCGGACGCCTGCTTAAACGCCCCGAACAGGTCCGACACCTGTTCCGGATCCATCCCGATCCCGGTATCCTCCACCTCCAGAACCGCAGGGCCATCGGTCTCTCGAACTCGCACCCACACCCGTCCGCCCGCCTCGGTGTACTTCACCGCGTTGCTCACCAGGTTGCGCAGGACGATCCGCAGCCCCCCCTCGTCGGCACGCCCCCATATCGGCCCGTCAGGCCCTTCGATCTGAAGATCAATGGCAGCCTCGTCGGCCTGGGGGCCGAATTGCTCCACGACCTCTTCCGCCTCCGCGACCAGGTCAACCGGTTCCATAGAGAGGTTCATCTCCTCCGCCTCGAGCTTCGAAAGATTCAATACGGCATCGAGCGTCTCCAGCAGGTGATGCCCGCTCTTCTGAATTAACCCGGCAAACCGATTGAGAGCATCCAGGTCTGGGGATTCAAGACGCCCCTCCAGGCTTTCGACCTCCGTCCCAATTGCCTCCGCAAAGCCAAGGATCGAAGTCAGCGGGGTGCGGATCTCGTGGCTCATGTTGGCGAGAAACGCGGACTTGGACCGGTTGGCCGCCTCCGCTTCTTCTTTTGCCTCCTGGAGGGCCTCCTCCCGCCGCTTCCGCTCGGTAATGTCGGTGTAAATGGCGTACCCTTCTGTCTGCCCTTCCTCAGACTCCTCAATGGCAAGCTGCAGCTGAAAGTCTCGGAGCCCCTCTGTTGTACGGCGCCGGACCTCCCTGCGAATTCGCCGTTCCTTCATGGACTCCAAAGTAATCTCCTTGGCCTCTTGGCGCTCCTCCTCGGGCACAATAAAACGGTGAAGGTTTTCGCCCCGAATTGTCTCGGCGTCGTAGCCAAACGTCTCCTCAAAGGCGTCATTGACGTCTAGCACGACAGGAGTCTCGCCCTGACGGGTCCCATAGACCACTGGCGTGGGAAGATTTTGGAAGAGCATCTCGAACCGATCCCGCTCTTCGCGCAGGGCCTGCTTCGCCTCGCGCTCCTCAGAAACGTCCTCGACCATCACCACCGCGCCCTCGAACTGGCCGCCGGGGGAGAGGGGAACGGCCCGGCCTCGGATGAAGGCCTCCCGGCCGTAAATTGAATGGAATTCGAAGCTTAGCGAAATCTCTTCCCCATCCTGGAGTCGGGCGAACTCCTCCGCAACGCCGGCCTCGACAATCGACGGGATTTCGCGAATGTCAGCACCGATTGCCCTCGACTCCTCCTCGTCCTTGGGAAGACCGACAATCTCCTGAGCCCGCGGATTCTCGTAGACGATCCGGAGCTCCTCGTCCAACCGAAATAGACCGACGGGGGCGTGCTCGACCAGTTTTTGGTTGAAAGTCTTGACCTCCCTGAGTTCTCGTTCCTTCTCTTTCCGCTCCGTGATGTCGGCGATGGCCCCATCGTAGTACTTGACCTCCCCCTCCTCGTCGCGAACAACCGTGCCGCTGAGCAGCCCCGTAAACGTCGTCCCGTCCCTGCGCCGAAACTCGACTTCGTGGGCATCGAAGGAATCCTCCTCCTGCGCGGTCTGTCGGCGCCGCTCTCGCTCCTCAGGGTCCGCGTACAGGCGGCTGGGATCAACCTGGAGGACCTCCTCCGGGCTCTCGTAGCCAAACATCTCGGCAAAGGCCTGATTGGCGTAGACGAGTCCCTCGTCCGGTGTCGACCGGTAGATGCCGTCCGAAATGTTCGCAGTGACGGAGCTGAGCAGCGCCTCACGATCCCGAAGCGCCTTCTCGGTCTGTTCCTTCGCCGCCTCCAGCCGACGCTCAGCCTGTCTTCGCTCTTCAGCTTCCCGGCGCAGTTCCAGCTCGTCCATTGCCATCTCGGCGAGATCTTCAAGCCGACTGAGGTCTTCGTCCGATGGGGACCGCGGCTCAACGTCCAGTACGCAGAGCGTCCCGATCCGATGGCCCTCCGGCGTTGCGAGAGGCACGCCCGCATAAAAGCGAACACTCGGCTCGTCGATCACGAGCGGATGGTCCGAAAATCGCGGGTCCTCGGGGGCGTTCTCGACCACCGTCGGGCCCTCCGACTGGATCGCGTGAAGACAGAAGCCCCCGTCGAGGCTCCGTTCTCCCTCCTCCACTCCGACCGCCGACTTATACCACTGCCGGTCGCCGGCCACGAAGTTGACGATTGCGATCGGCGCCTCAAGGAGAGAAGCCGCCAGTCGCGTGAGGCGGTCGAAGGCCTCCTCCGGCTCGGGGTCCAGCTGGGCCTCATAACGGTGGAGGGCTTCCAGACGCGCCTCTTCCGACCCGAGGCTGGACTGGGGAGAAGGGTTCTGGGCGGGGCAACGGGAGGCAGAAGAGTTCATGGCGGGAACAGGCCTTGACTGAATCCAGCACTCAGTGGTCGCTTGTCTCGATTCACGCAGGTTCAGCGTGCAGGCCGCCAGGCCTGGAGGAGAACCCCCCTCGGAGGCTTGGGACTAGAACCAGCAAAAGTAGGAATGAGATGTAAGGAATAAGATTCAAGGTAGTAGCTTATTGTTTAACAATATAACTTTCGATCTACCTCTCCGTCAAGTTGTCGCTAACATTGACTCCGGAGTTTGTCCTGGGGTGGACAAGCGATCCGGATGTGTGCCCGAATTCTTGGACCAGTTGGGCGACTATTTCAGGCTAAGACGC
>JBDGQN010000101.1:0-7038 GCA_042219055.1 Salinibacter sp. | reverse complement strand
GGGCGGCATGCACTGGATGGGCATGAACACCGGCGTCATCACCGCCAAGCGGGGACGGCGACAGGTGTAGAAGAGAGGCGCGGGTCGACAAGTGACGTTGAGGAAGGCCGCGCCAAAACCGATGGCACCGAGGGACGCCCCGGAGTGTGGGCTACATAACTCAAGTTGCAACTCACGTGTTATCTTCGGTGAGACGACGGACGGCGGACCGCAGACCGTGGTATAGGGACGCTTTTCGGCGGTCCGCGGTCCGTGCCGTCATCGGGGCAAAACGATTGTACCCCGCAACTTGGGTTACCAATTATCTACGCGGACTCAGAGTCGCCGACCTGACTCATCTCCTCCGTCGCCGACAGCCGCCCCGGATGGGGCGCCCGGGCCTGCACCAGCAGCGCCTCGATGAGCCCGCGGTGTTCGTCCGGATTCCGCCGAGCCTCCAGGATGGCCTCGTGGTCCAGATTGTTGATCCGGTCGTTCATGGCGCGGAGGGCGTCCATTGAGATGCGAAGCGCGGTCGTCACCGGCATGCGCTCGGGGTTGACGTCGAGGCCGAAGTGACCCCGATAGCCGTGGAGCTTGAGGAGGTAGAGCAGGGCCTCGGCCTGCTCGGGACTGATGGCCCCCACGTTCTGGTCCTGGTCGTAGTTGCCGAGCGGCTGGCTATTCCAGTGTGTATGGGCGAGACGGCCCTCGGAGAGCGGCCACGAAAAGGCGTAGGCCAGATCCTCGTACCCCATGTGGACGTGGCCCACCTCCGGATTCATTCCCACGAGCGAGTGGCCCTCCGCCAGGAGCTCCCGGTTTACGTCTGCCTCCAGCATCGACTCTACCTGCCGTCCCAGGAGCAGCCCTTCCGGCGTTCTCGGAAAAAGCGTATTACCGCGCGGCTCGTAGGGCTTCGGCTCGAAGGCGATGCGCACGCCCGGAACGGCGTCCATCGCCTCGGCCATGCCCGCCGCGAAGCGCTTCCGCATCCGCATGAAGTCGATTCCGAATGGATTTTCGAAGCCGTCGATGCCCGGCCACACGACGCAGAAGTCGGTGCCCAGCTTTTTGTTGAGCTCCAGGCTTCGCTTGAGGCGCCCGGTGGCCTTGTCCCGCACTGCATCGTCCGGGTTGGAGAGGGATCCGAACTCGAAGTCCGCGTCGTAGAAGAGCAGCGGGATCACCGTGACGATCCGGATCCCGGTGTCGTCGACGAAGTTCTGCCACAGGTCCAGGTTCTCCTCGTTGATCTCATTCGGGTAGTGCGCCTCCAGGCCCACAAGGCCGTCCTCCTTCAGCGGCGCGGCCATCTCCAGCCGCTCCTCGATCGACTTGTCGTCCTTGTATTTGGCGTGGAACCGGCTGTCGAAGGGCGTGAAGTACCAGATGCCGGCCGTAAATTTGAGGTCGAGCTCGAAGTTGCGAAGGTGCTCCAGGCGTTCCTCGGGAATCAAGGGATCGGCCTGGTCGCGGAGGTCGGGGAGGGGCATGGGCCGAGAGGCGAGGGGTGAGGATCAAGAGGCGAGGTCCAACTCGTTTGCGACAAGCTACCGAATGGGTCGGGGGAGGACAACCGCATCGATGCGGAGGGGAGCGGGAGAGACCTGTTTCGATCTCTGAGCACGGTTGGGGAGGGCCGTTGCTGTGCCGGATTCCAGTTGATAGGTTGCGGCCGCACGCCGTTGCCCCATTTCCCCTCGTCCCGTGCCCCCTCAACTTCTCGGTGTCGACCTCGGCACCACCGGCAGCACTGCCGTCGTCCTCGATGCGTCCGGCACCGTCGTCGCCCACGCGAGCCACGCCTATGAACCCGACGTGCCCCGCCCGTCGTGGAGCGAGCAGGATCCGGCGGACTGGTGGAACGCCACCGTGCAGAGCATCCGGGCCGTACTCGCCGACGAGGCGGTCGAGGCCGACGCCGTTGCGGGCGTCGGTCTGACGGGCCAGATGCACGGCCTCGTACTCCTCGACGCGAACGGAACCGTACTGCGGCCCGCGATTCTCTGGAACGACCAGCGCACCGGGGCCGAGTGCGACGCCATCACCGAGCGGGTGGGCGCCGACGTGGTGGTCGATCACACGGGCAATCCGGTGCTCCCCGGCTTCACCGCTCCGAAAATCGAGTGGGTGCGCACGCACGAGCCGGAGGTCTACGAGCGGACCGACGCCTTTTTGCTGCCCAAGGACTATCTCCGCTACCGCCTCACGGGCGTTCGGGCGACGGACGTGTCGGACGCCTCCGGCACGTCGCTCTTCGACGTGGAGCAGCGGGCGTGGTCGGACGCCATGTGCGACGCAGTGCGGGTGCCGGAAGCGTGGCGGCCGCCGGTGACGGAGTCGTCCGTGGTGAGTGCGCGGGTCCACGCGGAGGCGGCGGACGCCACCGGCCTGCCCAAGGGCACTCCGGTGGTGGGCGGGGCGGGCGATCAGGCAGCACAGGCGGTGGGGACCGGCGTCGTGGCCCCTGGCAGCGCCGTCGTGACGCTGGGCACCTCGGGCGTCGTCTTCGCCCCGACCGGGGCCTACCGCCACGATCCGGAGGGGCGCCTGCACGCCTTCTGTCACGCCGCCCCGGACACCTGGCACCTGATGGGCGTGATGCTGTCGGCCGCCGGGTCGCTCCGGTGGTACGTCGACCTGTTCGACGACCTGCTGGACGAGGACGTGGGGGCGAGCAGCTACGAGCGGTTGCTCGCCGAGGCGGCCGAGGTACCGCCCGGCGCCGAGGGCCTGCTCTTTCTCCCCTACCTCAGCGGCGAGCGCACCCCCCACGCCGACCCGAACGCGCGGGGCGTCTTCTTCGGACTGCACCACCGCCACGAGCGCGCTCATCTCACGCGGGCCGTGCTGGAGGGGGTGGCCTTCGGCCTCCGCGAGTCGTGCGCGCTGATGCGGAACCAGGGCGTGACTCCGACGGAGGTGCACGTTTCGGGTGGCGGGGCGCAGAGCCGACTCTGGCGGCGCGTCCTGGCAACGGTGCTCGACACCCCCCTCGTCCACACGACGACGCCCCACGGCGCGGCGGTGGGGGCCGCCCTGCTGGCGGGGGTCGGGAGCGACATCTTTCCGGACGTGCCCACCGCGAGTGAGGCCGCCGTGCAGGTGCAGGGCCGCACCGCCCCGATGGACGCCACGGCCCGTTACGACGCGCTCTTCGGGCGATACCGGGCCCTCTACCCGACCCTCACCGATCAGTTCGACACCCTCGCCGACGCGGCTGCGAACTCATAGCGCCCGGACGCCTACACCTCCTGCGCCCCTACCGCACGCTCTCCGTCCTCCGGCCCTGCATGACGCTTGCCCAGTCGTCTCGGCTCCGCCTCGTCACATTCTCAGCCCTCTACCTCGTGCAGGGCATCCCCACCGGGTTCATCACCATCACGCTCGCCGCCCTGCTGGCCGAGCAGGGCTACTCGGCGGGCGCCGTGGCCGCCCTGATGACCATCAACTACGTCCCCTGGGGCCTCAAGGTGCTGTACGGCCCGTGGCTCGACCGCCACACGCACTCCGCCATGGGCCGACGCCGCCCCTGGATCCTGGGGGCGCAGTGCGGCATGCTCGCGTCGCTGAGCATTCTCCTCGCGGTGCCCGGCGTGGAGAGCGTGGGCCTCGTCCCCATCGCCCTCATCATCTTCGTCTACAACCTGTTTGGGGCGCTCCAGGACGTGGCGACCGACGCGCTGGCGGTGGACCTCCTGGCGCCCGACGAGCGCGGCTTCGTGAACGGGGCCATGTGGAGCAGCAAGATCGGGGGCATTGCCATCGGCGGAGCGGGGATGAGCATGGTCCTCAACCAGTACGGCTGGCGGCCTGCCATCGCCGTGCAGCTCGTACTCCTGCTGATCGCCGTGGGATTTCCGCTGCTCGTGCGGGAGCGGGCCGACGACCGCTACTGGGCCCTCCCCTTCGAAAACTTGACCATCCCGAACAACTCGACGGGTGCCACACCCCACGACAGCGTCCGCGACGTGGTGATGCAACTCGTGGAGACGTGCCGACAGCCCGTGGCGTCGGTCCTGGCGCTGCTCGCGCTGCTGGCCGCGGTGCCCACCCGCATGATGGTCACGTACGGTCCTGTTTTTACGGTGCAAGAACTCGGATGGACGGACACCGGCTACTCGCAGTTTGCGGGCGGACCCGCTCTGGTGGCCGGGGCGGCGGGAGCCGTGCTGGGCGGCTGGCTCGCGGATCGCCTCGGACGACGGCGCATGATCATTGCAGCAGCCGGGGGCATCATCTGTACCTTCCTCGCGCTCACCCTGACGCAGCCGTGGTGGTCGGTTTCAGGAGTCGTCATCGTCTTCCTACTGGCCGGCATGTTCTTCGACATGACCCTCCGCATGTCGCTGCAGGCCATCTACATGACCACCACCCGCGACGCCGTGGCGGCCACGCAGTTCACGATTTACATGACGCTTGGCAACATGAGCAACGTGGTGGGCAGTGCCCTCATCACGCCGCTCGACGCCCTCTTCGAGGCTCGTTCCATTTTTCTCTGCGCCGCTGTCCTGGGCGTCGTGCCCCTCATCCTCCTCCACTGGCTCCCCCCGATTCCGTCGGACAAGACAGCGGCTGCTCCCTCAGGTTCCCAAAACACATCCTAATTCCTCTGTGCGCGTCCCCTTCAGCCCTTACCCCCTGGATGAATTTCTCCCCATGGTGTGGCGGCGATTCACCGGCCCGCCTCCCCGGCCCGACTCCATCGACCGGGCCCTTCGTTTTCGGGAGGGGTCCCCCGATCGCACGTTGGGCTTCGTCGGCGACATCTGTCCCCTCTTCGGCCGTGAGGCACGGTTCGGCGACGGCGTCCGAGCATTTCTGTCGGACTGCGACGTGGTGACCGGCAACTTTGAAGGCCTCTTTTCGGACCGCGCCTGGAAACCGTTTCTCATGAAGCACGCGCCGGACATCTTTCCGGCGCTCGCCCAACTCCGCCCCCTGGATCGGTGGGTCGTCTCGATCGCCAACAACCACGCGACGGACTACGGGCCGGACACCCTCCGACGCACCCTCCAAATTCTAGAGGACCGCGGCCTCCGATGGGTGGGCACCGCCGACCGGCCCCGCCTTCAGATCGAGGACGGCATTACGGCGACGGCCTGGACCTGGTGGTTGAATCGGCGGGGCAAGGGAGTGGCCCGGCACGATCCCGGCGCCCCGACCACGCCCGGCCTCCACATTGCCCTGCCTCACTGGGGTTACGAGCACGAGCGCCGGCCCCGTCCCGAGCAGAGCCCACCCGAGGGCTACACGCTCACCACCGGCCACCACCCCCACCTTCCCCAGCCGTTCGAGGTCCGCGACAACGGGCAACTCATAGCGTACTCCCTCGGCAACTTCATCACCGGCAAGCAGCTCCCCGTCCTCGGCGAAGGGGCCATGCTGAAGGTCGACCTCACTCGTGCCGAGAACGACACACCTGAGATCGTCTGCGCCCGCTACCGCGAGATTACCCTCGACCGCGACCGCCACCGGTGCCACGTCACTCTCCGCCACCCTGACCCACCCGCCCCACACCACATCTCCCGCCGCGACGATTCTTGAAGACGCCGTCCTCCTCTTCGCCTCCCTCGTCCCTCTTCCCCCTTACCTCTTCCCCTCCCCCACACTCTCTTTCTCCCACTCCCCCATTCTCCCTTTCCCGCACCCGCCCCCCCATCTGCCATTCCCCGCGCTGACCCTTAGATTGGACTGCCGCACGCTTCCTCCACCAACCAAGTGTTTTCTTCGATGCTGATCTACGAAGTCAACCTCACCGTCGACGGCGACGTGGCCACCCGCTACAGCTCGTGGCTGCGCGAGCACATCCGCGAGATGCTCGAACTTGACGGGTTTGAGGCCGCCGTCTGGTACGCCACCACCGACGACGGGGACACAGTGCCCGAGCCGGACGAACCGACCGGCGGCCGCGCCTGGACTGTGCAGTACCAAGTGCGCGACCGGCAGGCGCTGCAAACGTACTTCGACGAGCACGCCGAAGAAATGCGCGAGCAGGGGACCCAGCAGTTCGGCGACCACGTGACGGCCGACCGCCGCATCCTCGAACAGAAGCGCCTCTTCCACGGTCGGCGGAAGGAGGACACTGGACCGGTATAATCGAATTGTATAGACCTGCCTTCTCCGCTGTAGAGATCAATGTGTCCTTCCCGTTGCTGATGAAACGGATTCGCGTCGGCCATTCTCAATGCGCTGCCTTTGAGTCCGCTGCCCCACCGCGCTCCATTTTCCTTTCCCCATTCCCTGCCGTGCGCCCCTGGATCCTCTCCCTCTTCACGCTTCTCCTGACACTGCCCACCCAGGCCCAGCCAACCGACGAGGGCCCCTGGTCGATCGATCACGTGCTCAAGCAGCGCTCACTGGAAGACGTCGACATCGGCCCCAAGGGCAACCGCGTGCTGTGGGTCAAGGAGACGCCCGATCCCGAGGCCGACGAGACGCAGTCGGACGTGTACCTCACCTACCGCGACGACCCGCACGGCGGCGACTCGACGGCCACGATCCGGCTCACGCGCACCGGCAACAACAGTGATCCGCGGTGGAGCCCGAACGGGCACCACATCGCGTTCCTCTCCTCCCGCAAGACGGAGGACGAAAAGAGCAGCGGCACGCAGATCTGGCGGCTCGACCCGCGCGGCGGGGCGCCCGAGGCCATCACCGCCGTCGAGCACGGCGTGCAGGGCGCGCGGTGGCTCGACAACGAGCGCATCCTCTTTACGGCCCGCGAAAAGGACACGCGCTACGAGAATCACCTGGAGGAAACCAAAGACGACGCCGACGTCATCGAGGACACGACGCTCTTCCGGCCGGTGCGCCTCTTCACCGTGAACGTCAAGACCGAGGAGGTCACCCGGGTCACCGAGAATGATCATCAGATCAACGAATTTGCGCCGTCTCCGAACGGCCGGTACGTCGTCTACAGCCTCGACGACTCGCCGGTCGACGCCGACGCGCGCAACCAGCCGCACCAGTTCCTCCTCGACCTGAAGACGGGCGAGACGACGGAAATCTTCGACGAGCAGTACTTCGACCCGTCCAACTACCAGTGGACGCAGG
>JBDGQN010000100.1:15791-20104 GCA_042219055.1 Salinibacter sp. | reverse complement strand
AGAGGCTGGGGGGGACCCGGTTTGGGCCCGGGCCGACGCGGGCGGGCTCCAGATTGCGCTTCGCAATCTCCTGTCCAACGCGATCAAGTACACCGGGGAGGGCGGCACGGTGTGGGTCCGGGTCCGGCAGGCAGGAGGCATGGCCGTTCTGGAGGTGGAGGACACCGGCATCGGCACGGACCCGGAGACGGTCCAGGGGCTCTTTGAGGCGTTTAAGCAGGCCTCCGAGGGGATCAGGCGGGAGTACGAGGGCACCGGGCTGGGCCTGACCGTGACCAAGGAGGTGCTCGACCAGATGGGCGGCTCCATCGAGGTAGAGACGGAGAAGGGCGAGGGGAGCCGGTTTACCGTGCGGCTTCCCCAAGCGGAGCAAGCAGAATTGCCCTCGTGACCACACCTGCAGGCCCCGGCGGCCCTGCACGAGGAAACGAAGGCAGGCGAGCAGCCCGAAGCGCTGAACGAAAAAGTCTATCCCCGCGGATGCCTCCCGAGGGTGTAGTTTTTTGACATAAATCGCAGGACGCTCCGATGTCTCTGTTTGGACCGGGGGCGGCTGCCGAGCTGCGGCCTTGAATCCTGCCAGCCCGAAGAAAATGCCGCCCGGACGACGGAGGAGGCGGAGCGCTCGAACATTCGTCGCTGTCTGAGGGAGCATAGCGAACGAGGTCGAAGATTTTCAGGGGGCCGAAGGGTCATCCCGTGGGCCATGACTATTTAATTTGACCTTTTATTTAGATAAAAATTAACGTTTCAACGTAAAAATATAAGAAGGCCGACGTGTCCATGAGCTCCCCGCCGAAGGAACTTCGCGGGGACGGGAGACGGGTACTCTCAGAATCCAACACCGTCGGGAGGCTGCAATCCGTCCCTCCTCCCGCGTGAACGGAGCATTGCGCCCCTGTGCAGTCCAAAACCGCTGCGGCCCGCGGGGATCCCGTTGTCGCAGAACGAGACCGGAATCGTGGGCAGCGTTTACAAAACCCCAACGGTTGCGATCAATCAGGGTCGGGGATTCAGATCGTTCCTTAAAGTGACACGAAACGGCCCGATAATCGAAAGTAGCCGGGCCGTCCGTTGTACGTCCTAGCAAGCCCCCCGCCCGTCCGGACAGAGCCCGTCCTTTGATCCTGATCCGTCCGGACCTCGCGCAAGCACTCCTTTCTTCTCCATCAAGCGACCGTCGGTTCTTCTTCATGTTTGACTCCATTCAGACCAAGCTTCTCCTCGTCGTTGCCGGCGCAGCGATCCTCATCTTTGGGGCCGTAACGGCCCTGCTCACGACGCAGGCAACGGACAAGGTCTCTCAGGCCGTGACGGAAAAGGTGAAGATCCGATCGAAGCGTTTAGGGAGTGCCCTCAATGGCGAGATGAAAGAAAAGCAGAAGATCGCCCAGACCCTTGCCTCCACGATGGAGCACTATGACCGGAAGGGAGCAAGCCGTCGGGAGGTCAACGGGATGCTCAAGCAGGTCGCGCGGGAGACCCCAAGTGCGCTGGGCGTGTACGTGGCCTACGAGCCGAATGCATTCGACTGGGAAGACGCCTGGCACGAGGACGACTCGACAAACGGGTCGAACGCCGAGGGCCGGTTTGCGCCGTACTGGAACCGATACGGAGGCTCTCTGAATCTGACCCCGCTGGAGAATCTGGAGAGTCACGACTGGTACACCAAACCGATCCGCACCGGAGAGGCCTTTATCAAGGGCCCCTTCATGTACGAAGGCCGGATGATGCTCAGCTACCTCCAGCCCATCGTACGGGACGGGTCCCCCATCGGCATTGCCGGGCTCGATGTCTCCGTGGACTATTGGCAAAAGAAAACGCAACAGGTCGACGTTCAGGAGTCGGGGTACGCCTTCATCGTGGGCGAGGAAGGGACATTCGTGGCGCACCCGAAGACGGAGTGGGTGGGAACCCAAACGCTCCAGGCCGTCGCCGACAGCGCGTCGATCCCCGCGTTCCGCAAGATGGCTCAGCACGTGAAAAAAGGGGAGACGGGACGCTTCGAGTTCATGGATCCGATCACCGGAACGGAGTCCATCGCATGGCTCCATCCGATTGAGACCGGAGGATTCGCAATCGGGACGGTCGCCCCCCGCAAAGAGGTCCTCGCGGGCGCCTACAGCCTGCGCAACACCTTCCTTTGGACCAGCGGCCTCGCCCTCCTCGCGCTTCTCGTCCTCCTGTTCGTCCTCATCCGCCAGACCGTCGCGGCTCCCCTCCGCACGGTCACCGCAAAGGTGCAGTCGGTTGCGGAGGGGGAGACGGACACCCAGATCGAGAACAACCGGAGCGACGAGATCGGCCAACTGGCGGATGCCTTCAACGAGATGTCGACCCAGATCCGTCGCTCGCGGGCCGCGCTCGAGGAGAAGCAGAAGGAGGCCGAGCAGAAGGCCGAAGAGGCCCAAGCAGCCGAGCAGGAGGCCGTTGCCCGCGAGGAGCGTCTTCAGGAACGGGTTGAGACGATGCTCGAGGCCATGGATCGGTTCGCCGAGGGCGACCTGACCGTACGTCTCCCCGAAACCCGGGACGGCGCCATTGGCCGCCTCTTCGACGGCTTCAACCGCGCGGCCGACACGCTCCACCAAATGGTCCGTCAGGTCCGGGAGGCCGTCGCCGCCACTGCCTCATCGGCCAGCCAGATTCGCACCTCCAGCGAGGAGATGGCCGCGGGCGCCGAGCAGCAGTCTGTGCAGGCCGAGGAGGTGGCCGCCGCGGTCGAGGAGCTCAACCAGACCATCAACGAAAATGCCCAGAGCGTTCAGCACACCGCCGAGGCCGCCCGGACTGGGGGACAGCAGGCCCGTCGGGGGCAGGAGGTCGTCGCCGAGACGGCCGAGAAGATCGAGGAGATCGCAGGCGTGGTCGAACACGCCGCCGATACGATCGAGCGGCTCGGCGCCTCCAGCGAGGAGATCGGACAGGTTGTTGAAACGATCGATGAGATTGCCGACCAGACGAACCTTCTGGCTTTGAACGCGGCGATTGAGGCGGCCCGGGCCGGGGGCGAGGGAGCGGGTCAGAGCGGTCAGGGCTTTGCGGTGGTGGCGGAAGAGGTTCGGGAACTGGCGGAGGAGGCCGACCAGGCGACCGACGAGATTGCGGACATGATCGAACGGGTGCAGGCAGAAACCAGCCAGGCGGTCGAGGCGGTGCGGTCCGGCACCGAACGGGCGGAGGAGGGGCTGGAATTGGCCGACCAGGCAGGGTCGGTGCTCGAGGAGATCGTGGCCTCAACTGAACAGGTGGAAGACCGAACCGACGAGATTGCGGCGGCCTCCGAAGAGCAGTCCAGTACCAGCGGGGAGATGGCCCGAAGTGTCCAGTCGATCTCGACGGCGGCTCAGCAATCGGCAATGCGCGTCACGAACGTGTCCGAGGCTGCGGCCGACCTGGAAAGCCTCACCTCCCAGCTCCACGCCAGCGTCCAGCAGTTCACGCTGGAAGGGGACGAGTTGCAGGGGACTCATGGGACCCATTCCGCCTCCAAAACTGGCAACGGGACTCGGTCTCCCGAATCAGCTGAACCGTCTCCGACGCCCGACGCCTCCTCCCCCAACGTTCAGCAACGCTCCGGAGGCGACGGACGGCCACACACGTCGTCCCCCCCGAATGCCTCGTAGCCCCCGACGAGACGTCACACGACTGCACCGTTTCTCGGGCTCCGGAATCGCCGATTTAAAAGTGTCCCGCTCCCCGACGATATATTTGATCCCTTCATCTTCACGCTTTTGACACTTTCAGCAGGACTTCACCCTTACCATGCGCAAGTGCCCCTCCCTCCTGCTCGTGCCCCTCGCCCTTCTCCTTCTCGGCGCCACGGTCCCGCCTGTTCTTTCCGACGGCCCAGCCAGCGACGGCCGTACCCGAGTCAAGGACGATGTCGGGCTAATCCAGCAGATGTTCTTTCTGCAAAAGATGAAACCCGACCTGAAGCGGATCGGCCTCATCTGGAAAAAGGGGGTCGCCAACCAGAAGGCCAAGTTGAAAACGGCAAAGCGTGCCGTCGCGTCGATTGGCGGCAAGCTGTTCGTCGGGTACGTCGAGGACAAGAGCGAGGTCGCCGACAATTTTCGGCTCCTTACCGGCAAACACGACGTGCAAGCCCTCTGGATTATCGAGAATGACGGCATCGTGAATGCTTCTGCCCCCCAGAAGTACCTCACCAAAAATGCAATCGAGGAGGGAATTCCCCTCCTCGCCCCCACCCAGGACTGGGTGGATGCAGGGGCGCCCCTGTCGATTGTGCGTGCGAACGGAGAGATCCAAATCATGCTCAACGAGCCCGCCGCCAAAGCTACAGGGCTTCA
>JBDGQN010000100.1:0-15691 GCA_042219055.1 Salinibacter sp. | reverse complement strand
ACGGAGAGATCCAAATCATGCTCAACGAGCCCGCCGCCAAAGCTACAGGGCTTCAAGTGCCGGAAAAATATAAGTCAAAGACGAAGCCCATCGTAGCGGCGAACTAGCCCCGGAGGCGGCGTCCAGTCTCTCGCCGCTTTTCATCTCTTCCGCCTCTCTTCCTTTTTCATTGCTGCTGACCTCCCCTAGTCTCCGACATGACTGATGCCCTTCCTTCCTTCGACCTGACAAAGATCAGCCTCGGCCCCCGACTTGCCCTTCTTTTGGGCCTCGGCGTAGGCGTCACCATGCTCTCCTTTCTCGCCTTCGTTGCGTACTCGCTCAATCAGTCGGAGCGCGAGCTGGAGCGACGGGCTCAACTGTTAGCTGAAACTGTGGGGCAGCAGGCCGCCCTGAAGATCATGATGGGCGACAAGGAGGGCCTCAAAAGTAAGTTGACCCCCGTCATCGAGAACGGCTCCGCTCTGGCGGGGGGATTTTACGACAGCGACGGAAAGCTCATCACGTCCAAAAATCTCAAGGGAACCCTTCCGTCCGACGTCAGCGAGGTGGTTCAAGGAAAGGGCCTCCGGTGGGTTGAAACAGAATCGAACGGGCGCGTTCTGGTCGCCACCTCCAAGGTGAAGCAGGACGGAGCGCTCGCCGGGTCAGTGCTCACCGTGCTGCCCACCGATTCGCTGCAGGCTCAACGACAGACGAGCTATTTGCTCGTTGGAGGCATTCTCGTGGTCGTGCTATTACTGGGCTGGTACGTGGTGCGGCAGTTGCGGCATACCGTAGAACACCCCGTCAACGAGCTGCGCGACGCGGCCCAGGAGGTGGAGGCGGGCAATCTCGATGTCCGCGTAGAGGCCGATCAGGAAGATGAAATCGGTGAGCTCGCGTCGTCGTTCAACTCCATGGTGGAGGCGAGTCGAGAAAAGACCGAGGCGCTCGAGGAACAGTCTGCCCAGGCCGAGCAGGCCCACGAAGAGGCCGAGGCGCTCCGGAAGGAGGCCGAAGAGGAACAGGAGTATCTGCGCGAACAGTTCGACCGCATCTCGCAGGTGCTTGCCGCCGTGGAGCAGGGCGATCTCACGGAGCGACTCGACGTGGAGAACGACGACGCCGTGGGGGACCTGATGCGACAGGTCAACACGATGATCGACCAGCTTGCGTCTCTCATCCGCGAAGTCGAAACCACGAGCACCCAGCTGTCGAAGGCGGCCCAGACGACGGCGACCACCGTCGACCAGTTATCGACGGGGGCGCAGAATCAGGCCGAGCAGACGAGCGAGGTGGCCGCCGCCATCGAGGAGATGTCCTCAACCGTCGCCTCCTCGTCCCGGCACGCCGAACGTTCTAACGAGAGCGCCCAGCGCGCCGCTGAGTTGGCGGCCGAGGGCGAAGAAGTGTTCAAGCAAACCGCCGACGGCATGGAGCAGATTGCCGACATCGTGAACACCTCAGCCGAAAAGGTGACGGAGCTCGGAAAGGCCAGTGCCGAAATTGGAGAGATCGTGCAGGTCATCGAGGACATCGCCGACCAGACGAATCTGCTGGCCCTCAATGCGGCGATTGAGGCCGCCCGGGCCGGGGAGGATGGCAAAGGCTTCGCGGTGGTGGCCGACGAGGTACGCGAGCTGGCCGAACGCACCACCTCCGCCACCCAGGAGATTGCGGACATGGTGACGCAGATCCAGGACCGGACCGACGAGGTGGTGGCCTCCATGGAACGGGGGACGAAGGAGGTCGAGCAGGGACTGGACCTGGCCGGGCGGGCGTCCGAGGCCTTCGACGAAATCGTGGACTCGGTCGACGAGATGGTGTCGATGATCGACGAGATTGCGGCGGCGACACAGCAGCAATCCTCCGCGACCAATCAGATCGCCGAAAATGTCGACTCGATCTCCAGCGTCGCCGATGAGGTTTCGTCTTCCTCTAGCAACCTGGCGGAGATGGCCGACAACATGTCGCAGCAGGCGGATGCTTTGAACGGCCTTATCGAGCGGTTCACGGTCGGCGAGGCGGGGACCTCGGTCGGTGCCGGGGGAGATGGAGACGCCACGTCCCAGTTGGAGGTCAGTCCCGGTTCGAATGGTGCCCCCGTCGAATCTGCTTAGAACCGGATGTCGCTGGAGGGACTTTTCTCTCGGGTCTCTCGGGACCACGTCCAGCCATGGTGCTGGGAGTGGTCCCTATTTTATGTGGGGACGAACCCCAGACTCCGTGCGGTGAACCAGCAGCACTCCGTCCCCGCAATTGAGGGCCCGATCCGTGCTTTTCACCGCGACGTGTAGCTGTAAGCCAGAGGGATATCGCTCGGCGGACTTAATTCTTCGAGTGCGCCGCCGATAAATAGACCCGAGACCGATCTGTACAGAAATCTGAGATCCCTGAGAGATCCTCAGAGGCGTGGCCCAGAATTCCTCTTTGTCTTCGTCCAGAATCGATCGCCCAAATGCCTTCTCTCCCCGCCCGAACGCAGACAAACGCCCCCCGAGGGGCGACGGGCCGCCCGTCGAGAACGGGGGAGCGTGGTGCCACGCCCGAGTGACTCGGGACAACAGCCTCACAGAAAATCCGGCACCTTTTTCCGTGGCGGGAGCCTGCATTTTTTCCGCCGCGCATCGTCTTTTCGCCTGATGCATTTTCGCTCGTCCCATGCGAAAATCGTCTTCCATCGGTCTGATTGCTGGGTTTGGCCTCGTCCTGGGGGCCATCCTCCTCGGCAGTGGTTGGACCAAGTTCCTCGACCCCGCATCCCTCCTCATCGTCACCGGCGGGACCGGAGCCGCCGTTGCGGTCAGCCGCCCCTTTTCCGATCTGAAGAAAGCCCTGATCAACATTCGGGACATCTTTGCCTTCACCCGGCCCTCGCTTCAACGCCACATCGATCAGCTCAAGAACTTTGGGCGCGTTGCCCGACGGGAGGGGGTCTTGTCGCTCGACCGTCGGCTCGACGAGGTCGACGATGAACTGCTCCGCTTCGGGCTGGAACTGACTGTGGACGGGATGGAAGAGAACGAAATCCACGAGATGCTCAACCAGCGCATCGCGGAACGGCGCAAGCGACGTCGGGTGACGCCCAGCATTCTTAGCACAGCGGGCACCTACTCGCCGGCCTTCGGCATGGTGGGCACGCTCATCGGCCTCATTCAGATGCTCCAAAGTCTGGAGGACCCCTCCCAAATCGGGGCCGGCATGGCCACGGCCCTGGTCACGACATTTTATGGAGCCCTGTTGGGCAACCTCGTCTTTCTGCCCCTAAGCGATCGGGCAAAGACTCAGAACCAGCTTCAAGAAAAGGTAGAGCACATCATGCGAGAGGGCGTTCTGTGCATCGCCCGCGGCGACAGCCCCCGCATGATCGAACAGCGCCTCACCCACCTAGTGGAGAGGGGGACCGTCCCCGATGAAGACGAGCAGCCGGCCCAGGCAGAAGGGGCCTCCGAACGGCAGCCGGCCGCAGCCGCGGCCTGATCACGCGCATCCCGGTCTGGGCCCGCTCACATCCATGCCATCATCTACGCTAAACCACTGTGCAGAACTGCAGCGCCGATGACTTCTGGGACTCTCTTTGTGTAGGGCCTTCAGAAGCTGTTTGGTGGATTGATGTTCAGCCGAGACATAGTGGGCGACGCCGCAAAACGTCGCCCAAGCGAGCCTTGTAGTGGAGCTACCAGGCGAGTGCAGAAGGCGTTTTGCGCGAGAACCACGAAGTCGCAGGCCACAGAGCGTCCGCCAAACAGCTTCTCACGATCATAGTGGAGGTGGCCCGTGGGGCTTCCGTGCGTCGACGAAGAGGAAACCTGCACAGTAAAATCTCGCATTCGGTATGAGCAACGCTGATATGCCCCTCGAGGACACCGGCGAGGAGGACGATGACATGCCGACGGCCCCGTTTTGGATGACGACCTACGGGGACATTATGACCCTCCTGGTCACGTTCTTCGTCCTGCTTATCTCCATGTCGGAGGTGCGGATGAAGAAGTTCAAAGACGCCATTAGCAACTTTCAACGACAGCCCGGCGTGCTCGCCGGTCAAAGCTCCGTTGCCCCCCTGCAGAATTCCAACAGCTCTCCGGGGAAGTCCGAGGCCCGACGGCGCGCCGAACAGTACAAGAAGTTTCTGAAGAAGCTCAGCGAGAAGGGCCTGGAGGATGAGATTCAGGCCAATCTGGTGGAGAATGGCATCCATGTCGTGATCGCCGACTCGCTGATGTTTCACACCGGCAAGGCGCGCCTCATCGACTCGGCGCGCGGAGTGCTCCGTACGCTTACGGACCTACTCACCGAGGACGTACAATCTGTCGTCGTGGAAGGGCACACCGACAGCCGTCCCATTGACACCGAACGATTTCCCTCGAACTGGGAACTGTCTACTGCTCGCGCAGCATCGACGGTACGCTTTCTGCAAGAAAATGCCCCCGGGTTCGACCCGGCCCGGTTTACTGCCGTTGGCTACGGCTCGCACCACCCACGTGCAACCAATGAGACCCCTGAAGGCCGGGCCCGCAATCGACGTGTAGAAATCTTATTCAGTTGGCGCTCATGGGACAACGAGGAGAACCCCCTTCAGAAACGCCTTCCGACCCCGTAGACGAAGAGCACGAGCGGTCGTTCGTAGAGCGACACTTCTGGCTTCTCCTTGCAGGAGCGCTTCTGGTCCCCTCTTCCGCCGGCGTCGCGGTGGTGTACCTGCAGTACGACCAGGTCGACAAGGCCCTCCAGTCGGTCCCCTACGTCAAGAAGGTCCGTCAGTGGTCCCCTCCCACTTCGTACGCCAACCAGGTGGCTCGGGTCCTGCCCTTCATGGGCGCCGACACCTCTGCCGGCGGCCCCCCTCGGGAATATGGCTCGTTCACCCGGGTCAAAGGCCTCGTCGTCAACCCGGCCGGCTCGGGTGGGAATCGGTACCTGGCAGTGAGCCTCGCCTTCGAGTCGAATTCATCCAGCGTGATGCAGGAGCTCAAAGACAAAAAGATCGTGGTTCGGGACGCAATTCTCACCCTGTTGTCTGCACGGACGGTCGACGAGCTATCCGATCCCGACCAGCGTGATGAGCTAAAACGAACGATTCTGAAAGAGACGAATCGGATCCTCCGCAGGGGCAAAGTAGAACGGCTGTATTTTACGGAATTCGTTTTGCAGTAATCGTCCCCGGGGATACTGTTCTGCGCCGCACTCCACGAATGCAACGCCCCGCCGCATGTCAAAGCCGCTGAGCCAGGAAGAAATCGACGTTCTGCTTGGGGAAGCCGAGCCCGAGGACGAGGGGAGAGCCGAAGACGGATCCGCCTCCGACAGCGATGGGGGCCAGCAGAAAGAGGCGAAACCGTACAATTTTAAGCGGCCTCGCCTGTTCTCACAGGCCCAGAACCGCGTGCTCAATCACGTGCACGAGTCGTTCGCGCGGGACCTGTCGGTGTATCTCTCGGCACAGCTGCGAACCATCGTCGACATCTCGCTGACAGCCGTGGACCAGGTGCTGTATTCGGAATTTGTGATGTCGAGCGCTCCGCCGTCGGCCCTGTACGTGCTGAAGTCCGAGGATCTCGACCACCGGGCCATTATCGAAATCGACCCGCGCCTGGTCGTGTACACCATCGAAAAGCTGATGGGGGGAGACGGGAAGTTTATGGACGAGGCCCGCGAGGTCTCCCCCATTGAGCAGCGTATCATGAGCCGCGTCATGAAGCGGGCCTACCGGGAGCTGGAGGAGTCCTGGGAAAAGGCCTACGACCTGTCGGTGGAGGAGGTCGCGTTTGAGTCGAATGCGGAGTTCGTACAGATCATCCCAGCGGCAGAGCCGGCCCTCGTGGCCTCGTTCGACGTGCGAATCTACAACGAGCCGTCGTTCATCAACATCTGCTATCCCTACCTCATGCTCGAAAAGATGCTGGGACAGTCCGGCATGGAGCAGTGGATTTCCAGTGCCACGACCCCGGCGGCACCGGAGGTCCAAGAACGCTACAAGGAGACCCTGCGCGAAACCAGCGTCACGCTGAGCGCCGAACTGGGACGGACGATGCTGTCCGTCGCCGAAGTTATGAAGGTAGAAGAGGGGGACGTGATTCCTCTCGATCGTTCGACCGACGATTCCGTGCAGGTATACGTCAACGGCGAGCCAAAATTCAAGGCGGCCCCGGGTCGCTCTGGACAGCAGCGGGCCCTGCGAATTACGTCGGTCGAGATGCCGGAGGAGAATCCTGATCTCGAATCTTTGACTTCCAACGCTGATTATGACCCCGGACACACTCTCAACGCACGTACAGAAATCACAGGACGCCCTGAAGGCTCTCCTGAAGAAGCTACTCGGGACCGAAGTGCCGATTGAGGCTGCCTCCCCCGAGCACGAATCCGAGGAGCGCACTACGGCCCTCCACGACAACGCCACGGAGCACTTCTGTCTAGACGCCCCGGACCAAGAGGTCCTCGTGGCCTTGGCGCCCGATTGGGTCCCGGTTCTCTCGGAGGCCATGCTGGGGGAACGCCTAAAGCCGGGCGCTGAGGGGGCCGCCGATCTGATGCAGGAGGTCGGATCGCAGGCCTTCGGAACGGTGCAGAGTACCCTGGCCGCCGAGGGGACGGAGCTGCCGAACGTTCAATTCGAGGCGGTAGATCCGGGCGAGACGCCCGCGCCCCTGGAAGGCCCCTCCTGGCACATTCCCTTCTCGATCGAGCACGAGGGCACGTCGCTCGACGGATTCGTTCTGATGCTGACGGAGGATTCCCCCTCAGAGGACGCCTCCGGCAATACGTTCGCCCACCGCAACTCGCCGGAGTCGGAGTCCACGCAGCAAACCGCCTCAGCCTCCTCTGTGGGCGATCCTTCTGCGGGCAATCCCTCTGCGGGCAATCCCTCTGCGGGCAATCAGGAATCGGAGGTCGACGTGGCTCCGGCCGCCTTCGAAGACCTCGGCGACGAAGACCTCGAAGGAACCGATCAGGCCAACACCTTCGAGCTACTGGCGGAGGTCGACCTGGAGGTGCGTGTGGAACTGGGCCGCCGGGAGCTCCCCCTCGCCGACGTGCTCAAACTCACGACGGGAAGCGTCGTGGAACTGGAAAAGATGGTCGGCGAGCCCCTTTCCGTATACGCCAACGGCCGCCTCATCGCCGAAGGGGAGGCGGTGGTCATTGACGAACAGTTCGGCGTGCGCATCACAAATCTTGCCTCCCAGAGCGATCGCGATAAGGCCTTTTTCTGACCCAAGTCCGGGAGACTCGGACCCGTGGCATTGTTTTCGCAGAACTGAAGGGTGGCGCGGGGCGCAGCGCTTCCTGGTCGTTCATCGTCTGTTGCGAACATGATGTCTCCGTTCTCGTCGACTCCGAGTTCCTCCTCGACCTCGCCGCGACGTCTTGCCCGGTACGGGCTCTACCTCGCGGGTGCGATGGGCGCCCTCTGGGTGGTGACCCAGGCCGCAGCGATGCAGCCCACGGCCCCGCCCTCCGAATCGTCGTCTCCCGACAGCGCGAAGGTCTCGTCCTCCGTCTCTCCGAAGAATGCATCGAGCATCGAGATCTTTACCTGGGGCAATGTGGCCGCTTTTCTTCTGCTCGCCGGCGGAGGGGCATATGCCCTCTACCTTCGTCAGGAGTATGGGGGCGCCACAGGCTCGACCACACGGTTCCGTCCACTGGGACAAATGGCCCTCGGCCAATCGAAGCAGCTGCGGCTCGTAGCATGTGGCGGAGACGTACTGCTGCTGGGCGTGACCGACGACGACATTGCGCTGCTCAAGACGTACCCCCGCGACACGTTCGATGACCTGGACACTGGGGACGCCCTGGAAGAAACGGTTCCGTCAGCGAACGGCAGGGAAGATCCCCCCAACACAATGCCGGATGGATTTTCCGACGTGCTGGACCGGTTCGTCCAGCGGGGTCCCCAATCCTGACCGTCCACCCCGTGCACCGAGTGCCTACCGTCTCCCGACTGGTTTCTTTCGTGCAACACTTCGCTTCCATGCAGAGCACGTGCCCCCCGGCTCGTCGGACCGGCCTCGTCACTGCATTCGCTGTTTTGCTGTTGGGCGGAGCTTCTCTTCTTTCTCCCCAGCCCACCATGGCCCAGGAGGCCGAAACGAACCCTTCTGACCCACAGTCGCCCTCCACGACTCAGGTGGACACGTCGGGCACGGATCTGGGGGGCCTGCCCCAAGTGGACCTCGCGCCCGCCAAGGATGGGTATGCGCTGCCCATCCAGATGCTGCTGCTGCTTACCGTCCTTACACTGGCGCCGGCCATCATCATTCTCATGACCAGCTTTACCCGGCTGGTCGTGGTCTTTAGCATCCTGCGCAGGGCCTTGGGCCTGCAGAAATCCCCACCGCGTCAGGTCATCATCGGCCTATCGCTCTTCCTGTCGGTCTTCATCATGCAACCGGTGCTGAAAACCGTGCACGAGAAGGCCCTTCGGCCCTACATGAACGGAAAAATTGAACAGCAGGAGGCCTTTACGCGGGCGTCGACTCCAATGAAACGCTTCATGCTCACGCACACGAGGGACAAAGACCTCATGCTGTTCATGGACATGGGAGACATTGACAGCTTCGAGAGTCCGAAGGATGCCCCACTCCACGTGGTTGTGCCGGCCTTCGTCATCAGCGAACTCCGCATCGCGTTCCAAATCGGGTTCATGATTTTCCTGCCATTCCTGATCGTGGACCTCATCGTGGCGAGCGTGCTCATGAGCATGGGCATGATGATGCTGCCGCCCGTCATGATTTCTCTGCCCATCAAACTGTTAATCTTCGTGCTCACCGACGGCTGGTATCTCATCGTCGAATCGCTGGTAAAAGGATACATGGGCTAGTCACCGCGTGTGCGGAGCCCCCACTTACTGACTTTGCCTCCTCGTTCGCAGCTTTGAATCGTCCCCCCTTTGTCCCTATGAACACAGACGTCGCAATATTCTGGCTGCGGGAAGCCCTCCGAGCCGGCTTCATGGTAATCGGTCCCGTGCTAGGGGCCGCGTTGCTGGCCGGGATCCTCGTGAGCCTCTTCCAGGCCATTACGTCGATGCAGGAGATGACCCTGAGCTTCATTCCGAAGCTGCTGGCCATTGCCGTCGTGTTTTTCTTTCTGCTACCCTGGATGTTGCAGATGATGCTCGACTTCACGACGGAGATTTTTATGGCGATCCCCAGTGTCTCGAAGTGAATACCGGCCGTCTCCTCCAATTCCGGTCGTCTGACCCCTCATGTCCGTACTCGACACCCGTGACATCGTCCGTGTGCTGCTCGTCTTCGTACGGGTAAGCGGGCTGCTCCTGGCCGCCCCCTTCTTCGGGCAGAGCAGCATTCCGGTGCGGGTCCGGGTGCTTACGGGGGCCGTTCTGGCCTACACGCTCGCGGGGTTCGCCACGGGTCCCCTTCCCGAATACATCGACCACAACGTGGGCTTCGTGCTTGCCCTCCTGGTGGAGGCCGGCACCGGCCTTCTCATCGGGTTCACCGCACGGCTCATCTTCTGGGTCATCAACTTTGCCGGGACCATCATGGGCTACCAGATGGCCCTGAGTCTCGCACAGAGCTTCAATCCCATGACGGGCGCCTCCTCGAACCCGCTGGGACAAATTTTGTCGTACGTGTTCCTCCTGGCCTTCCTGCTGCTGGACGGCCACCACGTCCTCATCCGTGCCCTGGTACGCTCCTTCGAGCTCATTCCGCTCGGGGGCGGCGTCCTTGCTCCGAGCGGCCCGCTGCTGCTGGAGTGGATGGGCGATTTTTTCCGTATTGCCATGCGCCTGGCCGCCCCCTTCCTCGTTCTGCTGTTCCTCGCGGACATTGCACTGGGCATTCTCGCACAGCTGATCCCTCAGGCCAACCTGTTCATGCTGAGTCTGCCCGCCAAACTCCTCGTGGGCACCTCCATTTTCTTCGCCTTCCTCCAGGGCTTCTTTCCTGCAGTGCCCCCTCTCATCGACCGCATCGACCAAATGATGATAGAGATGATTCAGGTCCTGATCCCCTCATAGCCCCCGAGGGAAAACTTTTCCGCCAGGGGGACACGCAGTCTTTTCCGAATGCTTCCCCTCACACTGGCATTGCGCTGAACGTCAACGTCTGCCGTGGCCGACGACACCCAGCAGAAAGACTTTGATCCCACTCCTCGGCGCCTCGAAAAGGCGAAGGAACAGGGGAACGTGCTCCGGGCCAAAGAGCCCGTGTCGGTGGGCCTGTTGCTGACGGCCGTTGCGGCGTTCGCCATCGGGGGCGGGGCGGCGTTCGATACGATCAAGCACGTCGCGGAGCGGCTCTTCCGGCAGTCTACCCAGACGCCCCTCACGATTTCCTCCGTTCACACGCTCGCGACAGAGATTGTCCTGGAGTTGGCAGAGGCACTGGCGCCATTCTTCCTGGCGATGGCGATCGTGGCGATTACCCTCAACGTCGTACAGTCCGGCTGGAACATCTCCTTCGTCCCCCTTCAGCCGAAGCTCAGCCGCATCAGTCCGTTGCAGGGCCTACAGCAGATCTTTTCGGCAAAGGGGGCTTTCGGGTTCGTCAAGGCCCTTCTGAAGATCGGCGTAGTGGGTCCGATCACCTATTTCGTGGTGAAGCCCATGTTGCCGAAGATCATGGAGCTGCATACGCTCCCGCTGTCGGCGATTCTCGCCCGGGCCACCGGATGGCTGCTTGAGATGCTCTGGAAAATGCTCGGTGCCCTCCTGGTGATCGCCGCCCTCGACTTTGCCTTCGAGTGGTGGAAGTACTACGAGGATCTCAAGATGAGCAAAAAGGAGCGCGAGGACGAGCAGCGCGAGACCGAAGGCGACCCGGAGATGGAGGAAAAGCGGCGCGAGAAGCAGGAAGAGCTGGCCAAGCAGCCGCGCATGGACCACGCCGTCATGAAGTCCGACGCCGTGGTAACCAACCCCACGCACTACGCCGTGGCCCTGCGCTACGACCCCGAGGAGGCCCCGGCCCCCCGAGTGTTGGCGAAGGGCGTTCGCAAGCGCGCTCTCCGCATCAAGGAGCTAGCCGCCGAATTTGGGGTCCCGATGATCGAGAATCGGTCGCTGGCACACGCCTTGTATGAGAATGTGCCTGAAGAGGAGGAAATCCCCGAAGACCTGTATCCCGCCGTTGCGACCATCCTCGCCGAGGTGTATCGCCAGTCCGGCGAGGCCTGATTCTCGCTGTCCCCTCCCACTTTCTCTCCTGTCCCGCGTTGCCCCCTTCGTCGCCCGACTCCACGACCGACACGGCCTTGGATGCCGTCCCAGGAACGGACATCGTCAACAGCGAGGTCGCCGTCGCGGCCGCTGTCGTGTCGATTCTGTTCGTGATGGTCATTCCGCTCCCCAGCTTTCTACTGGACTTCCTGCTGGCGACGGACATCGCGATCAGCCTGGGCGTGCTCCTGACGGCTTTTTACGCCACGCGACCGCTCGAATTCGCCATCTTCCCGGGACTACTGCTCACTACGACGCTCTTTCGGCTGTCCCTGAATGTAGCCTCCACGCGGCTTATTCTGGGAGAAGCCGAAGCGGGCGCGCTCATCAACGCGTTCGGGGAGTTCGTAGTGGCGGGCAACTACGTGGTGGGCGCCATCATCTTCCTCGTCCTCGTCATCATCAACTTCGTGGTCATTACGAAGGGGACGGAGCGCATTTCGGAGGTGGCTGCGCGCTTTACGCTCGACGCGATGCCCGGAAAGCAGATGGCCATCGACGCGGACCTCAACTCCGGCCTCATCGACGAGGAGGAGGCCAAGCAGCGGCGTGAGGAGGTGACGCGGGAGGCCGACTTCTACGGGGCCATGGACGGGGCGAGCAAGTTCGTGAAGGGGGAGGCCATCGCGGGCATTCTGATTACGGGAATCAACATCGTCGGGGGCCTCATCATTGGGATGGCCCAGCAAGGCATGAGCATCACGGAGGCGACCACCACCTTCACGAGACTCTCGATTGGAGACGGGCTCGTCTCGCAGATCCCGGCCCTCCTGGTCTCGACGGCGGCCGGCATCATCGTCTCGCGGGCGAGCGGCAATGAAGGATCTCTCGCCAGTGAGATGAAGGGGCAGTTGATGGACAAGCTGCCCCCCCTGCTCCTCACCGGAGCCTTCCTGATCGGCATGGGGCTCGTGCCCGCGCTGCCCACAATTCCCTTCTGGCTGCTGGGCGGCGGAATCCTTCTGCTCTGGTACCTGCGGAGCCAGGAAGAGCAGGCCAAGGCCGAAGCGGAGGCCGAGCGGCGCGAAGCGGAGGCCGAAGCCGAGGACGACGAGGAAAATCCGTCCGACCTGCTACTGGTAGATCCCCTGGAGCTGGAAATCGGGTACGGGCTCATCTCGCTGGTAGACCCGGACCAGGGGGGCGACCTGCTGGAACGCGTTAAGATGCTGCGGAAGCAGCTGGCACAGGAACTCGGCATCGTCATCCCCCCGATCCGCATCCGTGACAACGTCGACATGGACTCGAACCACTACGTAATCAAGCTCCGCGGAAACCCGATTGGGGAGGGTGAGGTGATGCCGGGCTACAAGCTGGCGCTTCTGCCCGACGACGTGGACGAGGCGCCTTCGGGCATCCGCGTGGAGGACCCCACGTTCGGCCTGCCGGCCGTGTGGGTGGCCGAGAACAACCTGTCCGAGGCCGAGCGGATGGGGCTGACGGTTATTGAGCCGCCGGCGGTGATTACCACGCACTTGCTGGAAGAACTCCGCAAGAACGCCTACCGGCTTCTGGACCGCCAGGAAGTACAGGAGATGCTGGACAAGGTAAAGGAAACGGCCCCGGCTCTCGTCGACGAACTGGTGCCGGACCTCCTCTCGCTGGGCAGCATCCGCAAGGTGCTGCAGCGACTTTTGAAGGAACGGGTGCCCATCCGCGACCTCGTGACGATTCTGGAGGCACTGGCCGACCACGCGCCCGAGACGCAGACCGTGGAGGTGCTCACCGAGCACTGCCGCGCGGCGCTGGCCCCTACGATCACCCGCGAATTTTCCGGTCCAGAAGACCGCATCAAGGCGTTCGTGATCGATCCTGCGCTGGAGCAACACCTCCTGGAACAGGCCGAGCAGGGACAACTCGACGCCAACACGCTGGGCATGCAGCCCGAACGCGCGGAGGCCCTCGTAGAGGCCGTCGAGGAGAAGGCCCGGCAGCTCATCAGTGAAGACCGGACCCCGGTGCTTCTCACCTCTCCGGTGTTGCGCTCCACCCTCTACGAGTTTCTGGAACCGATGGTCTCCGACATTACGGTGCTTTCCTACAACGACCTGACGTCGGACGCCCCCGTCGACGTGATCGACCAGGTGAGCATCCACACCGGCACCAGCTCCCCCACGAACGCCGGTCTATCGCCCATGACCGAGGCCTCCCCGTAATCTCTCCGACAACTGCCGTTGCCTCCTCTGAAGGCTCCTCCCTTCGTTCGACGCTCAGGTACCCATGACTGTAAAAACGCTGACCGGCACCAGCATCCAGGACGCGCTCGCCAAGGCACGGAGCGAACTGGGCGACGATGTCGTACTGATGGAGTCCACCCCTGCAACGACGGACGCTCCGGCGAAGATTGCCGTCATGATCGATGCCTCAGCCGCCGACATGGCACCGCAGGCCCCGACGAAGGGACAGGTCCCCAAACCCCCTGGTGCCGACTCTGACGGAACACTGCCCGTTCCCGACACCGATGGGGACAGCACGGACTCAGACACCGTGGAGTCGCAAACCGCCGGCTTCGGGTACGGCAACGCAGACGGGGAGGCCCCCTCTCCCAACGACGAAACGTCCCAGGCCGCTCCGGTCGATGACCCAAACTTCAGCGACCTTCTCGAACGGGAGCAGGAGACCGGCCGGGGTCGCATCTTTCCGGTGTCCGACGATTCGGAGGCGGCCCCAGACACAGAGGTGCCGGACCGTTCCCCCCCGCCCGATCGGTCGTCCTTCGCCAAACGCAAAAAGTCCTCCCGCTCCGACCGACCGGGGCACAGCGAGCGCTGGTCCGCCCACCCCCTCTACGGCGTACTTCTGGAGAAAGGCCTCCGGCCCGAGACCGCCGACCGTCTCTTCGACGAGTTGTCCGAGCGCGGCGTGGATCTCACCAACAATCCCCCGGAGGATCTGCGCTGGGCCTGCGCCCAGCTTCTGTGCCAATGCCTCGAAGTGGCCGAACCGGGATGGGGGCAAAAGACCCTTGCCCTGATTGGCCCGGGCGGCGCCGGGAAAACGTCCCTCATCCTCAAGCTAGCTACCCATAACCAACTGCTGGGCAGCGGCGAGCCGGTCGTGCTTCATCTCCAGCCGGAGCCCGACCGCACTACTGCGTACCAGAACCCAGTCGACCTGTACCGACAGTTCGGGATTCCCGTGCAACACGTTCGGACCGAGGAGGAGATGGCCCAGGCCTTGAACCGTGCGGAGAGTTTTGGACGTGTGCTGATCGACACGCCTCCCCTCCCCCTTCCCCTCAGCGAAAGCCGTTCGGCGCTGCGTCGACTCGAATATCTGCTCCGCCCCGTCCATCCCCTGGACGTTCACTTCGTGTTGAGCGCCACGCGGGCCTTCAACAGCCTCGACGCGACGGCCCTGCCCCACCTGCCGGTCCGCCCCAATGCCGTCTCGCTCACGCACCTCGACGAGGCCCCGACCTGGGGCCGAATGGTTGAGTGGCTCTTCACGCTCGACCTCCCGGTGCAGTTTGTCTCGGAAGGCCCTCAAGTGCCCGACGATGTCCAGGCGTTTTCCCTCCAGTGGTTCGTGGAAGACGTCATGGACCTGTAACTCCCACTGCCTCCGTCTTCCCTCCCGACCGGATTGCTTCACGGATGGAAGTGACCTCCAACGTACTTACCATTGCCAGCGGCAAGGGCGGCGTGGGCAAGAGCGTCGTAACAGTCAACCTGGCCGAGGCGCTGGCCCGTCAGGGCCACCAGGTGGCCCTCCTCGACGCGGACGTGGGCCAGAGTGACAGTCCGGTGCTCCTCAACGAGTCCCCGTCCGCGACCGTGTTCGACACCGTACACGGCTCGGCCTCCCGAAACGACGTGTTGCACAAAACCGACTCCGGGGTCACGCTCGTCCAGGCGGCCCAGCGGCCCCACGAGCGCTCTCAAGCGGCCGACGACGCCCTCTACGCGGCGTTGGACGAGCTCGTTGAGCACCTGCGGGACCATCACGAGTACCTCCTCGTCGACGCCCCGGCCGGTACTTCGGACTCCGTGCGGTGGGCGCTGGACCGGGCCGACCTCGGGGTACTGGTGCTCGTTGGCGAACCAACGGCCGTGGCCGACACCTATCGACTCGCCAAGCTGCTCTGGACGACCGACCCCGACTATCCGCTCAGCGTCGTCGTCAACTTCGCCGACGACGAGGCAGATGCGCACAGCGTTGCGGAGCGGTTCGAGGCAATCACGACCCGCTTCCTCGACCGGGCCCCGCCCATGCTGGGCTGGGTCCCCTTCGCCCGGGCCGTGCGCCAGTCCGTCTCCGACCAGACCCCGGTGGTACGGACCGACGGACCGGTGCAAGACGCCTTCACGAGCCTCGCCCGGAGCGTGGTCCACAATCAATACGCTCCGTCCCCAGCCCTTCCCTAATACCAATTGCGATCTTTCGTTGTACACTTCTGCTCCGATCCGTCCACGTAGAGACGACCCGCCGGTCGTCCCTACATCGAGATCGAGGCAGGATCTACATTTTAGCTCCGATTTGCTGACCGCACCGACCGCTCACAATCTGTACAACGATTCGGCG
>JBDGQN010000010.1:0-6434 GCA_042219055.1 Salinibacter sp. | reverse complement strand
CCGACGGATCCTTCGAGTTCGATGTCGAGAAGCTCCTTCGCCTCCACGGCAAACTCCATCGGAAGCTCCTGCAGGACCTCCTGGCAGAAGCCGTTGACGATGAGCTTGAGGGCTTCCTCCTCGCCGAGGCCGCGCTGGTGGCAGTAGAACATCTGGTCGTCGCCCACCTTCGAGGTCGTCGCCTCGTGCTCAATCTGCGCCGAGGGGTTTGCGCTCTCGATGTACGGATACGTGTGCGCGCCGCAGTCCGGCCCCAGCAGCATCGAGTCGCACTGGGAGAAGTTACGAGCGCCATCGGCATTTTTGCTCACCTTCACGAGGCCGCGGTAGCTGTTGTCCGCCACGTCGGCCGAGATGCCCTTCGAGATGATGGTGCTCTTTGTGTTCTTCCCGATGTGCTGCATTTTCGTCCCTGTGTCGGCCTGCTGGTGGCCCTTGGTGAAGGCCACGGAGTAAAACTCGCCGACCGAGTTGTCGCCGGCCAGGATGACGGACGGGTACTTCTGTGTGACGGCGGAGCCGGTTTCGAGCTGGGTCCAGCTGATCTTCGAGTTGTCGCCCTTACAGATGCCGCGCTTGGTGACGAGGTTGTACACGCCGCCCTGACCCTCGTCGTCGCCCGGGTACCAGTTCTGAATGGTGGAGTACTTGATCTCCGAGTCTTCGTGGGCGATGAGTTCGACGACCGCGGCGTGGAGCTGGTGCTCCTGCCGCATCGGCGCGGTGCAGCCCTCCAGATAGCTCACGTACGCACCTGGCTCGGCGACGATGAGTGTGCGCTCAAACTGACCGGTGCCCTGCTCATTCATGCGGAAGTACGTGGACAGCTCCATCGGGCAGGTAACGCCCTCCGGCACGTACACGAACGAGCCGTCGCTGAAGACGGCGGAGTTGAGGGCCGCGTACAGGTTGTCGGTGTACGGCACGACGCTGCCCAGGTGCTCGCGGACGATCTCCGGGTGGTCCTTGGCGGCCTCGCCGAAGGACTTAAAGATGACGCCCTTTTCCTTCAGCTTCTCCTTGAAGGTAGTGGCCACCGAGACGCTGTCCATGACGGCGTCGACGGCCACGCCAGTGAGGGCCTTCTGCTCCTCGAGCGGGATGCCGAGGCGCTCAAACGTCTCCAGAATCTCGTCCGGCACCTCGTCGAGGCTGTCGTACTCGGCCTTGCCCTTCGGCGCCGCGAAGTACCGCATGTTCTGGAAGTCGGGCCGTTCGTAGTCGAGGTGGGCCCAGTCTGGATAATGGCCGCTCTCCAGGAGCTGATCGAAGTAGCGATACGCCTTCAGCCGCCAGTCGAGCAGCCACTCCGGCTCGTCCTTCTTGTGCGAGATGTAGCGGACGATGTCTTCGTCCAGGCCCTTCGGGGCCTTCTCAGATTCGATGTCGGTGTACCAGCCGTGCTCGTACTCCTCGCTGGCCTTGCCCTTCAGATACTCGGTTTCAGACGTGCTCATAAACGGTCCCTCGTCGTGTCGTGCGTGATCCGATGCGGGTGGGGGCGTCGGTTGCTCGGGGCCGTCACAGTCGGGAAAACGCCCGAGTGTAAACCGACGTTTACGCTTCTTTCTGTGTCAACGCTCGGTTACAACCACTGCTTTTATTCGTCGTTCCTGCGTGTCGCGGGAGCGTTACGTCTTTATTGGAAGTTGGCGGTTTTCGGTCTGGTAGGAGGTAAGGGGGCGTTTGGGAATGGGGGAGTGAGAGAGGGCGTATTGGTAGGGGGGAAGAGGGGGTTTACGGTAAGGGGGAAGGGGAAGAGGGAAGAGGTGAGAGAGGCGTAGGAGGCTGTCGGCGGGGTGGGCATTTTGAGTTTGAGGGGCGGGACTTTGGTTGGGCGAGGGGGTCGGAGAGAAACTTTCGGTTTTGCGTGGTGGTACGGAGTACGCTGTTGTATCTCACACGAGTCCGCTGTTGCTATGACCATCACGATGACCGATGAGGCCGTCGATCAGATCGAGACGGTGGCGTCGAACGAGGACGTAAACCTCAATGAGACGCTCCTCCGCGTGGCGGTGGTGCCGGGCGGCTGTTCGGGGCTGACGTACGACCTGGGGTGGGAGACGACGGTGCAGGACGAGGATGAGGTGGAGGTGCACGACGGAATTACTGTGGTGCTCGACAAGAAGAGCCGCCTCTACCTCGATGGATCGGAGCTTCACTTTACCGACGGGCTCGACGGGGACGGTTTTCACTTCTCCAATCCGCAGGCCTCTCGGGAGTGCGCGTGTGGGGAGTCGTTCGGCGTGTAAGTCGACCGCGGTCTATGGTCGGCCGACGGCATACCTTTCTCATTCCAGTCGTCGCCACCGGACGCGGTCCCCTACGAGGATCCCGTGCGAGTCCGCAAAGCCGGCAGGGGTTTCGATCACAAATTTTGCGGGTTCGCCGGAGCGGTAGTTCTCGTTGGAGAAAGGGGTTGTGTACTTGGCGATGTTGACGATTTGCGAGTCCGCGCTCACGAAAATGATGTCGAGAGCGACGGGGGTATTTGACATCCAGAAGCTCTGGGGCTCCTCTTTTTTGAACGGAAAGAGCATCCCGCTTCGGTCGTTGGGAAAGCTCTCCCGTTGCATCATGCCGCGCTGCCGGGCCGAGTCGGTGTCGGCAATTTCGATATCGATGGTGACCGTCGAGTCGCCGTTCTGGATGAATGCGAGGCGGCCCTCCGTGGTGAAGGGGATGGTCGTCGTGTCGGACTGGGCCTCGGCCGGCGCGGAATCGCCTGAGCGGCCGCAGGCGGTTGGGCCGGCGAGCAGAACACCACACACGAGAGCCAGCGGCAGTGCGTGACGAACGAGGAACGACGAGGAATCGAACGACTGCATCGGGACGACGGCGGTCGGCGAACGGTGGTGAAGAGAGTACCTGAAGACTTTCACGGGGCGGCGGGGAAACGGATTCGAGGATCCGTCGCCGTCGGAATCTGTGGGGCTTCCGTTCGTGAAGTCGTGGGACGAGGCGGCCCGGAGGAGCTTCTGCGAGAGGATGAGTGCTGTGGTACGCGTCCCGGGAACGTCGTCCCTTCGGGAACCGTGGTCGACACCGACGAGACGAATCCGGAGTGCAAAAACCCTCTGCATGTATGCTTGAATCCGGCGTCAGCATTCTTGGATGCGGATGGCTCGGCCGTCCGCTGGGTCAGTCCCTCGTGGATCGCGACGTGCACGTCCGCGGCTCCACCACGACTCCTGAAAAGGTCGATGTCCTACGCCAGGACGGCATCGACCCGTTCCGCCTGCTCCTCGATCCCGGCCTTTCCGGCGAAAATGTCGCTCAGTTCTTCTCGTCTCCGATTCTCGTTCTGAACGTGCCCCCGCCCCGGGGCCAGGACGAGGTTCGAGCGTGGCACCGTCGTCAGATCGACGCCGTGCGCGAGGCCGCTACACACGGCCCCGTCGAGTGGATCCTCTTCGCCAGTTCCACCGGGGTGTACCCCAACGTGGAGCGGACCGTGACGGAGGCAGACCAGCCGCCGGGCCAGCCGGAGGCGCTGCCGGGCGCCCGCCGGTCGACAGGAGAGGCGCTGCTGGAGGCGGAAGCGCGGCTGATGGACGATTCGAATTTCGACACGACGATCGTGCGGCTTGGGGGGCTCTACGGCAACGCCCGGCATCCGGGGCGCTTCCTCGCTGGACGGACGAACGTGGGGCGGCCCGAGGCACCGGTCAATCTCATTCACCAGGACGACGCCGTGGCCCTGTTCCGCGTTCTCCTCGATCAGGACGTACGAGGCGAAGTCTTCAATGCCTGCGCCGACGCGCACCCCTCGCGCCGAGCCGTCTACACCCGCGCCGCGGAGACACTCGGATTGGACCCCCCCACGTTCGACGCGCCGGACGACACCACGGGCAAGACGGTGGACAACCAGAAGGTCAAGGCTCACACCGGTTATCAGTTTCGCCACCCCGATCCCCTCGCTGATCTGGACCGGTAGACACCAGGCCGCCGCGGTGGGGGTCTGTAACGTTTCCAATAAGCTTCGGTATCGGACGCAAACCGCTTGACTTCTCGGGGCGTCCCCCTGTTTGTTGGGCACCGTTGTTTGCTTCACGCCCCCTGTGCGATTGGAGCCGACCGTGCGTTTTCCCGGCTTCAGTGTTGTCCGACTTTTCATTGCTGCTTCCAGGTGTATGCAGACCTCCACCCCCGTCCGTCCTGTACTCGATCAGGCTCCCGACACGGAGTCGTTCCGCGAGGCGGCCCTCACCGGACTTCGAAACCCTCAAAAGCAAATCCCCACGAAGTTTCACTACGACGAACGTGGGTCGAAACTCTTCGACCAAATCTGTGAGCTCGATGAGTACTATCCCACGCGCACCGAGATAGGAATCATGAAGCACAACGCCGGGGCCATGACTGAGGCCATCGGGTCCCGAGCGCGACTCGTGGAGTACGGCAGCGGCAGCAGCCTGAAGACGCGGATACTGCTTGATCATCACGACGACCTCGCCACGTACGTGCCGGTCGACATCTCGAAAGAGCACCTCGTCGAGAGTGCCCGTGAACTCGCCGAAGACTACTCCTCGATTCCGATCCAGCCAGTCTGTGCCGACTACACGACGGCCTTCGACTTGCCGGAGCCACCGCTCCCGCCCGCCCGCACTGTGGGGTACTATCCCGGCTCCACGATCGGCAACTTTCGTCGGGACGAGGCCCGTGACTTCCTGGTCCGAGTCGCCGATACGGTCGGCCCCAACGGCGGCCTGCTCATCGGCGTTGACCTCAGGAAAGACATCGACGTGCTCACGGCGGCGTATGATGACTCGGAAGGCGTCACGGCGGCCTTCAACAAGAACCTACTCCGCCGCATGAACCGGGAGCTTGACGCCACCTTCGATCTAGACAGTTTTGAGCACTGGGTGCGCTGGAACGAGGACCGCGGCTGCATCGAGAGCCACCTGCGGAGCACCAGGGCCCAGACCGTGACGGTGGCGGGAGAGTCGTTCGCGTTCGAAGAGGGGGAGACCATTCACACCGAAGACTCCCACAAGTATACGCTCGACGGCTTTGCCGAACTGACAGGGGCGGCAGGATTCCAGGTCGACACGGTCTGGACGGACGAGCGCTCTTACTTCAGCGTCCAGTACTGCACGGTCACGGCCGAGGCGGCATGAATTTGCGGGGCATCGGAAGGGGGGAAGGCCCGAGGTGGGGAACGAGCAGGGAAGAGGTTCATCCGTATGGTCCCCATCCACTCGTGCTTCCCTGACCAGTTTTCCGTGTACCATGGCCCACGCATTTTTCCTCGGTGTTGACGTTGACCCCCACGATGCGGAGAGCCCGCCCGACGTAACGCACACACTGTTCGAGAAGTCGACGGAGGGAACGGACGACGAGGCGACCTATCGTCTCGATCACATCCGACACCACAGTGATATTTCCTCGGCCGACGACCTCGCCGATCACCTGCAGGGCCTCGTGGCGGAGCAGCCCTACATTGGCCGCACGAGCCTCGTGATCAACGGCACCACCGACTTCGGTCGCACGCTCGTCGAGGCGCTTCAAGATCGAGGCCTGGATCCCGTCGTGGTCACCCTTACAGAGGGGGCTGGAGTGGCGGCCGGCGACGCGGACGAGATGGGCATTCACATGGGAGGCATCGACGCCGTCCGCACAATCGCCGATCTCCATCGCGACGCCCGACTGACCTTCGAGAGCCACGCGACCGAGACGGCCTCGCGCCTGGCCCGCGACGTGCAGGCGCTCGCGGAACGGCTCGACGAGGCCGACGGCGACCTTGAGGCCCTGGGTGTGTCCACGTCGGGCCCGTCCTACGACGCCGAGGCCACGCACGTCAACAGCGCTGCCCTTGCGGTGTGGCTCGGGAGCGAGCGCTCCTTCGATCCCTCCCAGCACCTGAAGGAATCGCCACAGACCGATTCATTGAGGGGCGCCTGATCTGTTCCCGTGAACCGAACCCGTCCACCAGAACCTGCTGCCCGCTCTCGTTCGAATTGCGTATTTCGTATTGCGTACCTCCTGATACCTTTACATACTACGCAATACGAAAATGTAATGCACATTTTTGTAGGAGAGACGCACTGGTTGAAGGTGCAGGTTTGACTTCTCCCCAATAACCCATCCGTAAGGCCCTCATGAGTCATCCCTGGCACGACATCGACGTGGGCCCCGATGCCCCTGACGTCTTCAATTCCATCATCGAGATTCCGCAGGGGTGCAAGGTGAAATACGAGCTCGACAAGGCGAGCGGTCTCCTGCGCGTGGATCGAATGCTGTACTCTTCGGTCGTATACCCCGCCAACTACGGCTTTATTCCCCGTTCCTACGCCGACGACGGGGACCCGCTCGACGTACTCGTGCTGGCACAGGAGCCCGTCGATCCGCTGAGCATCCTCCGCGCCCGCCCCATCGGGCTCATGAGCATGCTCGACGACGACGAGGAGGACGCGAAGATCATCTGCATCCACATG
>JBDGQN010000001.1:0-7953 GCA_042219055.1 Salinibacter sp. | reverse complement strand
GGCCTCCTCGGCCGTGTCGATGTAGGCGTTGAGGAAGGTCGTCTCCACCCAGTAGAGCAGCGCGTCGATCCAGGGCTCGTAGTCCGAATCCGTGTCTGCGTGGTCCTCCCAGGCCGCGAGCACGGCGTACTCCAGGGACCGGATCATGCCCGCCACGTCCCGCAGCGCGTTTTCGCGCTTCCGGCGCTCTTCGAGGGGACGAGTCGGCTCCCCCTCAAAGTCGAGAATGTAGACGTCCCCCTCCGCCCGCAGCAGTTGGCCGAGATGGTAGTCCCCGTGGATGCGGATGCGCTGATGGTCGCCGGTGAGGCCGTCGAGCGTCGCCAGCTGCGTTTTGGCCTCGTCCCAGGCCGAGTCGGGGGGCAGGGGCCCCGCGTGGAGAGGGTCCTGGCGGGCGAGGAGGTTGCGTGTCTCGGTCAGCTCAGAACGGATCCGCTCCGCCAACTCCGCCCCGGCGTCGGCGGGGGCCTCAATCGGGTGCAGGTCCTCGGCCTCCGCCCGAAAAAGGGCACGGTGCATCTCGGCGGTGCGCACCCCAAGCGTGCGGGCAAACGAGATCATCTCCGGGGCCACCTCGTTGAGCCACACGGGAATGGTCGGCGTCTCCTCCCGTCCGGCGTTCCCCTTCTCCTTCGCCGCCGAACGATCGGCTGTTTGCGCTTGCTCTCGGGGAAACGAGGAGTTTTCGACCCGGTCCAGGAACTGCGCGGTGGAGTCGAGCGCGTAGGTCCACGCGTCGGTCTCCACGTCCAGGGCCTCCTGAAACACCCCGAGCGTATACCGGCGGCGCTGGCGCCGGAAGTGGACGGTGCCGTGAAGGCGAGGGGCAAACGTGAAGTTGACGCTCGTGAGGTGTTCGAGTAACTCCTTCTCGGGATTCGGGCCCTCCTCCAGGCGGCGGTAGATTTTGGCGAAGTAGTTGCCGTTGATGAGGGCGGAGGTGTTGCTCTGCTCGCCGCTGAAGAGCTCAATGTGCTCCGGTTCCTCGTTTTCGGCCGCCTCGGAGGCCTCGGCCGAGTAGACCCCTTTGAGGGAGCGACCCCGGCTGCCCTGCTGCCACCAGCGAAAGAGTGTCGCCCAAAAGTCGGGGTCCACCGTGGCGTCGTAGACGAGCCGCCGTTCGCCCGTATCGTCCACCTTCAGCCAGGCGAGCGCAGCGGTCGGATGCTCCTCGAGGAGCGACGTCGCCTTCTTCTCCGGTGCCGCCATCAGGGGCAGCGTGTAGAACGAGGTGTCGTCCCCGGAGTTCACCTTGAGCACCGAGAGGTAGACGGCGGGGGTGCTCTTCAGCCGCACCGCATCCTCCACGCCCACCGCATCGATGACGTCTCCTTTTCCCCCGAACCACCGCTGCGTCTTGATGAAGTCGGGCAGGAGCGATTCGAGCTGCTCGGGGCCGCGCCGTTGGGCCATGGTGGGCACCAGCAGATTCTGCAGCCCCTCGGCGACCGGCAGGACGGGAGGGTTCTCGCTGTTGGCCTCTGCCTGGGCGGGCTGAAGGCCGCTGCGGCGTGTGTGTTCGCGTTGGACATCCTCTTCGGGCACGAGCTTGAACCAGTAGAAGTGATGGGGGCCGACGGTTAGGTGATAGTCGTCTTCGTCGATGGGCGGGAACGGGGACTGACTGAAGAGTTCCACCGGCGTGAGGTTCTGCAGCTCGTCCTGGGCCGGCACGTAGGCCGACTGTGTGAAGCGGGAGAGATTGGCCACCACCAGAATCTGTTCGCCCTCGTGCTCCCGGACAAAGGCAAAAATCGACGCATTCTCGACCGGCAGGAGTTCAAACGACCCCCGTCCGAAAATCTTTTTGTGCTGCTGGCGGATCGAGATTAGCCGGCGCATAAAGTGGAGGAGCGAATGGGGGTCGTTCTCTGCGTTCTCCACGTTTACAAACTCGTAGCTGTACCGTCCCCGGTTCACGGGCGGCATGAACAGCTTGTGGTGCGGGGCCCGCGAGAAGCCGCCGTTTTTGTCGGGGGTCCACTGCATGGGGGTTCGCACGCCGTTGCGGTCGCCGAGAAAGGGATCGTCCCCCATCCCGATCTCGTCGCCGTAATAGATGACGGGGCTGCCTTTGAGGCTGAACAGGAGCGCGTTCATGAGCTCGATGCGGCGGCGCTCGCCCTCGAGCAGTGGCGTGAGGCGACGGCGGATGCCCACGTTGATGCGGAAGCGGTCGTCGGCGCCGTACTCGTGGTACATGTAGTCCCGCTCCTCGTCGGTCACCATTTCGAGCGTGAGCTCGTCGTGGTTTCGGAGAAAGAGGGCCCACTGGGCGTCGTCGGGGATGTCGCCGGTGAGATTGAGCATCTCCACGACCGGCCGGCGGTTTTCGCGCCGCAGTGCCATGTACAGGCGGGGCATGACGGGAAAGTTGAACGCCATCTGGACCCCGGTGCTCTTGCCCTCCGCGTTTTCTCCGAAGTAGGGAAGCGTGTCCTCGGGCCACTGGTTGGCCTCGGCCAACAGCACCTTGCCGGGGTCGTAGCGCTCCTCTACGGCGGCGCGCAACTCCTTCACGTAGGCGAGGGTTTCCGGCAGATTCTCGCTGTTGGTGCCCTCTCGTTCGAAGAGGTAGGGGACGGCGTCGAGCCGGAGGCCATCCACCCCCATGTCGAGCCAGAAGAACATGACCTCCTTCATTTTCTCCCGCACTTCGGGGTTGTCGAAGTTGAGGTCCGGCTGGTGGCTAAAGAAGCGGTGCCAGTAGTATTTTTCGGCTTTCGGGTCCCAGCTCCAGTTCGAGTCTTCCGTGTCGGTGAAGATGACGCGGGTGTCTTCGTACTTGTCGTCCGTCTCGCTCCACACGTACCAGTCGTGCTTGTCAGACGCGGGGTCGCGCGCCTCCTGAAACCAGGGGTGCTGGTCGGAGGTGTGGTTGAGCACCAGCTCGGTGATGACCCGCATCCCGCGGGCATGGGCGTCGTCGAGGAACGCCTTGAAGTCGTCGAGGGTGCCGTGGACGGGCAGCACCTTGAAATAATCGGCGGTGTCGTAGCCGTCGTCCTTGAGGGGGCTTTCCAGGAAGGGGAGGAGCCAGAGCGTGTTTACGCCCAGCGATTCGAGATACGGGAGCTTCTCCCGGAGCCCCTGAAAGTCCCCGTAGCCGTCGTCGTTCGAGTCGTAGAAGCTGCGCACGTGCAGCTCGTAGATGACGGCGTCTTGATACCAGCGGGGATCCGAGAGGAAGTCGTCGGGCATACAGTACTGCGGTTGAACGTTGAAGGTGGGAACGTTGAAGGTTGTTGGAGGGGACAAGAGGTGCAAAACCTTCCAACCTTTAACCTTCTACCTTTCCACCAAGATCAGGCGTGGACGGGCTGGTCGTAGGTGGGGTGGGACTGTTCGTTTGAACCGGTGCGATCGACGCGAAAAATGTGCGCGGGCGTGTCGGGGGTGAGCTTTAGGTAGTGATGCGTGCCCCGCCAGGTGTACCGGGCGTCGTTGAGCAGGTCGTGTACCCCGAACCCCTCGTGGGCCGGGAGACCGAGCGCCTCGGTGGGGAGTACGAGCTGTCCCTCGCAGGCGTTGTGGGGGTCGAGGCTTACGACGACGATCACGAGGTTGTCGGGGGTCGACTTGCTGTAGGCGATCAGGTCCGGGTGCTGCGTTTCCAGGAACCGAATCGACCGCATCTGCTGCAGGGCGGGGTTCTCCGTGCGGATGCGGTTCACGCGGGTCATGAAGGACTGGAGCGACGTAGGGTCGTTCCAGTTCCAGGTCCGAATTTCGTACTTCTCGTTGTGGGCGTATTCCTCCTTGGTGTCCCGCTGGCGGTTGTCGACGTGCTCGAAGGGCGGGCCGTAGACGCCATAGGCGCTCGACAGGGTGGCCGCGAGCACGAACCGGCTCTTGTGGGCCGGACGTCCTCCATGAACGAGCTCGTCGTGCAGGATGTCCGGCGTGTTGGGCCAGAAGTTGGGCCGGAAGTACTCGGCCACGTCGGTGTGAAACAGCTCGTTGGCGTATTCCTCCAGTTCCTCGGGCGTATTGCGCCAGGCGAAGTAGGTGTACGAGTTGTTGAAGCCGAGCTTGGCGAGGTGGTACATAATTTTCGGCCGTGTGAAGGCCTCCGAGAGGACGATGAGTTCGGGGGTGTCTTTGCGCAGCTCTCGGAGGCACCACTGCCAAAACGCAAACGGCTTGGTGTGGGGGTTGTCGACACGGAAGGTGGTAACCCCGTGGTCAATCCAGTGCTCGAACACGCTTTTTAGTTCGTGCCAGAGGGCGGGCCACTCCTCCGTTTCGAAGTTGATGGGGTGGACGTCCTTGTACTTCTTCGGCGGGTTTTCGGCGTAGCGGATGGAGCCGTCGGGGCGGTGGTAGAACCATTCCGGGTGCTCCTCGACGTAGGGATGATCGGGCGAGCACTGGAAGGCGATGTCGAGGGCCACGTCCAGCCCCAGTTCGTTGGCCCGGTCCACGAAGCGGTCGAACGCCTCGATGCCGCCCAGTTTGGGGTGCACGCTCTTATGCCCGCCTTTCGATCCGTCCTCCAGGAAGCCGCCGATGGCCCACGGGCTTCCGGGGTCGTCCGGGCCGGCCTCGGGGGCGTCGTCCGGCCCCTTCCGGTTCGTTTCGCCGATGGGATGGACGGGGGGGAGGTAGACGATGTCGAAGCCCATTTCTTGAATGCGCGGAAGGCGCTCGGCGGCGTCGTCGAGCGTGGCGTGCTCGCCCGGCGTGTCGCCTGTGGAGCGCGGAAAGACTTCGTACCACGCGCCATTGCGGGCGCGCTTCGGATCCACCAGCACCTCGTAGGTGGCACTCGTGGTTTGCTGATCGTGGGGGGCGTGGCGCCGCACCAGCTCCGCAATTTCCTCCCCGAGTGCGGCCTGCGCGTTTTTGTTTTCAAAGGCCTCGATGTGGGCCTCTAGCAGCTCGCGGTCGTCCTCGGGGGCGTTCGCGGCGGCGTCTTCGAGGAGGGAGATACCCACCTTGAGCTCGCTCTCGATCTCGGCCTGTGACTCGCCCCCCTCCACCCGGCGCCGAAACTGATCCTGCCACGTGCCAAAGCGGTTGATCCAGGCCCGTACGCGGTACAGATACGTTCCCACCTCTGCCACCTCAAAGTGCCCCCGGTACGCGTCGTTCTCGACGGGGGGCATTCGGGTGACGTGCTCCGTGTCGTCGTCCTCGTGGCGGTAGACGAGCTCCACAGAGAGGGCCTCGTGACTATCCACGATCACGTCGGCCGTCACCGCCGTGCGTTCCCCCACAGCCCGCTTAATGGGCCACTCCCCGCCGTCGACGGTGGGCGAGACGGATGCAATGACGACGCGGGACCACGACTTGGGCATCGTGGATGCGCGGGCGGCGGACGAGGGGGGGGGACTGGCAGCCATGATAGGGAGGACTGAAGAGCAGGAGATGCAACGCGCGCCGACGAGAGGAGGCGTGGAGGGCACTGCTCAGATGTTCAAGTGTCCACACGCCGGGACCAACCTCGGGCGGCAGATGTCGGTCCCAAAAAGCCGGGGACGATCAAATGTGAAAGGGGGTGTGTACTGGCATACACGCTATGCATTAGTGGGCAAAAATCCCAACGCCGAACTGTGACTGTCCCGGTCCATTCCATCAAACCGCCACGATCCATGTCCCGGCCGCAGGCGCATGGGCCGTGCCGTTGTGCTCTTTTGCAGGATGCGTGTCGTCTATGAACCGATCTCAGTCCTCCGCTACCACCCCCAGTCCCGGCGTTCAGTTCGCGGACGAGCTACACATTCGTCCCGGCAAGCCGTACCCGCGTGGCGCCACGTGGGACGGCATCGGGGTGAACTTTGCCCTCCACAGTGCCCACGCCGATCGGGTGGAGCTGGTATTGTTCGATGACGCCGAAGATCGAGAGCCCGCCGTCACGTTCGAGCTTCCGGAGCAAACGGGGCCCATCTGGCACGGATACGTGGTCAACGTGCGTCCCGGCCAGCTCTATGGCTATCGCGTCTACGGACCCTACGACCCGGCCAACGGCCATCGCTTCAACCCCAACAAGGTCCTGCTCGATCCCTACGCCAAAGCCATCGGGCGGCCCCTGCGCTGGGACGACAGCCTCTTTGGCTACGACCTCGACGACGAGGAAAAGGAGGATCTCTCCTTCGATTCGCGCGACAGTGCGCCGTACGCCCCCCTCGGAGCCGTGGTGGAAGAAACCTTTGCCTGGGGCACCGACACCTCGCCCGAAATTCCGTGGGAGGACACCATCATCTACGAGACCCACGTGAAGGGCATGACCCAGCAGCACCTGGAGGTGCCGGAGCACCTGCAGGGGACCTACCTGGGCTTGGCTTGCGAGCCGGTGATCGATCACCTGAAGGCCCTCGGCGTCACGACAGTGCAGCTGCTCCCGGTGCATGCCAAGATGCATCGGCGAGAGCTCCTGGAAAAAGGCCTCCGCAACTACTGGGGATACGATACGCTCGCCTACTTTGCCCCGGAGCCCGAATACGCGGCGAATGGGCCCGTCAGTGCTGTGCGCGACTTTAAGATGATGGTGCGCTCTCTGCACGAAGCTGGACTGGAGGTCATCATCGACGTGGTGTACAACCACACCTGTGAAGGGAACCACATGGGGCCGACCCTCTCGTGGCGCGGCATCGACAACCGCACCTACTACAAGCTCAACCCCGATGATGAGCGCTACCACATGGACTACACGGGGACCGGTAACACGCTCGACCCCGGCGACTCGTACGTGCTCCAGATGATTATGGACAGCCTGCGCTACTGGGTGACCGAGATGCACGTCGACGGCTTTCGGTTCGATCTCGCCTCGGCCCTGGCGCGCGAGCTGTACGACGTGGACATGCTCGGCTCCTTCTTCAAGGTGGTGCAACAGGACCCGGTGCTCAGCCAGGTGAAGCTCATCGCCGAGCCCTGGGACGTGGGGCCGGGCGGCTATCAGGTCGGCTCGTTTCCCTGGCAGTGGGCCGAGTGGAATGGCCGCTACCGCGATGCCATCCGCCGCTTCTGGCGGGGCGACCGCGGCCTCAACGGCGAGGTGGCCACCCGCATCGCCGGCTCCAGCGACCTCTACGAGCGCTCCGGCCGTCGTCCCTTCGCCTCCGTCAACTTCATCACGGCCCACGACGGGTTTACGCTGCAAGACCTGGTGAGCTACGAGCGGAAGCACAACGAGGAGAACAAGGAGGACAACGAGGACGGCCACGACGAGAATTACTCCACGAACTGTGGCACCGAAGGCCCGACCAACGACTCGGCCGTCATCCGGTGCCGCGAGCGGCGCAAGCGAAGCCTCATGGCCACCCTCCTGCTGTCGCAGGGCGTGCCCATGATTCTGGGGGGCGACGAGCTGTCCCACACGCGCCGCGGCAACAACAATCCCTACTGCCAGGACAACGAAATTACGTGGTACAACTGGGACCTCGACGAGCGTGAAGAGAAGTTCCTGGAGTTCGTGCAGAAGCTTACGGCCTTTCGCAAAGAGCACCCAAGCTTTCGGCGGCGCCACTTTCTGGACCCGGTTGGCGAAGGGGACGGCACGGGCGACGTGCTCTGGTGGCACCCTGACGGCCGCGAGATGGCACACGACGACTGGCACGACGAGAACCTGCAGGCCTTCGGCTATCTCCTACGGGGCCTGGACCTGGCCCCCGACGCCCAGGGGCAGCCCCGGACGGACGATTCGTTCCTGGTGCTCATGAACCAGAGTGATGCGCCCGTCGAGTTCGAATTGCCGACGGAGACCAACGAGCTGCAGGACGTGAACTGTGCGGCCTGGCACGTGGTGACCGACGTGGCCGGGAGCTTGGACGGAACGGATCCGATCGATCCGGGGGGCACGCTGGCCCTGCGGCCCCACCGGCTGCTGGCTCTGCGGGCGGAGCGGAATGAAGACGAGTAAGGCGTAGAGGAGGATGGTAGCGCGAGAACGACCGGGTTAGTGCAGCCTCAACCGGTCTCTTTTGGGAAAAAGTTCTCCGGATCTGACGGAAG